>JBEDUQ010000129.1:0-3421 GCA_040414855.1 Actinomycetota bacterium
AGATTGGGTGGGCTGCGGTCAGAGAGTTCCTGGGATCGACGCTGTCGCCTCCTTTCGTGTGGGCGGTCTTCGATCAGGCGGTCGCGAGCAGGCGCTGGCCCGGGATCGGCCGAGCTGCCAGCGCCGCCGCCTCCTTGTCGATGGCGGCGCTCAGCTGCTTTTGCAGCTCGATGAACGTCGGCACCGGCGGATAGGCGGCCAGACGGGAGGTGATCTCGAAGATCTCGCTCAACGCCTGGTCGCGCTGCCGCTGATAGAGCGCGAGCGCCTCGGCGTCCTCGGCCTCACCGGTCAGCGCCCGGTCGAGTGCCACGGCCAGCAGTTCGGCGTCGCGGAACGCGTCGCTGATGCCGTACCCGGTGACCGCGTCACGGTGATAGCCGGCGTCCCCGACCAGGGCCCAGCCCGGGCCGAACGCCTGGCGCACCTGATTGGGCAGCCGGAGGGTGCCCCGCACCGGCGAGGTCCGTCGCGCGTGGCGCAGCCGGTCGGCGAGCCTCGGGGCCGACCGCTCGAGGAGTTCGCCGAACGCCTCGGCGCGCGATCCCGCCCGGCGGCGGACCGCCTTCGCCTCGGCGGAGGGATTGCAGACCCAGATGCATGCCTCCCCGTGGTGCGTCGGGAACACCCCCGCGAGCGACCCTTCGGCCACGAAGAACTCGATGCCGGTCCATGGGATGCCTTCGTAGTAGGCGTACTGGGTCGCGCCATCCGCTGAGCGGGCATCGGTGATCGCGGCGCCGACCGAGCGCGCGACCCGAGAGCGCAGGCCGTCCGCGCCGATGACGTAACGGGCGCCGATCTCGATGGGAGCGCCCGTGCGATCACGCCCGTACACCCCCACCACGCGGCCGCGCTCGTCCCGCCGCACGCCGGTCACGGTGGCGCCGGTGCGCACGTCGGCGCCGTCCCCAGCGGCAGCGGCCGCGATGATCGTGTCCAGGACATACCGTCGGGGCGCGACGAGGAAGTCCAGCCCGGCCTTGTGCTTGATCTGCCGCGTGACCGACTCGCCAAGGGCGTGGAAGGTGATCTGCCTGATGGCCGGAGCACCACTCTCCACGACTTCATCGAGCAGGCCCCAGCGGTGGAGCTGGACAACGCCGCTGCGAGCGATCGAGTGGGTGGACACTGTGTCGCTCGGGAACGTCGCCCGGTCCACGACCACCACGTCATGCCCGAGACGAGCGAGCAGCATGGCGGTGGCTGATCCGGCGACTCGTCCGCCCACGACGACGACGTCGTGACGGCCGCGGTTCGGGGTGTGCATGGTTGCTTGGCTCCTCTTCAGGTCGTGCGTGGTGGGAATCGCCGCCTCGGCAGGGCTTGTGTTCACGACGTCTGGTGCCGCACATCTCGCGTTGTCGGGTGGTCACTTCGCCGCGGCGCTCTCCCGACGGTGAGCGCGGCGCGCAGCGGCGGCTCGAGGTCCTCGCTCAGCGCCCAGTCGGCCCGGGCGCCCATCGCGTCCAGCACGGTGCAGAAGAAGCACCTGGCCGCGGCGGCGAGCGCCACGTCGAGGACGTCGGTGTCGGACAGTCCGTGGGCGCGCAGCCGCCGCACGTCGGCGGGACCGATCGAGGTGGCGTCGCGGGCGACCAGGTCGGCGAAGTCCATGACCGCGACGTCCGCCGGGCTCAGGCCGGCGCCGGTGTGGTCGGTGGCGATGCGGCGCACCGTCTCGGAGTCGTAGAACCGGTCCCGCAGCACCCGACCGTGGGCCATAGCGGAGTACGTCGAGCGGAGGGCGCAGGCGGCGGCGAGCGTGACCAGCTCGTACCGGCGTGGGTCCATTCCGGTCCTGATGGCGCCGTCAAGCCGCGCCCAGCCGGCGAGAACCTCCGGCCGCAGCGCGAGGACCCGCGTGGAGTTGGCCACGTAGCCGCGGTCGGCCACGTCGTCGGCGTACAACCGGGCCGCCGGACCACCAGCGGGGCCCGCGGTCGCGGTCTCGATGAACGTCATGGCTTCCTCCAGGCTTGTCGTCACAGTGTTTGGGGCGCTCGGCGGCGGAACATCCGTGGAATCCCGGTAGATCCGCACGGAGGGCTACTGGGCGGCGCCGTTGGATGCGCCCTCCCGCCTCCCCGACTCGACTGGCACGGCGATCCGTGCCCTGGCCACCGCGGGCCGCCGCCTGGCCACCGCGGGCCCGCTCGCCATCGCTTGCCGCGACGGGTCCGGCGGCGCGGTCGCCACCACGACCGCCGGTCGCGGGCGTCGGACGAAGAGCCGCGCCCAGATCCGACGGCGACGAACCGTCGGCTTGCGGCTGGCGCGCAGCTCCAGCAGCAACCGCTGCCTGGCGGCCTCCCGGTGCAGGTCGGCCGCCCGCTGGGCGGCGATCTCAGCAAGAACGGTGGTGTGCATGATGCTTGCCTCTCTGGTTCCAACCCGGTGGCCGGATCGTTCAGCGGTGGGGCTGTTCGCCCTCGCAAGCAATGTTTGGGCCGCCGGGGCTCCGGAACATCCGTGCGGGGCACGGAAATCGGCACGGAAGCCGCCTGCGTGGTTGGCTGCGTGGTTCGCTGCGTGGTTGGCCGCGAGGTTGCCCCGAGGTTGCCCCGAGGTTGGCCGCGGAGCAGCCGGCCCGGTTTCGAGTGTCCGGCGCACCCACGAACTGGCAAGATGCCTCCATGACGCGCCTGGAGGGGGGCCCGCTGGAGCGGCTGGCGCGGGCCGGCATCACCGAACGCGAAGCCGAGGTCCTGTCGGCCGTCGCCGAGCACCTGCACAATCGCGAGATCGCCGACCGCATGTACATCTCCGTGCGGACGGTCGAAAGCCACATCAGCGCCCTGTTGCGCAAGCTCGGCGTCAGCGACCGGGCGGCCCTGGTCGAGGTGGGCGCCGAGATCGGCCGCGCCGCGCGGACCGGCCCTGCCCTGCCCGTCCCGCTGACCCGGTTCGTCGGCCGGCAGCGCGAGACGGACGAGATCGCCGGGCTGCTCCAGGGCCATCGGCTGCTCACGCTGACCGGTCCCGGTGGCGCTGGGAAGACCCGTCTCGCGCTGCATGTGGCGGCGGCCGAAGCCGAGCGCTTTCCCGACGGTGCGCGCCTGGCCGACCTCGCCGCGGTTGCCTCCGCCGACCTGGTCGCCGACACGCTGGCGAGGGCACTCGGCGTCAGCCCGCAGCCGACGCGCCCGGTGCGCGACAGCCTCCGCGAAGGAGCGCGCGAGACCCACTGTCTGCTGCTGGTCGACAACTGCGAGCACGTCGTCGCGGAGGCCGCCGAACTGGTCGCTGACCTGCTCTCGGCCGGCGGCCAACTGCGGGTGCTTGCCACCAGCCGAGAGGTCCTCGGCGTCCCCGGCGAGGTCACCTATGAGGTGCAGCCACTCCCCCTCCCCAGGCCGCGCGCATCGTCCCGGGCGGCGACCGCCGGCGGGTACGACGCCGTGCGCCTGTTCGTCGACCG
>JBEDUQ010000130.1:0-18911 GCA_040414855.1 Actinomycetota bacterium
TGGTCGACCTGATCCTCGACGAGGCCGAGCAGAAGGGCACCGGCCGCTGGACCGCCCAGTCGGCGCTCGAGCTGGGCGTGCCGATCACCGCGATCACCGAGGCGGTGTTCGCGCGGACGCTGTCGTCCCGCAAGGACGAGCGGGTGACCGCCTCCAAGATCCTGCCCGGGCCCGACGGCGCGGGCGGGTCGGCCTCGCGGCGGGCCGGCGAGGCGCTGATCGACGACGTCCGCGACGCGCTCTACGCCTCCAAGGTGGTCGCCTACGCCCAGGGCTTCGACCAGATCGCCACCGCCTCCGAGCAGTACGACTGGAACGTCCACCTCGGCGACATGGCCACCATCTGGCGCGGCGGCTGCATCATCCGGGCCCGGTTCCTCGACCGCATCCGCGCCGCCTACGAGGGCGACCCGCGGCTGCGCAACCTGCTGCTGGCGGAGTACTTCACGGACGCCGTCGCCAGGACCCAGCCGGCATGGCGGCGCGTGGTCGCGACCGCGATCGAGCTCGGCGTGCCCACCCCCGCGTTCGCCTCGTCGCTGGCCTACTACGACGGCATGCGCCGCGAGCGGGGCCCGGCCAACCTGTTGCAGGGTCTGCGCGATTTCTTCGGCGCGCACACCTACCACAGGACGGACCGTCCGGGGACCTTCCATACCCGATGGCCGCAGGACGCCAAGGAGGTCCGGGTCGACACCTGAACGCGATCTGAATACGGCGTCCCCGCGTAGGAATTCCCGCGCGCCGCGACAGCCCGCCGGGCGCTGGCAGAGCGATCGAATCGTGTATTGGCGAGAATGTATCGTAGTCTCGACATGGGCGAGGACCGGGAATCTCCTCGCTCCGCGGTCGAGATCCGGTCGGTTCGTCCCTGCCCGGTCAATTCGGCCCGCAGTGTCACGAGAGCGGTCTACGTTTCTTGCAGTAGGCGAAGGATGATCAGCGGGCTTCGGCCAGCCTGACCGGGCAACATGTAGAAGGAGTGGAGCCGCATGGGGCCAGCAAGCCGATCGGGATACATGACCGCCACCGAGGTGGCGGCAATCCTGCACGTGACGCCAAAGACCGTGTCCCGCTGGGCAAAAGAGGGAAAGTTGCCCTACATGCGGACGCTCGGCGGGCACCGCCGATTCCCGGCGGACGCGATCGAGGCGCTGGCCAGAGAGCTCCAGATGCCGCCGTCGGCGGGAGCGGCCTCCGAGGATTCCGAGTAGCGAACTGGCGGCGAACTCTCCGGGAAATCCCTCGGCCTGAGGACCGTGGAGCTATCTCGCCGTTTTTCGACCTGTGGAATCGCGTCGGCGGGGTGACGAAGGCCTCGCGCTCAACCGCCCGCTGGAGGCGCGGGGGACGCGATGGTAATGGTGACGCCGTCGCCCTGGCGGAGCGTGCCTGAGGGGTTGATGGCCTTGACCGTCCCCGGCTGCTTCCCGGGCGCGCCGCTGATCACGCTGACCCGCAGGCCCAGGCGGATCAGGGCGGACTGCACCCCGTTCAGCGGCTTGCCCAGATAGCGGGCCGGGTCCACCAGGACCACCGGCGGGCCGCTGGAGACGTCGACGGTCACCGGCCGGCCGCGCTGGAGCCGGGTGCCGGCCGCCGGGCTCTGCGAGAGAACCTGGCCGGCGCGGCTGCTCTGGTCCGGCCGCATGCGCTCCCGCACCTCGAAGCCGGCCCTGGTGAGCGCCTGCCCCGCCGTCGCGATCAGTTGGCCGTCGACCGACGGCACCACCGCCACCGACCGCTGCCGCGCGGCGGCGGTCATCACCCCGGCCAGCAGCAGGAGGATCGCCACCGCCACCGCCACCAGCGAGTGGCGCATCCCGCGCCGCGGCGGCGGCGACACGACCACGGGAGGCAGCGCCCACTCGTCGCGCCCCTCCGCCTCAGAGCCCTCGGGCGACGGCGAGGATGGCGGAGCGCCGTCCGCCTGGGCTGCCTCGGCCCCGGCCCGCGCTGGCTGGGCGCCGTCCGCCTGGGTCGCCTCGTCACCGAGGGTCCGGTCGCTCTGGGTCTGGTCGGCCTGGGCCTGGTCGGCGCCTGGCCTGGCCGCGGGCTCGGCCTGCACGTCGGGCGAGTCGGCGGCGCCCGACGCCTGCCAACCGCCCATCACCGGTAGCCAGCCGCCAGGACCGGAGCCCGCGTCCTCCGGCCGCGGGGTGTCGGGAAGGCCGGCCCGGGTCGCCAGCGCCTGCCGGCCGAGCAGCCCGGCGCTTCTCGGGCGCGCGCGGGGCGCCTTCGCCATCGTCCACGCCACCAGCTCCCTGACGGATTCCGGGATCTCCTCGGGCAATGGGGGAGGCGCGCTGCGGCGGTGGGCGAGCGCCAGCGCGATCGGGTGCTCGCCGGTGAACGG
The DNA here is from genome assembly GCA_040414855.1 of Actinomycetota bacterium. Taxonomy (GTDB): domain Bacteria; phylum Actinomycetota; class CALGFH01; order CALGFH01; family CALGFH01; genus DASVXQ01. The sequence continues at coordinate 2,357 of JBEDUQ010000130.1, forward strand.
GCGGCGCCCGGCCAGGCACTCGTAGGCCACGATCCCGAGCGCGTAGATGTCGCTGGCGGCCGTCGCGGGCTGGCAGGCGACCTGCTCCGGCGACAGGTAGGCGGCCGTGCCCACCACCACGCCGGACTCGGTGCGCTGGACCTCGTCGGCCGCGTGGGCGATGCCGAAGTCGGTGACCTTGACGACCCCGTCATGCCGCAGCAGGAGGTTGCTCGGCTTCACGTCCCTGTGGACCACCCCGGCCTGGTGCGCCGAGTCGAGCGCCAGCGCCGACTGCGCGATGACGTCGAGCGTGTTGGTGGCGCTGAGCCGTCCCTCCCTGGCCAGCAGCATCGACAGCGGCTCGCCCTCGACCAGCTCCATGACCAGGTAGGCGGTGGTGCGCTCGCCCTCGCCGGTCTCGCCGTAGTCGAACACGCTGGCGATTCCCGGGTGCGACAGCGCGGCCGTGCGCCGCGCCTCGGCGCGGAAGCGGTCGACGAACTCGGGGTCCTCGGCGTACTCGGTGCGCAGCAGCTTCACCGCCACGGGCCGGCGCAGGATCTCGTCGTTGGCCCGCCAGACCTGTCCCATGCCGCCGCTTGCCAGTCGCCGGACCAGACGGTAACGCCCAGCGAGCGTGACCTCTGGGGCGACGGTGGACGACATCGCGCGCGGCTCCCCCCGAGGCGTAAGTCCCATCACGCTGTTTGTCGGCCTTCGCGCGGCCTCCCTTGATGGGAAAGGGCGCGGCCAGCGCTCAATTCCGCCGGGCCGGGCGCTGCGCGGAATCCGTTGGGGCGGTTAACCTCGGGAGATGGCAACACGACCGGGAAGCAAGACCCGCGCCACCGTCGGAGTGGTCGCCGACGGCGTGCAGCGCCGCCGCGGCGATTTCCTCGCGACCGAGGAGCCGCTGGAGATCCGCCTGGTCGCCGGCGCCGCGACCGAGCGCCTGGCGGTCACCATGCGGACCCCTGGCAAGGACTTCGAGCTGGCGGTCGGGTTCCTGCACGGCGAGGGGATCCTGCCGGGCCGCGAGGCGCTGCGGGGCGTCAGCTACTGCACCGACCCCGAGCTGGACGCCGCCCAGCAGTACAACGTCGTCAACGTGCAGCTCGACGCCTCGGCCATGCCCGACCTGCGCGGCCTGGAGCGGCACTTCTACACCTCGAGCGCCTGCGGCGTCTGCGGCAAGGCGAGCCTGGACGCGATCGAGCTGCGGGGCTGCGCGCTGCCGCCGGCGGGGCCGCGGGTCCGCGCCGAGGTGCTCTACGGCCTGCCCGACAAGCTGCGCGAGGCGCAGGGGCTGTTCGAGTCGACCGGTGGGCTGCACGCGGCGGGGCTGTTCAGCGCCGACGGCGAGCTGGAGTGCCTGCGTGAGGACGTCGGCCGCCACAACGCCGTCGACAAGCTGGTCGGCTGGGCGCTGATGGAGGGCCGGCTCCCGCTCAGCGACCGGATCCTGCTGGTCAGCGGCCGGGCGAGCTTCGAGATCATGCAGAAGGCGCTGACCGCCGGGGTGCCGGTGGTGTGCGCGGTGTCCGCGCCGTCGAGCCTTGCGGTGGACGTGGCCGAGCGCTTCGGCATGACGCTGGTCGGCTTCCTGCGCGGCCGCCGCTTCAACCTCTACGCCGGCGCCGAGCGCGTCAGCCTCCCGGCCACCGCGCCCACCTGAGGCCGCCGCACCCCCACGGCCCCACCCGCGGCGCCCGCGGAGCCCCGGGGCCGCCCCAATCCCGCACCCCGCACCGGCTCCGTCGTTAAGAATCTGCTGAATTGCGTTGCTAGGGATTGACATCGGCTTCGTTATCGGGCGCATTAGGGCGTGCGCGACAAATCGTGGCGGTCTGCCGACGCGTACCCAACGCGTGCCCGACCGAACCCTGGCACCGGGCGATCCCCCCACGGGACCGGCACTCGAGGAGGAGAGGTCGAGGATGGTGGGCATCGGTCGCATGGGACGGCGTCGGCTCGGTCTGACTGGCTTGCTGCTCGCCGTGGCGCTGGTGGCGGCGGCCTGCGGCAACGGCGGCGGAGGCGGTGGCGGCGGCTCGGGCACCGCGCAGGCGCAGCGCGGCGGCGTCTTCCGCACCGCACTCGACGACTTCGGCCTCACCGGTGGCTTCGACCCCACCGGCGAGTACGTGTCGATCGCCTTCAACTCGTTCAACGCCCTGCTGAGGACCCTGGTGGCGACCAAGCACATCGGCGGGACCGAGGGCAACAAGCTGTACCCGGACCTGGCCGCGGGGATGCCGACGATCTCCGGCGACGGGCTCACCTACACCTTCAAGCTCAAGCCAAACCTGAAGTTCGGTCCACCGGTCAACCGGGTGATCACCTCCAAGGACGTCGAGTACGCCTTCGAGCGGATCAACACCGCCTCGCTGGTCGCCCAGTACGGGAGCTATTACTGCGGCGTGATCAAGGGGATGGACTGCAAGGCCAAGGCGCCGGCGCCGGTCAGCGGGATCCAGACGCCCGACGACTCCACGATCGTGTTCAACCTCGAGGCGCCGACCGGCGACTTCCTGTACCGGCTGGCGATGCCGGCCACCTCGCCGTTCCCGAGCGAGGTGGCGAAGTGCTTCACCAAGGCCGGCGACTACGGCCGCTACGTGATCTCGTCCGGCCCGTACATGATCCAGGGCGCCGACAAGCTGAACATCTCGTCGTGCGCGGCGATGAAGCCGATCTCGGGCTTCAACCCGAGCAAGAAGCTGATCATGGTCCGCAACCCGAACTACGACCAGGGCAGCGACGACCTCCGGTCGAATTTCGTCGACGGAATCCAGATCACCGTCGACACGAATGTGAACGACATCTTCGACAAGGTGCAGTCGGGCGGGCTCGACTCCTCGTACGTCAACCAGCCGCCCAAGACGGTGCTGGCGCGCTACGTCACCGACCCCAATCGCAGGAAGCAGCTCCACGCCGACTCGAGCGACCAGACCTGGTACATCACCATGAACCTGGGCCAGCCGCCGTTCGACGACATCCACGTGCGCAAGGCCGCGAACCTGGTCATGGACAAGGCGGCGATCCTCCAGGCATGGGGAGGGTCGGTGTGGGGCCAGATCGCGACCCACATCATGCCGCCGACCGTGCTCGGCAATCAGCTCACCCAGTCGTACGACCCCTACAACAGCGCCGGCTTCCATGGCGACCTTGCCAAGGCCCAGGCCGAGATGAAGCTGTCCAGGTACGACACCAACAAGGACGGCACCTGCGACGCCCCGCAGTGCAAGAACCTGGTGGTCGTGAGCCGCAACGTGGCGCCGTTCACCGACATGGAGCCGGTGGTCGTCAACAGCCTTGGCAAGATCGGCATCCAGGTGACCCCGCGTGAGCTGTCGACCAGCGCCGCCTACCAGACCATCCAGACGGTCAAGAACAAGATCCCGCTGGGCTTGCACCCGAGCTGGATCAAGGACTACGCCGACCCGTTCACGTTCGCGTTCGTGCTGTTCTCCGGCAAGGCGATCAATCCGACCGGCAACGTCAACTACTCGCTGGTCGGGATGACCCCGGCGCAGGCCCAGAGCATGGGAATCCCGTACCCGAGCGGCGAGCGGATCCCGGTGGTCGACGGCGACGTGTCGAACTGCGAGCGGCTGGCCGGCGACGACCCCGCCCGCCGGACGTGCTGGGTGGCCTTCGACAAGAAGCTGATGGAGCAGGTCGTGCCGTGGATCCCGTACCTGTGGTCGAACAACATCACGATCACGACCCCGGGGCTCACCCGCTACGTGTACGACCAGTCGTCGTCCTACATCTCGCTGACCCAGATCGCGGTCAGCAACAAGGTGGACGCAAGCACGCTGCGCTGACGCCGCGCACCGCGCTGACGCCGCAAAGCGCGCTGACGTCGCTCAGCGCAGCAGGTCCTCGAGCAGGGCCCGGAGCCCCTCCGGGCCCTCGACGGTGACGTCGGCCATGGCGAGCAGCTCGGCCGGCGACTCCGCCGACGCGACCGCGACCCGCACCGCCTCGATGCCGGCGCGGTCGGCGAGGTCGGCGGCGGCCGCGAACGCCGGCAGGTCGCCGAGGTCGTCGCCGGCCACCAGCACCGCCTCGGCGCCGGACGAGACCACCACCTTGCGGACCGCGTCGCCCTTGTCGCTGCGCACCGCCGGGCGCAGCTCCCACACCAGCCGGCCTGGCTGCACCTCGAGCCGGTTGGCCTCGGCGACCCGGCGGGCGACCTCGGCCACCGGCTCGGCCCAGCGCTCGGGGTCGGCGACCCGGCGCAGGTGGATGGCCACGGCGCGGCCCTTGTCCTCGACGTGGGCGCCGGACTCGCGGACCGCCGGGTCGGCGTCGAGCTCGGCGAGCGCCTTCCGCACCGCCGGCTCGGCCTCGGCGACGGCCGGGTCGACCAGCAGCCGGCCGTCGCGGATCTCCTCGAGGCCGTAGAGGCCGAGGTAGCGGACGCCAGGGACGGCGGCGTGGGTGGCCAGGAACTCGGCGGGCCGGCCGGAGACCAGCGCGACCGCCGCCGCCCGGGCCGCCAGCCGTCCGAGCAGCTCCAGGCCGTTCTCGAAGGGCCTCGCCGCCTCCGGGTCGGGCACGATCGGCGCCAGCGTGCCGTCGTAGTCGAGGCAGAGCGCGGTGCGCTCCAGGGGCGCCTCGAGGGGCGGCTTCACCGGCTCGTGCGGGCCGGCCACGTCAGACGACCGGCTCGAGGTCGATCTCGACCGTGCCGCCCGGCTCCAGGTCCACGACCTTGTCGCGGATGCCCAGCTTGATCGGCGGCGCCGGCCCTGGACGCATGCTGATCCGGAAGTTGTCGGAGGTGATCGTCACGTCGACCCTGTGCCCACGGTAGTGGGCGCTGAACCGCACCTCGGACAGCTCGGTGGGCAGGGCGGGGTCGAACCGGAGCACGTCGCCACGGGCCTCCATGCCGCTGAAGGCGCGCTGGACGATGTCGACCGTGCCGGCCATGGCGCCGAGGTGGACGCCCTCGGCGGTGGTTCCGCCCTGGACGTCGGAGACGTCGCTCTCCAGTGCCTGGAGCAGGAACTCCCAGGCGCGTTCGCGGTCCGAGCGGGCCAGCACCCAGGCGGTCACCACGCCGCTCAGCGTCGAGCCGTGCGAGGTCCGCGCCAGGTAGTAGCTGATCGTCTTGGGGATCGTCTCCGAGGTCAGCTCGTAGCCGAGGCCCTCGAGCAGCTCGCGCAGCTCGTCGACCGACAGCAGGTACAGCAGCATCAGCACGTCCGCCTGCTTGGACACCTTGTAGCGGTTGGTGCTGTCGCCCTCGGCCTCGAGGATGCGGTCGAGCCGCTGGATGTTGCCGAACTTGCGGCGCAGGCCCTCCCAGTCCAGCTCTTCGAGCTGCTCGTAGCCCTCGAACTGGCTGATGACGCCGTCGGCGTGGAAGACCACCTTGATCCGGGCGGCCACGTCACGCCAGCGGTCCAGCTCGATCTCGCGCAGGCCGAGCTCGTCGACGAGCTCCTGGCGGTAGTGCGGCGGGAGCGTCTCGAGCGCCTCGATGGTCCGTCGCAGCACCCAGGCGACCATCACGTTGGTGTAGGCGTTGTTGTTGAGCCCCGGCCGGTCGCTGCTCGGATAGGCGTCGTGGTACTCGTCAGGGCCCATCACCCCGCGGATCTCGTAGCGGTCGAGGTCCGGGTTGTGGGAGGCGATGCTGGCGAAGAAGCGCGAGATCTCGACCAGCATCTCGGCGCCCTGGAAGCGCAGGAACTCCACCGAGCGGGTGACCTGGTAGTGCTGCCAGACGTTGTAGGCGATGGCGATGTTCACGTGGCGCTGGAGGTGCGTGTTGTCCGGCAGCCAGCGCCCTGAGCGCGGGTTCAGGTGGACCTGCTGGGCCTCCTCGCGGCCGTCGGAGCCGCTTTGCCATGGGTAGCTGGCGCCCTCGCCGCTGGCCTCCCTGGCCAGGTGCCTCGCCTCGTCGATGCGGCGGTAGCGGTAGGCGAGCAGGCTGCGGGCCAGGGTCGGGCTCTCGAAGTTCAGGAACGGGAAGATGAACAGCTCGTCCCAGAAGATGTGGCCCCGGTACGCCTCGCCGTGCAGCCCTCGCGCCGGCACGCCGACGTCCAGGTCGATGGTGTTGGGCGAGGTCACCTGGAGCAGGTGGAAGATGTGCAGGTGCAGCACCAGCTGGGCGTGCTGGTTGTCGTGGATGGTGATCCGGTAGCGGCTCCAGAGCCGGCCCCACGCGCTGATATGGCGGATCAGCAGCTCGTCGAAGCCTCCGGCCCGCTGCACGGCGGTGCGCGCCTGGTGCTGGGCCTCCGCGATGGCCCGGTCGCGCGAGGTGTAGAGCGCGGCGATCTTCTCGATGATCACCGGCTGGTCCTCGCGCAGGTCGATGGTCAGCTCGTGGCCGATGTAGTCGCCGTCCTGGACCACCTCGCGGCGGGTCGGCGCGGGCTCGTCGAGCCGCTTCACCCGGGTCCTGGCGGCCTCGGCGATGCGGATGTGGGACTGGTTGGTCTGGACCTCCAGCTCGACGATCTCGTCGCCGCTGGAGCCGGAGCTGACCAGCTCCAGGTGCCTGCCGTTGAGGCTCTGGTAGCGCTTCACCCCGGAGTTGGTGACCCCGCCGTCGAGCCCGGAGCGGACCTGGAGCGTGCCCGACCAGTTCTCGGCGACGAAGGTGCTCTCCAGCCCGGCCAGGTGCGGCTTGTCCATGCTGACGAAGCGGCGCTGCTCGAGCCGGGTGCGCCGGCCCCGCTCGTCCTGCCAGCGCAGCCGCCTGGTGAGCACGCCGGAGCGCAGGTCCAGCTCCTGGTGGTGCTCCAGGAGCTGGCCGCTGGTCGGCTGGAACCAGGGCTGATCCTCGACCCGGAAGTCCAGCGGCAGCCAGTTCGGGAGGTTGACCATGTCCTCGTTCTGGATGTCGCGGCCGGAGACCACGCTGGTCAGGCGGTTGTAGAGGCCGGCGACGTAGGTGCCCGGGTAGTTCACCCCGTCGGCCCTGGTCTCCGGGGCGGCCCCCCTGGTCGCGAAGAACCCGTTGCCGAGGGTGCTCAGCGCCTCCCGCAGCCCCTGCCGGTCCGGGTCGAAGCCTTCGTAGGTGAGCGTCCAGGCGGTCACTTGCGTGCCAGCCTCCCCTCCCGCATCGCGCCCAGGTCCACCTGGTCGAGCGATTCGACCACCAGGTCGGCGCCGGCCTCCAGCAGCAGCTCCTCGCCGCCCTGCCTGGCGACGCCGAGCCCCGCCATGCCGCCGGCCTTGGCCGCCTTGATGCCGGACTGGGCGTCCTCGATCACGAAGCTGTCCGCCGGCCGCACGCCCAGCTCCTCGGCCGCCGTCAGGAAGATCATGGGGTCCGGCTTGCCGCGGGGGAACGAGCGGCCGGAGATGTCGGCGTCGACCGACTCGATCAGGCTCTTGCCCCGCAGCGGGGCGGGCAGGTCGAGCCCGAGCTGGTCGGCGAGCCGGTCGAGCGAGATCCGCTGGAGCATCGGCCGGGCGTTGCGGGACGACGAGGCGGTCGCCACCCGCAGCCCGGCCTGCTTGGTGGCCAGAAAGAACCGGATCGCGTCCGGGTAGGCGTGGAACTCGCCGGCGTCGATCAGCTCGGAGACGCGGGCCTGCTTGTCCTCGGCGTACTCCTTGGCCGCGGCCTCGGCGTCCGGCACGCCGAACGCCTCCAGCGCGGCCTGGGCGCCGGCCATGCGGGGTTTGCCGGCCATGACCTCCTGATAGAAGTCGTGCGTGAACCGCTCGGGGCGGTAGCTGGTCCGCGGCGCCAGGTCCCGCCATTCGCCCTCCATGAGCCGCCGCAGCGACTCGGCCCAGGCGCGCTCGTGGGGCGAGTCCACCAGCACGCCGTCAACGTCGAAGATCGCGCCGGCGAAGGCGCCCCGCTGGTCGCTCGCTGCCATCGTGATTGGTCCTCCCCCCGGACGACGTCACCCGGCATGCCCTTGTGTCACTCCGCCAGCACCAGGCTACCGGTCGAGCCGGGCAGTTGGCGCGTCCCGCGCGTTGATGGCCCACGCGTCGATCAGCTCGCCGGCAAATGGCGTCCGCCCTGCGTACCTGGCACCATCTTCGGATCTTTCCTGTGGGTCTTTGGTGGGGCACCGGAGCTGCCATCCCAACTGGACGAGGGACGACCATGGACGAGGCACGAGCGGCAGAGCTGCTCGCAACCGAGCGCGCGAGGCTCGAGCGCTTGCTCAGGGCCGAGATCGCCGCCACAGCCCCCGATCAGGGGGACGAGGTCGACGACGCCAACTGGCGGATCGCCGAAGAGACCGGACGCGCGGTCAGCCGCTCGCTGCGGGACCGCTGGTCCGCCCTGCAACGCGCCGAGGACCGCCTCCAGCGCGGCACCTACGGGCACTCGGTCTCCAGCGGTCGGCCGATCCCCGACGAGCGCCTGGAGGCCGACCCGCTGGCCGAGCTGCTGGTCGAGGAGGCGGCCGTCGAGGCCTTCCGGGCCAGGCACGCCTCCGACTCGAGGAGCGGGCTCAGCTCCTCGACGCGCCGGACGCTCGCGGCGCTGGTCGACCGCGACGACAGCGGCGACGAACCGGTTCGGCCGGCGGGCAGGGGAGCCTCCCGGCGCCAGGCAGCGGTGGTCGAGGACGACGAGGAGGCCGACCAGGCCGCCGATGACGTCGACGAGAGCACCGACGACCTCGACGTCGAGGACGTCGAGGACCTCGAGGGCGAGGAGCTGATCGACGACGAGGAGGTCGCCGCGGCCGACTTCGACGGCGAGGACGACGAGGAAGAGGAAGCCGAGGCCGAGGACGACGAAGCCGAAGCCTCCGTCGAGGACAAGGACGAAGCGAAGGCCGAGGAGGAGCCGCGGCCGCGGCGTCGCCGCAGCGGCCGCAGGTAGCGGATCGCCGCCCTCGCTCCTCCCCGGCCTCGCGCTCAGCGCGGGTTCATCGCGGTTTCATCGCAGGTTCATCGCGTGCAGCGTGGCCACGGCGGTGTCGGCGTCGTCGGTGAACAGGCCGTCGACACCGAGGCCGAAGAACAGCCGGAACTCGGCCGGGCTGTCGCCCCTGGCGCGCAGGAACTCGGGGCTGGCCGGGTTGCCCTGCCGGAAGTCCTCCGCCAGGAAGTTGTTCTCGTTCCTGAAGGTGAACGGGTGCAGCACGAGCCCGGCACGGTGGGCGTCGCTGACCAGCGTGGTCGGTGAGAGCAGGTGGTTGGTGCGGTCGCGCGGCACGATCAGGTCCTTGTTCGGGCCGATGCCGCGCGCGTAGGTCGCGATCTCGGCCAGGCCAGCCGGCTTGACCAGGTCGGCGTAGGTGCGCGGGTCACCGGACTGGACGAAGTCGAACGGCTTGCCGGCCGCGTCGATGAGCTGGACCAGCGGGACCTTGAGCATGGTGTGGAGCCGCTTCAGATTGCCGACCTCGAACGACTGGACGAACACCTTGGTGTTCGGCTTGTCCAGGCCGTTGGCGCGAAGGGTCGCGACCAGCGGCTCCTCGAGCGGCAGGCCGATGCTCCGGAAGTAGGTCGGGTGCTTGGTCTCGGGGTAGATGCCGACTCCGGCCTGCTTGGCGAGGTCGATGACCTCCTGGAAGGTCGGGACCAGCTCGATGCCGTCGAAGGCGGTGTTCTGCGGCCGCAGGTCGGGCAGCCGCTCCTTGGCGCGGAGGGTCCGCAGCTCGGCGAGGGTGAAGTCCTCGGTGAACCAGCCGGTGATGCTGTTGCCGTCGACCACCTTGGTGGTGCGGCGTGCGGCGAACTCGGGGTGGGAGGCCACGTCGGTGGTCGCGGTGATGTCGTTCTCGTGCCGTGCGACCAGCACGTGGTCCTTGGTCGACACCAGGTCGGGCTCGATGTAGTCGGCGCCCATCCGCGCGCCGAGGCGGTAGGAGGCGAGCGTGTGCTCAGGCCGGTAGCCCGCGGCGCCGCGGTGCCCGATCACGATCGGGCGGCGAACCGCGGCGTCGGTTCGATCGGCGTCCCGTTCCGATGACGACGCGCCCGCGATCCCGGGCGCGATCAGCGCGAGCAGCAGTGCCGGAAGCAACGCGGGCGTGAGCCGGCGTCTCATGCGATCACCTCGTCTTCCGTTGGGCCAGGTGATTACCAACGGTTTATGACGATACGCGACGCATGTGGGGCGCGGATGTCCCAATTGTGGCCGCAGCCTGATCTCCCGGGGAAACCCCGGGTCAGCCACCTCGGCGCGTCAGCGCCGGCCGAACATCGCGAGCAGGCGCGCCTGCTCGTCGGCCCGCGCCGCCAGGTCGACCCTGGGGCCGACCGCGCCGCCCGTCCGGTACGCCTCCTCCACGGGCGCGAACCACTCGCCACACGCCTCGACCAGCTCGGGGTCGAGGTGGTCGTCGCCGCCGATCGCCCGCGCCAGGTCCCAGCCGTGGATCAGCAGGTCGGTGAAGAGCTGCATGGTGTACTCGCGACCGGGGAAGTCACCGAACGACAGGTGCACGACGCGCTCCATGCTGCCGCCGGCGGAGACCGCGGCGACCGCCTCCGCCGCCGAGTCGTCCCAGGCGGCCCTGGGGTCGTCGCCGAGCACGTCGCCGTCGAAGCGTTCGCCGACCTCGGCGATGGTTCGGCCCGCCAGCAGCGGCGGGCTCCAGCGCATCTCGCTGACGACGTGGTTGACCAGCTGCCGAACGTCCCACTCCGAGCACGGCGTCGGCGCGGTCCACTGGTCGTCCTGGATGGCGTGGACGTGCCGGCCGAACGCGTCGGTGGCGCGCTGGTGCAGGTCGCGAACTTCCCTCTCCGAGTTGTGGCTGTCCAAGACCGGTCCCCCCCTGATGCTTGCTCATTGATGCGCATGGCCCCGTGGTGCCTGGATTGCCGCCCTATGGTAGGCCGGAAGCGGGCGGCTCGGTGGCCAGCCGCTGCGGGGTCGCCGCTCGCTCGACGTGACGGACCGCCGGCTTCTCCAGCCGGCCGCGGAGATCGAAGAAGAGGTCGGCGGCAGCGCGGCCTTCCCAGCCAGAGGGCAGCAGCTCGACCGGCAGGCCGGGGTCGAGGTAGGGGAAGCGTCGCCAGCGGTCCAGCACCGACGTGTAGTCGCGGAAGGCGCCCAGCTCGTCCTCGTCGGGCGACCCGGCGACCCAGCGGGCGCGGACCGGCTCCCACTCCGAGAGGAACTCGCGGTACATGGCGCGCAGGCCGTCGAGGTTCCAGCAGCGGCGCACCAGGACCTCCAGGTCCTCGAAGCCGCTGTAGACGCCGTCGAAGACGTGCACGTAGCGCTCGAACTCCAGCCGCTCGACCGTGTCGCGCAGCTCGGGCAGCATCCGCCGCGGCGCCATCCAGACGCCGTTGGCGACCATCCCGAAGCCCATCCAGGTCAAGCGGGAGCGCAGCACGTGGCGGCGGTCGCGCTCGTCCTCGGGCACCGAGAAGGCGACCACGATCCAGCCCTGGTCCAGCCGCGCCGGCTCGATGGTCGAGAAGATCCGCCGGTCGCCCTCCTCGACCAGGCGCAGCGCGGCATCGCTCAGCCGGTACCCGCGGACGCCGCCGGAGGACTCCTGGACCAGCAGCTCGCGCCGGGTCATGCGCGAGACCGCCGAGCGGACCGCCTGCTCGTCGACGCCGAGCTGCCCCATCAGCGTGATGAGGTTCGACACCGCCATCCAACCGCCCAGCCGGCGGATGTAGGCCCCGTACAGGTCGAGGATCAGCGACTTGGGGCGGCCCTTCGAGCCTGGCATCGGCGCCTCCCTCCAACCACCAGGTCGATTCAGTATGGCATAGCCCGTTCTGACGCGTTTTTCGATTTCGTCAGGTCGCCGCCGGGCTACCCGACTCGGCGCCCGGGCCTTCGAGGTAGTCGGGAAGCTCCGCCTCGTACTCCGGGAAGAACCTCGGCACCACCGAGCAGTCGAAGCGCCGCATGATCGAGGTCGGCGGCTCGCGGTCCAGCAGGAACGCGAGCGTCGCGCGCACGATCGCCGCCCGCTCGGCGCCGGTGAGCTCGACCAGGTCGTCGGGCACGCTCACCTGGTAGGCGTAGTGCCCGCCCTCCTGGGTGACCTCCGCCTCGTAGAGTCCCTCGTCGACCGCTCTGGTGACGATCTCCGCCATGACGCCTCCCTCGCGCGCGAGCTGGCACCGTCACCCCCGACGTCGGCGAGGCGGTCCTGTTCGCGCCAGGACTCTACCCCCGCCGGCCGCTCAGGTCCGCTCGATCGCGCCGAGGTGCGCCAGCACCGACGCGGCCGCCTTGATCCCCGAGATGAAGCGGTCGACCTCGAGGTTCTCGTTGGGCGCGTGGTTGGTCTGGTCGGCGTTGGCGAGCGGCATCCCGAAGGTCGGCAGCCCGAGGATGGTGGTGAACACGTAGGCGGGCAGGCTGCCGCCGAGCGGTGGGACCAGCAGCGGCTCCTCGCCGAGCGCGGCCACCATCCCCCTGCGGATCGGCTCGGTGAAGGGCGAGTCGATCGGCGTCCGCGACGGCTCCATCGAGCCCCCGCTGACCAGCTCGACGCCGGGGGCGTGCCCGGCCACGTGCGCCCGGAGCAGCTCGAGGACCTCGGCGGCGCGCTGGTCGGGTACCAGCCGCACGTCGCACTTGGCGATCGCCTGGTTCGGAAGGATCGTCTGCGTGCCCGGCCCGCCGTAGCCGCCGTGCAGGCCGTTGATGGTCAGCGTCGGCCAGGCGACCAGCCGCTCGTAGAAGCCGCGGTCGGCCGGCTCGTCGAGACGCTCCAGTCCCAGCGAGGCTTTGACCCGGTCGAGGTCGACCGGCATCTGGTCGAGGGCCTCCAGCTCCAGCGGGCTCAGCGGGCGGACGCGGTCGTAGAAGCCGTCGACGGTGACCCGGTTCCGGCGGTCCTTCATGGACGCGAGCAGGTGCACCAGGGTCCACAGCGGGTTGGGGGCGACCCCGCCCCAGTTGCCCGAGTGCAGCGGGCGGTTGGCCCCGCCGGCGCGCAGTTCGAAGGTGACGATCCCGCGGACCCCGAACACGACCGTCCAGCGCCCGCTCTCGTGGACGGGCCCGTCGCTCCAGATCGCCAGGTCGGCGTCGAGCAGGTGGCGGTTGCGCTCGACGAAGGCGGGCAGGTTGGGGCTGCCCAGCTCCTCCTCGCCGTCCAGTAGCACCTTGAGGTTGCACGGCAGCTCGCCGTGGCTGGCCCGCAGCCCTTCCATCGCCATGATCTGGGCGAGGTGCTGGCCCTTGTTGTCGGCGGTGCCGCGGCCGTAGAGCCGGCCGTCCCTGAGGGTCGGCTGGAACGGCGGGGTCTCCCAGGCGTCGACCGGGTCGGGAGGCTGCACGTCGTAGTGCCCGTAGACGATCACCGTCAGCCGCCCGGGGACCCGCGGGCCGACCCCGAGCACAACCGGCGAGCCGCCGGTCTCGAGGATGCTCGGCTCCAGGCCGGCGGCGTCGAGGGTCCGGCTGGCGAGCTGCGCCGCCTCGGCGATCCCCTCGCCGGTCGCGCTCACGCTCGGCTGGCTCGCGTACGCCACCAGGCGCTGGATCAGCTCATCGCGGTTCTCGTCGACGCGCTCGAAGACGTCCTTGAGGTCCAGCCCCATCGCTTCCCTCCCGCTCGGTGTGGCCGCCGCCTCAAGCGTGATGCCCTTGGGGCGCGCGGGCCACACCCGAATGGGAGGCGCCGTCAGAGTCCGGGCAGGAAGCGGCCCAGCTCCGCAAGCAGCCTGCGCTTTGGCATGGCGCCGACGACGCGGGCGCGCTCGGCGCCGCCATCGAAGAGCAGCAGGCTCGGGAGGCTCATGGTTCCGTAGCGGCGGACGAGGCCGGGGTTGGCGTCCGCGTCGACCTTGACGACCGCGAGCTTGCGGGCCTGCTCGGCGGCGATCTCGTCCAGGACCGGGCTCAGCCACTTGCACGGTGGGCACCACTCGGCCCAGAAATCCACGATCACCGGCATCGGCGATTGCAGCACGACGCTGTCGAAGGTCGCCTCGGTCACCTCGGCGACGCTGGTGTTGCTGATCTGGGTGGTCATCCCGCTGCCTCCATTGGCGCCTCGGCGCCGGTCAGCTGGCCGAGCTCGCCCGCGATGCGCTCGCGGAGCGCTTGCAGCTCGCCGATGCGAGCGTCCAGCTCGGACAGCTTGTGCCGGTAGACGTCGATGCCACCGGGGCAGGCCCTTCGCGCCTTGATGCCGGCGTGCAGGCAGTCCACGAACGGCCGGATCTCCTCGAGGTCGAACCCGTTGACCAGCAACGAGCGGATCTCGCGAACCAGCGTGAGGTCGTCCTCGTCGTACTCGCGGTAGCCGTTGTCGCGACGCCGGGCCAGCAGGATCCCCTGCTGCTCGTAGTAGCGGATCGAGCGGGCGCTGGTGCCCGCTCTGCTGGCGAGCTCCCCGATTCGCATCTGTCCTCCTCTCGCCGGTCACGGTAGAACCTGACGCTGGTGTCAAGGTCAAGGCCGTCGTGGCAAGGCCATCGTAGGAAGGAGATCGCCGAGGTGCCCAAGCAGAGTGCGGGACTGTTGCTGTACCGGCCGAGCGGGGACTCGGTCGAGGTCCTGCTGGTGCATCCGGGCGGGCCGTTCTGGGCGAAGCGGGACCTCGGCGCCTGGTCCATCCCCAAGGGGGAGTACGAGCCGTCCGACGACCCGCTCCAGACGGCCCTGCGCGAGTTCGAGGAGGAGACCGGTCAGGCCCCGCCGGCCGAGGAGTTGCTCGACCTCGGCTCGGTCACCCAGCGTGGCGGGAAGGTCATCCACGCCTGGGCCGCCCGCGGCGACCTCGACCCGGCGACCGTCCACAGCAACACCTTCACCATGGAGTGGCCGCCTCGGTCGGGGAAGCGTCGCGAGTTCCCCGAGGTCGACCGGGCGGCCTGGTTCGACCCCCCGACCGCCCGCCAGAAGCTGGTCAGCGCCCAGGCCGAGCTGGTGGACCGGCTGCTCGCCGCGCTCTAGAGACGCTGACGAGCCGCCGGCGGCGGGCCAGGTGGACGGCCAGCCCGACGGCCAGCCAGGCGCCGCCGACCGTGAACCCGGTCCGGCCGCTGGCCACCACCAGCCCGGCGCTCGCCAGCAGCGCCAGCGGGATCACCACGCTCGGCGCCGGGGTCGCGAAGGCGGGCCGGCCGGGCTCGCGCCGGCGCAGCAGTACCAGCGCGACCAGCGGCGGCACGAAATGCAGCACGTACAGGAAGCCCCCGGCGGCGGTCGCCAGCCGCAGGCTGCCGAGCGCGGCGACGCCGGCGAGCGCGCCGCCGCACGCCAGCACCGCCGTCCACGGCGCGCCGGTCGAGCGGTGCACCGCCGCGAGCCCGCGCGGCAGCAGCCCGTCCCTGGCCATCGCGAAGGCCACCCGCGAGGTCACCACCAGCACCGCGTTGGCGGTCGCCGCGGTGGTCAGCAGCGCGCAGCAGACGATCAGCCGGCGCGCCGCCTCGCCTCCGAAGGCGCCGGCCGCGTCCGCCAGCGGCGCCGCCGAGGCGCCGAGCCTGGCGGCGGGCAGGCTTCCCAGCGCGACCAGCGCGACCAGCAGGTAGAGGCCGACCACGCCGACCAGAGTGATCAGGATCGCGCGCGGGAGGTTCCGCTCCGGCCGGCGGACCTCCTCGCCGGCCGCCGCGACCATGTCGAAGCCGCCGAGCGACAGGAACGCCACCAGCGCGGCCGCGAAGACGCCGTGCGCGCCGACCGGGGCGAACGGGTGCAGGCGCTCCAGCCGCACCGCCGGCAGGCCCCACAGCACCAGCACCGCGAGCCCGCCGATCGCGACCAGGACCACCAGCGCCTGGAGCCGCCCCGACAGTTTGACGCCGAGCAGGTTGACGGCAGTGCAGGCGGCCACCAGCGCGACCGCGCCAGCGACCACCGGGAGCCCGGTGAGCGCCGCGAGGTAGCCGCCGAAGCCGATGGTCACGTAGCCCGAGACGAACACGTACGCGCCGGCGTAGCCCCAGCCCATCAGGAATCCCCAGTCCCGTCCGAGGACCTGCCTGGCGAAGGCGTAGCCGCCTCCCGCGAGCGGCACCCGGCAGGCGAGCTCGGCGTAGGGGAGGGCGATCAGCAGCGAGGCGCCAAAGGCCAGCGGGAAGGCGAGCAGCGCCGCCGGTCCGGCCAGGCCGGCCGCCGCGCCGACCAGCACGAAGATCCCGCCCCCGACGGTCCCGCCGGCGCCGATCGCCACCGCCTGCCAAAGCCCCAGCTCCCGGCGAAGCTCGGCTCTCCGCACCCGCGCTCCTCTCGTCTGGTTCGGTGGGACGCCATTCGTAGCTGGCGGGGTGGGTCCAGACAACCTAAACTTCGTGCGGTTAGCTTTAAGGAGGGCTTCATACTCGACGTCAGGCGGCTCAGGGTCCTCAGCGAGGTGGCGCGGCTCGGGTCGTTCACCGCGGCCGCTCGGTCGCTGTCCTACACGCCGTCCGCGGTCTCGCAGCAGATCGCCGCCCTGGAGCGCGAGGCCGGGGCGACCCTGGTCCAGCGCGGGCCTCGCGGCGCCACCCTGACCGAACCGGGGCGCCTGCTCAGCGCCGAGGCGGAGCAGATCCTCGGCCGCCTCCAGGCCGCCGAGCTGGAGCTCCAGGCGCTGGCCGGGCTGCGGGCCGGGCTGCTGCGGCTCGGCTGGTTCGCGACCGCCGGAGCCACCCTGATGCCCCAGGCGATCGCCGCGTTCGAGCGCCGCCACCC
>JBEDUQ010000131.1:0-4035 GCA_040414855.1 Actinomycetota bacterium
GCGAAGGTCACCGCGAAGGCGGCGGCGAGGGCGGTCCCCTGGTCCCAGCGCTGGGCGGTCCCGAGCGCGACCAGCACGCCGCCGAACCCGGCGCCGAGCGCGGTCCCGAGGGTGTCGAACAGCTGGAGCTGCGCGCTTGCCCTCCCCTGCTCGGAGGCGCCCGCCAGCCCCAGCACGATCACCGAGATCCGCGAGTAGGCCAGACCGATGCCGAGCCCGGCGATCCCCCAGCCGACGATCGCGACCCAGAACGGCACCGCGTCGAGCAGCGACAGCGCGAACACGGCGATGCCGAGGGCCACCACCGCGAGGCCGGCGCGGACGAAGCGGCGGCTGCTCCAGGCCCGCGAGGCGCGCTCCTGGATCCACGAACCGAGCGTCCAGGTCAGCGTGGTCCCGGTGACGGCGATGCTGGCGATCGCCGGGCTGCGGCCGCGGACGGCGGTGATCGCCAGCGGCACGTAGGTGTCGGTGCCGAAGAACGCGAAGGTAAGCAGGCCCCGCGACAGCACCGCCATCGGCAGCCCCTCGCGGGCGCGCAGCGTCCCCGGCGGCAGCAGGCGCAGCAGCGGCCGCACCCCGACCAGCAGGCCGCCCGCGACCAGCCCAAGCCCGACCAGGACCGAGCCGCCCCCCAGCCCGGCCAGCACCAGCGCCGACCCGGCCGCCACCCGGATGGCGTCCAGCAGCCGCGCCGCCCGCGCCGACGGTTCCGGCGGCGGCCCGATCCGCCAGACCGACGGCAGCGCCAGCCCGGCCGCGAGCACCACCAGCGGCAACAGGCCGAGGAACACGTAGCGCCAGCTCAGGTGCGTCGCCACCAGCGCGCTCACGCCCGGGCCGACCAGCGCGGGCGCGACCCAGGCGGTCGAGAGCACCGCGAACACGCGCGGTCGCAGCGACTCCGGGTAGCACCGTCCGATGGCGGCGTAGGCCGCCGCCGGGATGGCCCCGCCGCCGATCCCCTGGAGCGCCCTGGCCAGCACCAGGACCAGCATGTTCGGAGCCGCGCCGGCGAGCGTGAGGCCGACGCAGAACAGCAGCACGCCGAACAGGTACGGCGGCCCCGGCCCGCGCCGGTCCGACTCGGCCCCGGCGACCACGATCCCGATCAGGGTCCCGAGAAAGAACGCGCTGGTCACCCAGCCGTACAGGCGGAGGTCGCCGAGATCGTCCTTGATCACCGGCAGGATCGTCACCACCGCCAGGGCCTCGAACGCCACCAGCGTCACGGTGAGGACCAGGCCGATGGTCAGCGCGCGCCTGGAAGGGGCGAACAGGCCCTCGGGCCGAACCGATTGCATTTGCCCCACTGTAGCGGCCCTTGCACGGCGCGCGGCGTCGCCCGCTGACGCTCATTGCACACGCTCCGGCGTCGTCGTCCACCGCGGCAGCGCGCTCGCCGTGACACTCAGCGCGCCACGACGACCTCCCACGCGGTCGAACAGCACGCCCCCGGCTCCAGGACCCGCAGCCCGAGCCCGTTGTTGAAGGCGTTGGGCGCGCAGGTGTACGGCTCGATCGCCAGCGCGCGCCGCCGCCGCGGCTCGGGCAGCCCGTCGCCGGTGAAGACCTGGAGGTACGGGTAGCCGCGGTCCAGCAGGACCGCGAGGCTCGGGCGCCCGCCGGGGGCGGCCAGCTCGACCCTGGCGGTCCCGTCCGGGCCGCGCTCCAGGTCGGTGAAGCCGGTGTCGAGCTCGACGTCGCCGATCGCGCTGGGCTGCCTGAAGTCCAGCTCGGTGCCGGTCACGCTGGCCTTCCCGGTCGGGATCATCCGGTCGTCGGCGAGCAGGTAGCTGCTGGCCGGCAGGGTCAGAGAGCAGTCGTCGACCAGCGGCGCGCCGACGGTCAGGTAGGGATGGAACCCGGCGCCGTAGGGAGCCGCGGCGGCCCCGAGGTTCCGGGCGGTCTGCCGCACCCGCAGCCCGGCCGGGGTCAGCGTGAAGGCCACCCGCAACGACAGCACGAACGGGTAGCCGTGCCGCGCGTGCAGCACCAGGCCCATCACCAGGCGGCTCGGCCGCTGCCGCAGCGGCGTCCAGTTGGCCCAGCGGACCAGCCCGTGGATGGCGTTGCCCAGGTCCGGCTCGTCGAGCGGCAGGTCATAGCTCATGCCGCGGAAGCGGTAGCGCCCGTCCTGGATCCGGTTCGGGAAGGGGATCAGCACCTGTCCCCTGCCCGCCTCGGCCATCCCGTCCTCCGCGAAGCCGTCGAGGACGGCCAGCCCGCCGACCTCCAGCTCGCGCAGGGTCGCGCCCACCTCGGTGACCACCGCGCGGACGGTCCCGCGGCGCAGCTCGAACTGCTCGCCAGTTGGAAGCACACACGATCCTATCGCAGCAGGTCGGGCGCGGAACCGCTGGTAGCATCACGGGTTCGACCGGCCGAACCGTGTCCTACGCCTTACGCTGTGATGGGAGCCCGCCGTCGCGAGTCAGCGCCGGTGGAGCCTGGCGGGGAATCGACACGGGGGGCCGCGTTGGCACTGGAGTATCGCGGGCTGAGCGCTGCCGAGGTCAGCGACCGCGTCGCCCGCGGCCTGGTCAACGCCGTCCCGGACGCGCCCAGCCGCACCTACGGGCAGATCGTCCGGGCCAACGTCTTCACCCGCTTCAACTTCCTGCTCGGCTCGCTGCTGGCGGTCATCCTGGTGGTCGGCCCGATCCAGGACGCGCTGTTCGGGGTCGTGCTGGTGTCGAACGCCCTGGTCGGCATCGTCCAGGAGGTCCGCGCCAAGCGGACGCTGGAGCGTCTGGCGCTGATCAACGCGCCCAAGGCCAACGTGGTCCGCGACGGCGAGCGGCACGAGATCGAGGTCGGCGAGGTGGTGCTCGACGACCTGCTCGAGATCGGCTCCGGCGACCAGGTGGTGGTCGACGGCAAGGTGATCGACGCGGTCGGGCTCGAGATCGACGAGTCTGCCCTGACCGGCGAGTCCGACCCGATCGGCAAGCACGCCGGCGACGAGGTCCTCTCGGGCAGCTTCGTGGTCGCCGGCAGCGGCACCTACCAGGCGAGCCGGGTCGGCGCCGACGCGCAGGCCGCCCGCCTGGCCGAGCGGGCCCGGCGCTTCACCCTGGCCCGGTCGGAGCTGCGCGCGGCCATCGACCGCATCATCGCCGTGGTCACCTGGGTGCTGGTCCCGACCGCGGCGCTGCTGTTCGCGACCCAGATCGCCACCCATCACCAGGACCTGCGCGGCGCCCTGCGAGGCGCGGTCGCCGGGTCGGTCGCGATGGTCCCCGAGGGGCTGGTGCTGCTGACCAGCGTGACCTTCGCGGTCAGCGTGATCCGGCTCGGCCGCCAGCAGGTCCTGGTCCAGGAGCTTCCCGCGGTCGAGACGCTGGCCAGGGTCGACGTGCTCTGCTTCGACAAGACCGGCACGATCACCGCCGGCGACCTGAGCGTCCGCGACCTCGTCGACCTCCCCGGCGGCCGCGGCGACGTCCGGACGGCGCTCGGCGCCATCGCCGCCGCGGACCCAAACCCGAACGCCACCCTGCGGGCCCTGGCCGCGGCCTATCCCGCACCGGACGACTGGACCCCGACCAAGGTGGTGCCGTTCAGCTCGGCGAGGAAGTGGAGCGCCGCCAGCTTCGACGGGTATGGCAACTACGTGCTCGGGGCGCCCGAGGTCGTGCTCGCCGCGGGCGACAGGCCCGCCGGCGACGGACCCGGCGGTCACGACGGGCCCGGCGGCGGCGAGAGCCCCCGCGGCGACGACGACAGCCCCCGCGGCGACGAGAGCCCCGGCGGCGACGACAATCCTGGCGGCGACCGCCACGGAGGGAAGGGCCGCGGCGGCGACGGCGAGCTGCTGCGCCGGACGGAGGAGTTCGCGGTCGAGGGCAGCAGGGTGGTGCTGCTGGCCGCCTCGCCGGAGCCGATCGCCGACGGCGAGCTGCCGCGCGGCCTGAAGCCGCTGGCGCTGGCCGTGCTCGGGGACACGATCCGCCCCGACGCCGCACCCACCATCGGCTACTTCCGCGACCAGGGCGTCCGCACCAAGGTCGTGTCGGGGGACCACCCGCGCAC
>JBEDUQ010000132.1:0-4141 GCA_040414855.1 Actinomycetota bacterium
AAGCACGACCACCACGAGCACGATGGCTCCATCCCCATCTCCATCCCCGCGGGCCGAATCGAACGCGGTGCCGGACGGCGGCAGCCGGTCAGCCGCCGCTGAGGCCACGTGGGTGATCGCGGCGGCGGGCGACATCGCCTGCGATCCGGGCAGCGCAAGTTTCCGGCGCCTCAGGGGAGCGGCCGATGCGTGCCACATGCGCGCCACCGCCAACCTCCTCGCACAGTTGGATCCCGTGGTGGTGCTGACCCTTGGTGACAACCAGTACGAGAACGGGACGCTGGCCAAGTTCCGGCGCTCCTATGACCCGACCTGGGGACAGCTCAAGGGACGCACGCGCCCGGCAGTGGGCAACCACGAGTACGGCACCGCAGGCGCGGCGGGCTACTTCAGCTATTTCGGCGTCGCGGCCGGACCGCGATCGAGCGGGTGGTACAGCTTCAACGTCGGCGCCTGGCATCTGATCGCCCTCAACAGTGAATGCGCGAACGTCGGCGGCTGCGGCAAGGGCTCACGCCAGGAGCGGTGGCTGCGAGCCGACCTGGCCGCTCATCCCACCGCCTGCACGCTCGCCTACTGGCACAAACCACGATTCAGCTCGGGCATGCACGGCGACGACCCTACCTATACGGCCTTCTGGCAGGCGCTGTATGCGGGCGGTGCCGATGTGGTCCTGGTCGGCCACGACCACGACTACGAACGATTTGCTCCGCAGCGTCCCGACGGCGTGGCGGATCCCGCGACGGGCATCCGCGAGTTCGTCGTCGGCACCGGAGGCAAGACCCATTACGGGTTCAGGACCATCCGCCGCAATAGCCAGGTCCGCAACACCGGCACATTCGGGGTGCTGCGGCTCGCTCTGCACCCCAAGGGCTACGACTGGCGGTTCCTGCCCGAGCCGGGCAAGCATTTCAGCGACGCGGGTCACGCCACCTGCCACTGACGATCGGTCGCGTCTCACCCACCGCCATCGCGACACGCTCGAGAGAACCTTCAGCCATCCGTCGAGCGGCAACGTCGAGTGGCGCCAGGTGCTGTCGCTTCTTGGCGGCACTACCGGCGGCCGAGGTCGGCCAGGCGGGAGGCCAGGAAGTCGCGCTCAGCCTGGTTCTGGGTCAGCTCGAGCGCCTGGCCGTAGGCGGTCGCGGCCTCGTCCGTGCGGCCGAGCCGGCGGAGCAGGTCCGCCTTGATCGCCGGCAGGTACTGGTAGCCGCCCAGGCGCCCGTCCCCCTCCAGCCGCTCGACCTCGGCCAGCGCGGCCGACGGGCCCGAGACCATCGCGACCGCGACGGTCCGGTTGAGCGCCACCACCGGCGACGGCCAGACCTGGAGCAGCGCGTCGTACAGCGTCACGATCTGGGCCCAGTCGGTCTGGTCGTAGGCCGGCGCCTCGGCGTAGAGGGCCGCGATCGCGGCCTGGAGCACGTAGCGGCCGGGACGGCCGCGCAGCCCATCGACGATCAGCGAGTGCGCCTCGGCGATCGCGCCGTGGTCCCAGCGCATACGGTCCTGCTCCTCCAGCCGCAGCAGCCTCCCGGACGCGTCGACCCGGGTGGCCCGCCTGGCGTCGGTGACCAGCAGCAGCGCGAGCAGCCCCGAGACCTCCCGCTCGTCCGGCATCAGCTCCCGCAGCGTGCGCGCCAGGTGCAGCGCCTGATCGACCAGCTCGGGACGCACCAGCGATGGCCCGGACGGGGCAGTGTGCCCGGCGGTGAACAGCAGGTGGACCACGCCGAGCACGGCGCGGAGCCGCTCGGGCAGCTCGGCCGCGCCCGGCACCCGGTAAGGGATCTGGGCGGTGGCGATCTTGCGCTTCGCCCGGGTGATCCGCGCCGCCATCGACGGCTCGGACACCAGCAGCGCCCTGGCGATGTCCGCGGTGGGCACGCCGCACACCAGCCGGAGCGTCAGCGCCAGCTGGGCCTCCTGCGAGAGCGCCGGGTGACAGCAGGTGAAGATGAGCCGGAGCCGCTCGTCGGGGACGGCGTCCTCCGGATCCTCGCCGAGCGGTTCCTCCATGCCGGTCGCCTCCAAAGCCGCCTCGGCGGTCGTCGCCTCCGGTTCGACCAGCAGCGGCAGCTTCGAGCGGAACCGCCGTTCGCGGTCCAGCGCGTCGATCGCCCGGCGCTTGGCCGTGGTGGTCAGCCAGGCGGCCGGGTTCCTCGGGATGCCGTCACGCGCCCAGACCACCAGCGCCGCGGCGTACGCCTCCTGCACGCACTCCTCGGCCAGGTCGAGGTCCCGCGCGACGCGCGCCGTCGTGGCGAGGACCAGGCCCCACGCACGACGGTGCGCGTCGGCGACCGCCGCTTCGACGGAGGTCACACGTTCATTCCTCAGGGGCGGCGAGCACCGGCCGGAGCTCGACGCCACCGCCCTGCTGGGTGGCGGGGTTCCGCCTGGCGACCTCCAGGGCGACGTCGAGGTTGGGCGCCTCGATCACGAAGACCCCGGCGACGACCTCCTTGGCGTCCAGGAACGGGCCGTCGGTGACGACGTCGCCGCGGACCGAGGTCGCGGTGGTGCTCGGGTGCAGAGCGAACGCCGAGACGATCTTGGCGCCGAGCTTCTCGATCTCCTCGCCGTGCCGTTCGTGCGCCGCGAGCTCCTCGGGCGTGAGGTCCGTGGGGTCGGCCGGAGCGGGACTGAACAGCATGATCGCGTACTGGGCCATGTGGCTCTCCCTTCGCGCGGTTGGTTGCCCTCCACACCTACGTCGGACAGCCGGCCCGGATTCGACGCGCGGCGCGGAAATTCTTCGCGAGGCCATGGTGCCGGTGTCTCAGACGCGCCGCGTGCCGCGCAGCAGGTATTCCTTGCGGTTGAGCGGGTTGTGGTCGGAGCGCGGGCGGGTCGGCAGCGGGCCGCGGACCGGCTGGTAGTGGTCGAAGCCGGATTCCAGCAGGCCCTCGCCGCGGGTCAGCGCCGGGAGCCGCTGCTGGAGCCGGTGGACCCGCGCCGCCGGGATCTCGCCCTCGACCAGGTAAGAAGGGCCTCGCAGCGACGGCGACCGCGGGACCGCTCGCAGCCGCGTCAGCATGGGAAGGACCGCGCCGAAGGTGTCCGCCGGGATCTCGAGCTGGAAGCGGTGCATCGGCTCGAAGACGGTGGTGCCGGCACGCCGCAGCGCGGCCATCAGGACCAGCGGCGTCAGGCCGCGGAAGTCCGCGCCGGTGCTGGACATGCTCTTGTCGAAGCCCTGGTGGGCGTGGCTCTGCCGCGGCGCGTAGCCGGAACGCGTCATGGTCACGGTGCAGTCGGTCACGCGCCAGCCGTGGAGGCCCTGCTCCAGCGACTCGCGCACGGTGTCTTCGACCGCCTTGAAGAACGCGTACGGCATCGAGCCGAGCTCGACCTCGAGCCGGAAGTCCACGCCGCTGCCGACCGCGGCGGGGTCGACGCGCAGGCCGACGGTGGCGAGGAACGGATTGGCCTCCTCGCCCATCGACTCGACGGCCTCGCCGGAGCCGACCGGCCGCTCGATGCAGATCGTGGTCGTCTCGCGGAAGCTGACCTCGAGGCCGAAGTCGCTGGCCAGGGTGGCCTCGATGACCTCCTTCTGGACCTCGCCGTAGAGCGACACCGACAGCTCCTCGCGGAGGTCGTCCTGGCGCAGGTCGATCAGCGGGTCCTGCTCCGCGAGCTGGGTGAGCGCGACGTGGAGGGCGCCCTTGTCGCCGCGGTTGCGTGGCACCACGACCGTCTCCAGCGTCGGCGGCGCGAAATGGCGCTGACCGCCGATGGTCGTCGTCCACGGGTCGCCGCTGGTTGTCCGTGGGTCGCCGGTGGTTGTCCATGCGTCGCCGATCGCGTCGCTGATGCGCACGCCAGCCAGGCCCCAGAGCTTGCCGATCCGGCCGGCGCCGACCGAGCCGCGCTCCACGGCGGCGCCGTGGTCGAACACACTGATCGCGGTGACCCGGTCCTCGCCGTCCCTGCCGTTCCTATCGTTCCTGTCGTCCATGCCGTTCCCGCGGAAGCGCAGCCGGTCCCGTGTCCGCAGGGTCCCCGAGAACATGCGGACGTAGGCGATCTTCTCCCCGGCCGGTCCGCGCTCGACCTTGAACACCGTGCCCGAGACCGGACCGTCGACGTCGCCCTCGGTGGCGGGCAGCAGCTCGGCGATGCCCTCGATCAGCCA
>JBEDUQ010000133.1:0-10650 GCA_040414855.1 Actinomycetota bacterium
GCGGTTCACCGTCAAGGGGGACGCTCCGGCCGAGAAGCTGCGCGAGCTGGTGGACCAGTCGCGAGCCCGCTCGGCGGTCTACGACGTCATCACCAACGGGGTGCCTGTGACCATCGAGGTCGACACCCCCTGACACCGGGGGGTCGTATGAACGGCGAGCCCACGCACCCGGCGGGACGGCGGCGCGCGACCATGGTAGCGAACCAACGTTCGAGTGGCGTTGGCCACTGCGTCTGCCGTTGCGGTCCCGACCGGGTTGCATGGGCCGGTATGGATACGGCCAGGAAGTCGACCGGCACTCTGAGCCCTCTGTCAGCTACCGGCGCGCTGCGCGGCAACCTCGGCAACCATCCGCTGCCACGATTCCCGAGCTTCCGCGACCGAGCCCTCGTCCTCGATCGTGGAGATGTCGCCCGGGTCCCTGTCCAGCGTCACCGCCTTGAGCACGCGCCGCATGATCTTGCCGCTGCGGGTCTTGGGCAGCATGGTCACGAAGTTCAGCTCGCCGATCACCGCCACCGGGCCGAGCTCACCGCGGACCGTGTTCAGCAGCTCGCCGCGCAGCTCCGGCGACGGCTCGTAGCCCTGCCGGAGCGCCACGAACGCCGAGATCACCTCGCCGCGCACCTCGTCGGGCCGGCCGGTCACGCCCGCCTCGGCGACCGCGGGATGGCGCAGGAACGCGGTCTCGACCTCGATCGTGCCGATCCGGTGGGCGGCGATCTTGATGATCTCGTCGGCCCGGCCGCTGAACCACATGTAGCCGTCGTCGTCGATCGCCGCCGCGTCGCCAGAGAAGTAGACCTGTTGGCCGGGGATGCGGCCCCAGTAGTCGGTGCCGTAGCGCTCCGGCTCGCCCCACAGGCTGGCGGTCAGGCCGGGGAACGGCCTGCGGATCACGAAGATGCCCTTCTCCCCCGGCTTGCAGACCTCGCCCTCGGGGGTCATCACCGCCCCGTCGATACCGGGCATCAGCACCCCGGAGGAGCCCGGCTTGATCGGCAGCATGCCGAGCCCGTAGGGGTTGCCGACGATCGGGCCGCTGGTCTCCGTCTGCCACATGTTGTCGAGCACCGGCACGCGGTCGCCCAGGACCTGCTTCTGGAGCCACTCCCAGGCGGGAGGGTTGAGCACCTCGCCGGCGCAGACCACCCGCTCCAGCGAGTCGAGGTCGAAGCGCTTGGCGACGTCGACGCCGTAGCGCATCAGCAGCCGCACCGCGGTCGGCGAGGTGAAGATCCCGGTGACGCGGTTCTCGTCGACGATCCGGTAGAGCGTCTCGGGGCCCGGATGGTCGAGCGCGCCCTCGTAGAGGATGGTCGCGCAGCCGGCCAGCAGCGGAGCGTAGACGATGTAGCTGTGGCCGACCACCCAGCCGATGTCCGAGGTCGACCACCAGACGTCCGCCGCGTCCATGCCGTAGCACCAGGCGCCGGTGGCGTTGATGTGGACCTGGTAGGGGCCGTGGGTGTGAACCGCCAGCTTAGGACGGGCGGTGGTCCCCGAGGTCGCCAGGATGAAGGCGGGCTCGTTGGACTCCAGCGGCACCCAGCCGGGATCGATGCCCTTGCCCAGCTCCAGGAAGCGGTCCCAGTCGAGGTAGCGCTCCGGGCGCGGGCCGGCGGGGTTGCCGGAGCGGCGCAGCACCACCACCCGCTGCACGGTCGGGCAGCCGCTGTCGATCGCCTGGTCGACGATCCGCTCCAGCGCCACCTCCGAGCCCTTGCGCCAGGTGACGTCGGCGGTGAACAGCGCCTTGGCGCCGGAGAGGCGGATCCGGTCGCCGAGCGCGCCACTGCCGAAGCCGGCGAACACCACCAGGTGGATGGCGCCGATGCGCACGCAGGCCAGCATCAGCACCACCGCCTCGGTGCAGGTCGGCATGTAGATCGCGACCCGGTCGCCCTTGCCGATGCCCATGCCCCGCAGCGCCGCGGCGGTCCGCTCGACCTCCGAGAGCAGCTGCGCGTAGGTGTCCACCCGTCGCTCGCCGCGCTCGTTGTAGGCGATCAGCGCGGCATGCCCGGCGCGGCCGGTGGCGACGTGGTGGTCCAGGCAGTTGTAGGCGAGATTGGTGGTGGCGCCGACGAACCAGCGGAACGTCGGCGGCTCCCATTCGAGCACACGGTCCCAGCGACGGAACCACGGGAGCTGCTCACCGGCTCTGCCCCACAGGCCGTCAGGGTCCTCGAGCGCCTCTCGCAGGAGCGCGCGCACCGCCGGGTTGACGATCTCCATGCGACCACCTCTCGAACTGGCTGATCCGCGCCGGCGGGCGCCGGCGCACGGCACACCCAGTACCTTAGCCGAGGACGCTGGGAAGATCGGGTGGAATCGCGAAGGACCGGCGCGGTTGTCCGTTGCCGGTCCTTGGGGGCCTCTCACGCTTCGCGGGTTACGCGGGAATGAACTGGTGCAGCACCGTCAGCAGACCCACGAGCGCGAGCAGGGAGACGATCCCGCCCGCGATCAGGGCGAAGAACGGCCGGTCGTTCTCGTGCATGGCTCTTGTGACTCCCTTCACAAAGTCGGGTGGAGGAACGTCGCGCCGGTGCCACCAACATCGAGTGGTGTGGGGATGGCATGGGATCGTGGTCGCGACCCCAGGGCGCCGGCCCTCGCCGGCGGCCCGCCAACTGCGACGCACCACGGCCGCCGCGGCGGGGAGCGCTCGCCCGACCTCGAAAGCCGCATCTCCATAATGCCACCCACGACCCACATCGGCAGGTCGGGCGGTTCCGTCCGCGTCACTTGCCCGAAGGATCCCCGGTCCTTTGTTCCTGGCGGGGTTGCCGCTGGTTGCCGCGGTGACTTGTCGGGTCTTGATGTAAGATAAGGCATTGATTATCGAGCGGTAAATTTCGGGTAGAGGATCAGGGAGAGGACCACGCCGATGTCCGATCGAGCCGCCCCCACCCCAGCACCGCGGGAACGCCGTACCCCCGACGCCGGCCCGGGTGGGCCCGACACCCCAAGTGGCACGCAGGTCCGCGAAGGCCTCCCCTCCTCCGGGGACCCGGACCTGGACGCGGCGGTCGCCTACGCACTCGCGTCCAAATCGCCGGCGACCGTCCGCGCCTACGAGGCCGACTGGCGCCACTTCGCCGCCTGGTGCGCCAGCCGCGACCACGCTTCCCTACCGGCGCACCCGACCGTGGTCGCCTCCTACCTGGCGGCGCACGCGGGCGGCGTGGGCGGGGTCGAGCGGCTCAAGGCCTCCACGCTCCAGCGGCGCATGGCCGCCATCGGCGCCTACCATACCGCCAGCTACCACCCCAACCCCTGCCAGTCCCCCGAGGTCCGCGCGACCTGGCACGGCATCCGCCGCCAGCTCGGCTGGACCAAGAACCGCGCGGCCCCGGCGATCACCGAGGTGCTGCGCCAGCTCGCCGACACCTGCGACCCCGACCGCTACATCGGGCTCCGCGACCGGGCCATGCTCCTGGTGGGCTTCGCCGCGCTGCTGCGCCGCTCCGAGGTCGTCGCGCTCGACGTCGCCGACCTGGTCCTGGTCAAGCGGGGGCTGGAGGTCCGGGTCCCCGACACCGAGACCGGCGTGCGCCGGCCGCGCGCCGATCCCGAGCTGCCGGACGTGCGCGCGGTGCCCTACGGCGAGCACCCCGAGACCTGTCCGGTGCGCGCCTGGCTGGCATGGCGGCAGGCGACCGGGCTGACCTCCGGCCCGGCGTTCCGTCCGGTCCACCCCCGCGCCCGCGTCGGCCACTACCCCACCGCGTCGATCCGGCGTGCGCAGCGGCTCACCGACCTGGCGGTCTACCGCGCGGTCCAGAGCGCCGCCCGCCGCGCCGGCCTGCCGACGCCGCTGCGCTACCGCAGCCACAGCCTCCGCGCCGGCGCCGCCGTCCAGGCCGCCCCGGTGGCCAGCGACCAGGAGCTGATGCGGGCGGGCGGCTGGGCGTCGCTGGAGGTGGTCCGCAGCTACACCGCCGACAGCCGCATCTGGGAGGACCCGGTCGCCGGCCGCCTCGGCCTCTGACGCCCTGAGCAGTGGACCCGGCGGAGGCGCAGTCCGCCGCGACCCGGCGGAGGCGCGGCCCGGCAAAGGCGAAGGCGCGGTCCGCTCGGCCCCGAGCTGCCCGCTCGGCCCGGCGGGTCCGCTCAGTCGGCGAGCCGGGCGAGCCGCTCGGCGGCGAGCTGCAACGTCTCCAGGCGCTTGGGGAACGCGAAGCGGATCTTGCGCCGGCCCAGCTCCTTGTTGGTGTAGAAGCTCGAAGCGGGCACGGCCGCCACGCCGATCTCGCGCACCAGCCGCTCGGCGAAGGCGACGTCGTCACCGTCCGGGTCGAGCCGGCTGGTGTCGCACATCACGTAGTAGGCGCCGTCGGGCCGCCCGAACGAGAAGCCCAGCTTCTCGAGCGCGTCGCACATCACCTCGCGCCGCTCCAGGTAGCTGGCGGCGAGCTGCTCGTAATAGCTGGCGGGCAGGCCCATCGCGGCGGCCCCGCCCTCCTGGAGCGGCGCGGCGGCGCCGACGGTCAGGAAGTCGTGGACCTTGCGGATCGCGTTGCTCTGCGCCGGCGGCGCGATCACCCAGCCGACCCGCCAGCCGGTGACCGCGTAGGTCTTCGACAGCGCGTTGACGGTGATGGTGCGGTCCTGGAGCCCGTCGACGGTCGCCGGGGGCACGTGGCCGCCGGGGCCGACGAACTGGATGTGCTCGTAGATCTCGTCGGTGATCACGTAGGCGTCCCAGCGCTGACAGAGCTCGGCGACCAGTGCCAGCTCGTCGCGGCGGAAGACCTTGCCGGTCGGGTTGTTCGGAGTGTTGACGATGATCGCCCGGGTCCGCGGCCCGAACGCCGCCGCCAGCTCGGCCTCGTCGATGTGCCAGTCCGGCTCGTGGAGGGTGACGAACCTCGGCACCGCCCCGGAGATGACCGTGTCGGGCCAGTAGTTCTCGTACCAGGGCTCGAACACGACCACCTCGTCGCCGGGGTCGAGCAGCGCCAGGCAGCTCGCGACCACACCCTCGGTGGCGCCGCAGGTGACCGTCAGCTCGGTCTCGGGGTCGACCACCCAGCCGGGGTAGGTGCGGTCGACCTTGGCGGCGATCGCGTCGCGGAACCGCTTGGCGCCCCAGGTGATCGCGTACTGGTTGACGTCGGCGTCGATGGCCGCCTTGGCGGCCTCCTTCAGCTCCGGCGGGCACGGGAAGTCAGGGAAGCCCTGGGCCAGGTTGATGGCGTCGTGCTCGAGCGCGAGCCGGGTCATGTCCCGGATCACCGACTCGGTGAACGAGCTGACCTTGCTGCTGACCCGCATCGCCCGGCTCCGTTCGCTCGCTGGCCCTGGAGCGCCTACGGTACCCGCTGCGACAGCAGCGCGGCGACGCGCGCCAGGGTGATCTGGAGGTTGTCCTCGCCGACCTCGGCGATCGCCTCGTCGACGCCGAGCCAGCGCAGCCGCGCGGACGGCCTCTCGGGGCTGGCGGCCTCGGGCTGGCGGGTCGACAGCAGGTAGCGCAGGTCGCAGTGCTCGTGCGCGGGCATGCCGCGGGTCTGGGGGACCGGCACGACCACGGCGTGGACCAGCAGCGGCGCCGACGGGCCCGGCCACGGCTCCAGGTCGGGCAGGCCGGTCTCCTCGCGGGCCTCGCGCAGCGCAACCTCGAACGGGTCGGTCTCGCCGGGCGAGCCGTGGCCGCCGACGTGCAGCCAGGCCCGCATCAGGTCGTGCCAGCGCAGCAGGACCCTGCGCGTCTCCGGATGCGCCACCACCGCCGAGCCGGTGACGTGCAGCGGGGTCGAGCGGTCCCATGGGTCGTCCAGCTCCAGCGCCTCGCGCAGCCGCGCGGCCTGCGGCGGGTCGTCGCCGGTCCGCTCCAGGTAGGCGCGCAGGACCGCCGCGAGCTCGCCGCCTACCGGTACGCGGCCGCTCACGCGCGTGGCCCCAGGCCGAGCCGCTCGGCCACCCGCGCCTTGACCGCCTCGGGCGCGAAGGCGGCCTCGAGCGCCCGGGCGTTGCAGCGCCGCAGCCGCTCGTCGTCCCAGCCGAAGGCGGCCCGCAGCCGCTCGTACTCGCCGCCGAGGGTGGTGTCGGTCATGGTCCGGACGTCGGTGGAGATGCCCAGCCGCACCCCGGCGCGGTCAAGCCGGTCGACCGGGTGGTCCTCGAAGCGCTCGACCACCCGGGTCATCAGGTTGGAGGTCGGGCAGACCTCGAGGTGCGTGCCGCGCTCGCGGAGGTGGTCCACCAGCGCCGGGTCCTCGATCGAGCGGACGCCGTGGCCGATGCGGTCGGGCGCCAGCCGCTGCAGCGTCTCCCAGACGCTCTGCGGCCCGGCCCCCTCGCCGGCGTGCGCGGTCCGCGCCAGCCCGTGCTCGGCCGCGTACCGGTAGGCGTCGACGTGCGGGTCGAGCGGGTAGCCGGCCTCGTCGCCGGCGATGTCGAGCGCGGCGACCAGGCTGCCCCGGAACTCGTGGACCAGCTCGGCGGTGCGCAGGCTCCGCTCCGCCGGGAACTGGCGCATGGTGCACAGGATCAGCCGCGCCTCGACCCCGGTGGCGCCGGACGCGGCGGCGGTGGCGCGCTCGACCTCCTCGACCACCTCCTCGACCGCCAGGCCGCCGTCGACGTGCAGGAAGGGCGCGAAGCGCGGCTCCGCGTAGACGACGCCGTCGCGGGCGAGCTGGTCGAACAGGTCCTCGACGATCACCCGCAGGCCGCGCCGGTCCTGCATCAGCGCCACGATCCGCGGCGGCCGCAGCAGCAGGTCGGCCAGGCTCTCGGAGCGGCGCGGCCCGACGAAGTCGCGGCGGTAGGCGTCGAAGCCGATGCCGGGAGCCAGCGCGGCGACGGCCCCGTAGCTGGCGGCGCAGTCGAGGTGCAGGTGCAGCTCGACCTTGGCGGTGGGCTCCATCGGATCGCTCCTGGGTGGGGGGTTCGGGGGGCGGAGCGCAGCGCAGCCCCCCGATCAAAAGATCGAGGGTGGTCAAATGGCTGGGGAGGATCACGGACACCCTAATTGATACGACCAGCCGGCGGCGGTGGACAAGCCCGGCTGGTTCCGGAACGATCGGTGTGAAGCGGACGGCGCCGAAGTGGTGGTCACCGGCGTGGAGGAGGAGCCATGGCCAGTCAGCGGCTCGAACCCGTCCACCGGACGATTCTCGCGTTCGACATGGAGGGTTTCGGCGGGCCGCAGCGCAGCAATCCGGTCCGGTCGATGATGCGGATGGGCCTGTACGGGCTGATCCGCGAGGCGCTGCTGCACTCGCTGGGCGGCCTCGCCCAATGCCGGCTCTCGGACCTCGGCGACGGCGTGCTGGTCCTGATCGGCCCGGACGTGCCCAAGAACCGGGTCGTCGAGCCGTTCATGAGCGACATGGCCCTGGGCCTCAAGCGCTACAACGAGCACACCGGCGCCAACGCCGAGATCCGCCTGCGGGTCGCGCTGCACGCCGGCGAGATCGTCGAGGACCCACAGGGCTACTCGGGATCTGATCTCAACCTCGCCTTCAGGCTGCTGGACTGCGCACCGCTGCGGGTGGCGATGAGCAGGGAGCACGCCAACATCGGCCTGATCGTCTCGGAGTACTTCTACGAGACGATCGTCAAGCAGGGCTTCGAGGGCATCGACCCGTCGGCCTACTCCAGGGTCGACGACGTCAAGGTCAAGGAGACCGCCGCCAGCGCCTGGATCTGCCTCCCCAGGCCGCGCGGCGAGGGCGACCCGCAGCGCGACCTGCGCGAGGTCGGAAACGGCGGCGCGACCGTCGGCCGCGCGGTCCCGTCCGGTCCGGGCGCGCCGGTGCAGAAGCCGATCGACCTGGACGAGCTGCCGCCGACCTGTCTCTACGTGTCCACCGCGGACGTGCACAACTACCGCCTCTACGGCCTGCGCCACGGCGAGGTCCCGCTCCGCAACCACCTGGAGACGGCCCTGCTGCTCGGCCGCCACGCCGTGCTGCACTCCCTGGACCCCTACCGGTCCGAGGAGGTCGCCAGGCTGGTCACCGAGTTCGACGAGTTCCTCAGGGACGGCTCGCTGCTGCTGTTGCTGAGCGAGCGGGTCGCCAACCCGCGCCGCGACTACGCCGAGTACATCGAGCATCGCGCGCGCACCTACGGGAAGTCCCCGTACGGCCGCGCCGACGTCGACTCGTTCCGGGTGGCCGATACGGAGGGCGCCAAGGAACGCGCGATCGGCTACCTGGAGGCGAGCCCGTTCTCGCTGCACCGCGGCTACTCGTCGACCACCGCGCTGGCGCGGACCGTCAGGGCCGACCTCGACGTCGACGAGCGGATCGTCATCTGCGAGCACTATGGGTCCAGCCGCATCCGCGAGCTGAGCCTGTCGCTGCGGCAGATCCTCCACCTCGCCTACGTGCAGGCGGACGGGACCCAGCAGCGGCTGCTCGCCGACGACCTGGCCATCGGCCGGCTCCAGGAGCGCATCGCCGACCTGCTGAGCCATGACTCGTTCTCGAGCCAGATCCTGCTGGGCCTGGTCTGCGTGGAGCTGGGGCTCGACGAGACCCACCCGTTCTACGAGGTGATCGCCGCCCGCGTCGGGGTGCTGCACCTGATCGCCACCATCGGGCACCTGAGCTTCCTGGAGATCACCAACAGCCGCGACCGCCGCAGCCCCTATTTCTACGGGCACCTGCTGGACCACCTGGGCGTGCTGGTCGACTGCCCGCCCAAGCGGGCGCTCGGGGTCGAGCTGGTCGACGAGCTGCGCAGCCTCCAGTGGTGGCGGTTCTTCGCCAACTACCACCTGCGGCTGATGGCCGACCTCCAGGCGCGCCAGTCCAGCGGCGACCCGGACCCGGACCCGCTGACGATGTTCGAGGGCAGCCGGCTGATCACCCAGTTCGACGACATCCGCGCGGTGATGCGCAGCGCCTGGGACGCCTAGCCCGGGCGGGCGTCCACCATGCCGGCCGGCCGGGCGGCGTTCAACCGCGGCTCATGCCTTCGGACCGTTCGAGTTTCTCGGCTCGAAGAGGGCGCTCGTTTGCGTTTATGCACCTTTTTGACATGACTGGCTCGTCCGGAGTGAAATTTACCGTTCACTTCGAGGGGGGCCGTACGGTATCGGCCCGGATGCAGATCCGGTGTGGGGGCCTTGGCCGATCAGCAACAAGGGGGGGCACGTCCGGCTGGCAGCAACGGGGTCGGCCACGGCGTTTCAGCCCGCAGCGTCATCCTGGTCTCGACCGACGCGAACCTGCGCGCGCTGTTCGAGCGCGCCCTCCCCGAGCGCGACCGGCTGGTGGTCGCCGCGACCGAGGACGAGTTGCGCACGGCGCTGGCGTCCAAGGCCGAGACCGTGGTCGTCGATGCGCCGGCGGGCGAGCGGCTCGACGTCTGCCGCCGGGTCCGGGCGCTGCACTCCGGCATGATGCTGGTGATCGTCGACGACCGGTCCGAGACCAGGGACTGGCCGTCCGACCTCGCCCGCCGCGTGCTGGTCCGGCCGCTGGTCGAGGACGAGATCGTGACCGCCCTGGCGGTGCGGCCGAAGATTCTGCGGGAGCCGGCCGCGGCGCGGCGCCGGCGCCTGGCGCAGGCACGGCGTCCGCCGGTGGTGCCGCCGCCGGTCGCCGCCCCCGAGCCGCCGCCCGCGGGGGCCGAGCCGGTCCGGCGCCTCTCCCCCGAGGAGAACCTCTGGACCGAGACCCACCCGAAGCCGCCCGCACCCGCTCCGCCGGAGCGTCTGGGCCTTCCCGCGTCGGCAGCCGCGCTGGCGTCCCGGCGGGTCGGCCTGGTGGCGGCCGGGGTGGTCGTGCTCCTGCTGCTCGCCGTCATGGGCGGCATGGCGATCGGCCGCGCGACCGCCGGCCCGGGCGCCGCGAATCGGTCCGCCGCCGGGCCTTCGACGAACCCCGGCGCCTCGGTCCCGCCGACAACCGCCTCGAGCGCGGTGTCCACGACCCCCGCCGCGTGCGACGCGGCGCTGTCCGACGCCGACGCCGCCCTCTCGTACCTGGTCGGCGACATCCACGACTCGCGCCTGACCAAGGCCATGCAGAGCTACCAGCGAAACCGGAAGGCGTGCCGCGCGGCCACGGGGTGACCGAACCTCGCGCGCCATCGAGGTCCACGCCAGACGCGCCCGGTCTCAGGCGTTCCAGCGCTCGCCGATCTCGCGCAGCACGGTCGCGGCCGTGGCGGCGCCGGAGGACAGCGGCGCGACCACGGGGATGGTCACGCCGGCGTCGACGTAGTCGCGCAGCCGCGCCACCACCGTCTCCGCGTCGCCGATCGCGAACAGGTCCCGCGCCATCCGGTCGCTGAAGGCCGCCGCCATCGCCTCGCGGTCCCTGGCCGCCGCGGCCGCCGCGATCGCCTCGGCCTCCTCCTGGTAGCCCATCCAGCGGTAGAAGCGGTTGTAGACGCTGGTCGCGACGTAGGGGGCAAAGGTCCGGGCCACCGCCGCCCTTGCCGCCTTGGCGTCGTCGGTGACCAGGCAGAACAGCCGCGCCATCAGCGGCGGGCCTGGCAGCTCGCGGCCGGCCGCCTTGGCGCCGGCTCGGACCTCCTCCAGCATCAACGGGACGTGGTGCGGAGCGACCTGGTTGACGCAGAGCCCGTCGGCCAGCTCGCCGGCGAGCCGCAGCGAGCGCCGGTTCAGCGAGCCGAAGAACAGCGGCACCGGCGCGGGCGGCGGCGTCGGCGGCCGGT
>JBEDUQ010000134.1:0-13520 GCA_040414855.1 Actinomycetota bacterium
GCGGCTGGGGCTTGGCCCGGTCGGCTACGGGGTGCTGATCGCCTGTCTTGCCATTGGTGGCATCTCGGCGAGTCTGGTCGCCGAGCGGGTGGTCGGCAGGCTCGGCCCGGCGACCACCATGCGGGTCGGCCTGCTGATCGAGGCGTCGACCCATCTGGTGCTCGCGCTCACCAGCAGCCCCCTGGTCGCCGGCGCCATCCTGGCGGTGTTCGGCTTCCATGGGATGACCTGGAGTGTCATCAGCATCTCCCTGCGGCAGGAGCTGATCCCCGGCCGGCTGCTGGGCCGCGTCAACAGTGCCTACGCGGTCTTCTCCTACGGTGGTGGCGCGCTGGGCGCCCTGCTGGGTGGCCTGCTGGCCGGACGCTTCGGGCTCACCGCGCCCTTCTGGTGCGGCTTCGTCGCGGTCGGCGTCCTGGCCGTGGTGGCCTGGCCGACCCTCAGCAGCGGCCGGGTCCGCGCCGCCCGCGAGCAGGCCGCTGCGGATGGCTGAACACCCACCCTGTCTACAGAAGCGCGCGAGCGCCTGGGGGGACGAGCCGGTCAGGGCTCGAGCACGTAGCGACCTCGCACCCCACCCTTGGCCACGGCCCGGTGGGCGTCGGCGACCTGGTCCAGCGGCACGACTGCGTGCACTCGGGCCGGCAGCTCACCGGACGCGGTGCGGGCGAGGAGGCTACCCAGTCGAGGGCCGTCGGGGTGCACGACCACGGCGTCTACGATGATCCCGCGCTCCTTGGCCGGCTCGGCGCCCGGCTGGACGCCGACGAAGGCCCCGCCGTCGCGGACCAGGGCGAGGCCCCGCTCCTGCAGCACCGCACCGTCGGCGACCGCGTCCCAGCCGGGCTCGGCGTGCGTGGTGAAGTCGGCGCCGAGGCCGCGGACGAACTCCTCGTCCTCGGCTCTGGCCAGACCGGTCACCTTCCAGCCGCGGTCCTGCGCGAGCGAGGCGACGTACCCGCCGACCGCGCCGGCCGCCCCGGTCACCAGCAGCCGGTTGCCGTCGGTGGGCGCATCGCCGAGCAGATCGACGATCTGGGCGGCGGCCAGCCCGTTGAGCGGCACCGTCGACGCTGCGGCCAGGCCCAGCCCGTCGGGCACGACGGCGAGGCCGGCGGCCGGTACGACGACCTGCTCGGCGTAGGTGCCGAAGTCGCGGTCGAAGCCGACCACCAAGCCGGCGACCCGGGTGCCGACGGCCAGGTCCGCGCCGGGACCGGTGGCGACGACAGTGCCGGCGAAGTCCCAACCCAGGCCGGCGCGCTCGGGCTGGTTGATCAGCCCCATGGCGTGGAACAGGCCGCCGGCGACCGCGAGGTCGACGGGGTTGACCGGCGCGGCGGCGATCCCAACCCGGACCTCACCAGGCCCGGGCTCGACGATGGGAACGTCGATGATCTCGATCGAATCGGGTCCGCCCGGGGTGCGGACTGCGGCGGTGCGGAAGGTGGACCTGCTCATGGTTTCGCTCCTCGCGGCTTGTGTTCGACGTTGTCCTGCACCACTGTGGGGGGGGTAACTCTCCATCGGGAAGTAGGCACTTCGAAGTGCCTAGGTCACCCCTCGGTAGGAAGGAGCGGTCGATGCCAACGACGACGGCGGCCCAGCAGCGGGCACAGGCGAAGGTGGACTACGACGCGTTCTTGGCGGGCTGCCCCAGCCGCCAACTGCTCGACCGGATCTCCGACAAGTGGGTCGCGCTGATCCTCGCCGCGCTCGGCAGCGACGGCCCGCATCACCCCGGGGTCGACTGCGTCGGTGAGCCGCGGTCGATGCGCTACTCCGAACTCTCCCGCCGGCTGGCCGGGGTCAGCCAGAAGATGCTCACACAGACGCTGCGCTCCCTCGAGCGCGACGGCCTCATCACCCGCACCGTGACGCCGACCGTGCCGGTCACGGTCACTTACGAGCTGACCGACCTCGGTTTCTCGCTCCACCAGGTAATGCGCGGCATGAAGGTGTGGGCCGAGGCGCACATGGACGAGGTGCTCGCCAATCGCGAGGAGTACGACACCCGCGTCGCCTGAGCGCTCGGTTTGGATGAGACCGCATCAGCCCTGATTGCACCCACCCCGTCTGGGTGCCAAGCCGGGTCCGCTTACCGCTCGGCCTGAGGGCGCTGGAGCCAGGTTCTGGTGCTCCGTGTATTCACGCTGGTCAGCGCCACGATCGAGAAGAGGGCGACCAGCAGGCCGCCCACCCTTCCTTGGCCGAGCTCGCCCAGGCCGAGCAGCAGGGTGAAGGCCTCGAGGATCACGACCGCCCAGCGCATGCGTTCGCCGCCGCGGCCGAACCGGACGGCGAGCACCAAGTTCAGGATGGCGGGGAGCGCCGGCAGTGACGCTCGACCCAGGGCCTCGGGGGTCTGGCCCTGACCCTTGGTCAGGAGGTAGATCCCGACCGCAAGCAGGAGCAGGAAGACCGCGTTGGCGATGAGCATGACCCGGGTGACGGTGGCCGACCCCGGTCGCTTGGTCGAGGCTGGCGGACCATGGACTGGGTCTACTTCGGAGTGCACGATCGCCTCCTTTGGCGCCCTGGTGCCGCAGAGCCGCCGCTGACGCCGATAGATATAGGCCCTGCACTACATATGTCGGTATTGCTTCGTCTAAACCCGCTCAGCCGCTTCTAAGGTGATGACCGTTGGCGGGGTCAGCCACGATGGCACGCGAAATTCTGATCCGACCCGCGGCTTGCCGCTATCGGCCGACCGGGAACGGGCTGCGGTAGCCCAGCGCAATGTTGAGGAGGAACCATGGGACGGTTCGTGGAGTTGCGGCGCCATACCGACAACGACGGCGACGTGCTGACCGACCAAGGCGTCGCGGCCGCGCTGCGCATCGGCGCCCGCCCAGCCGGTAATTGGGCACAGCCCGACCAACGAGGCGGCCGTGCTCGGCCTCACAGGCCAGGTGGTCGCTCCGTTGGGCAAGGGCGCCGGCGTGCTGGTGGTGGCCGACGGCGACCGCCTCCGGGTCGAGCCGCTGGACCCCTGATCCGCGCGGCCCGGCGCCATCGACCAGCACGCACGACCCGCGGGCCCCGCACGCGTTCGAACCGGGGCCGCGACCTGATCGCCGAGTGGCCACCAACGCCCACCGCACGTAGAGTCGCGATGAGCGCGCACGCCACCTGAGCGGGAGGTGAGGCGATGGCCCGCATCGGCGCCTACGAGTTCGGCCGGATCGTGGTCGACGGGCAGCAGGAGACCCACGACCTGATCGTGCTGCCGAACCGCGTCGTCCGGAACTGGTGGCGGCAGGAGGGGCACCGGCTGGTCCTCGACGACCTCCAGGACGTCCTTCAGGAGCTGCCCGAGCAGCTCCTGATCGGCACCGGCGCCGATGGGCAGCTCCGCCCTGACCCCTCCGCGCTCGACTGGCTCCGAGCGCGCGGCATCAAGGTGGAGGCCGTGCCCACCGCTGCGGCGGTGCGCCGCTACGGCGAGCTGGACCCGGCCCGCACCGCGGCCGCTCTCCACCTCACCTGCTGAGTCCCGCCGACGGAGTTGAACGGAAGCACCGACGCCATTCGCGCGGAGCCGGAGCCTGGCGTGGAGGGCGCCCGTGGTCCACCGTGGGGGCATGCGTTTCGCCGAACCCGCCAGACGGCGCGGATCGCCGGGAGACCTGATCCGGGCGCTGCGCGACCAGGGCATCCAGGACGACCGGGTGATCGGCGCGTTCGAAGCCGTGGCGCGCGAGCGGTTCGTGCCCGCCGACGCGGCGGAGCAGGCCTACCTCGACGAGCCGATCCGCATACCCCACGGCCAGGTGACCACCCAGCCCAGCCTGATCGCCCGGATGGTCGAGGGGCTGCGTCTGAGCGGCGGTGAGCGGGTGCTCGAGGTCGGGACCGGACTCGGCTATCAGACGGCGATCCTCGCGGCGCTGGCCGGCCAGGTGGTGTCGGTCGAGCGCTTCGGCGACCTCGCCGAGTGGGCACGGGCAAACCTGGACGGCGCCGGCATCCACGGCGTCACCGTGGTCATCGGCGACGGCACCCTCGGCGTGCCGGAGTACGCGCCCTACCAGGCGATCGTGGTCGCGGCCGCGTCGCCGGAGGTCCCGCCGCCGCTGGCCGAGCAGCTCGCCGACGGCGGGCGGCTGGTGCACCCCGTTGGGCCAGGAGGCCGCGAGGTGGTCACCGCGTTCCACAAGCGGGCCGGTCGGCTGGTCGCCGAGGCGCGGCTCACCGCGGCATACTTCGTCCCGCTGGTCGGTGCGCAAGGCACACCGTGACCGAGGCTTGGCCGCCCGGCGGGCGAGGATCCGACCAGAATCTCTTGACAGCCCGGCCACAAGGCGAGTGACTCAGAGCGACGGTTCACCGTGAGACCATGAACTCCATCGATCCAGCGAGCCTGAAATCGTCCGCGTGAGCCTGAGCGGTTGGGAGGCGGGCGGGATGCTGACAGAGGTTGTGGTAGAGCTCGAGGACCGAATCGGGGCCCTGGCCGACCTCGGGGAGCTGCTCGGCCGGCATGACGTCGACATCCGCGCGCTTGCCGCGGTGAAGGTGGCGAAAGGGCGTGCGCTCATCCATCTGGTGGTCGAGCCAGCCGATGTGGCCGTCCGCGTGCTGCGCGAGAACCACTTGGTGCCCGAGCGGGTCCGTGAGGTGCTCTTGGTGAGCCTCGAGGACGAGCCGGGTGCGCTCGGCCGTTATTGCCGCCGCCTGGCCGACGCCTCGATCAACCTGGAGGCGGTCTACATGGCTGGGGAGCGCAACGGGGCCAAGGTGCTGGTGCTCGCCGTCAGCGACCTCCAGGCGGCCCGCGAGCTGCCGGCTCGGGACAGCCGCCAGCGAGGGTGAAGGGATCGAGCAGCTCACCTCTGGCCGGTCAGTGATCCGCGGGGCCGTGCAGGGCGACGGTGAGGAGCGCCACAGCGTCGTCGATCGCGGTCAGACTGTGCCGTTCCCCGGGAATGACGAGGTAGTCGCCGCGCGATCCCTCCCAGGTCCGCGTCCCGGTCGTGAGGCGAACGCGACCAGCCAGGACCTGCAACGTGGCCTCGCCGGGACTGTCGTGCTCGTCGAGGCTGTGCCCGGCGGCGAGCGCGAGCAGCGTCTGCCGCAGCGCATGCTGGCCCCCGCCGTGGACGGTGTGGGCGCTGCGGCCGCTGGCGGCTTGCCGAGCGGCGCTCAGTTGCTGGTCGGCGAGGGCGGTCAGTGAGATGGACTGCATCGCATCGCCTTTCTGGGCTGGTTGGTTCATGCGGCCAGGAGGTGTACGCCGGTCACCAACAGGGCGGCCACCTTCACGGTCTCAAGGACGATGTAGGCGTAGTGGCTGCGTGAGCGTGGCGCGTCCGCGCCGGCCAGGATCGCGTCCGATCGCTGGGTCAACCGAGGACGAACCACCGCCAACTGCACCGCCAGCACCGCGACGACGATCACCATCGCGATCACGACCCGTCCTGGAGCGCTTCCCAGGCTGATTGCCACCACCAGCACCACGGCCAGGACGGCTTCGACGGTGTTGAGGGCGCGAAACACCAGCCGGCCGATGCCCAGCCCGATTCGCAGGCTGACCTCCGGCGCGCGGAACTTCAGTGGTGCTTCCAGGAATGAGATGGCCAGCACCATGCCGAGCCACACGAACGTCACAGCGGTCGCGGTCGCCAAAGCCGGCGCCATCAGCGGGAGCCCTTCTGGAGGGCGCGCATCGAGGCCGGGGCGATGCCCGTCACGATGCGCTCGCGGGTGCGGACAGGTGTGCGACGCACAGATCGGGGCCGACGAACGGGTCGAGCCGCTCAACAGTGGCTGACGCGCCAAGGGTGGCCATCGCTCCCCGCATCAACCCCAGATGCAGCGGACAGACGACCGAGCCCTGGGTCTCGGCGAGTTCGAGGAACGGGCAGTGCCGCAGCCCGATCCGCCCGGCTGATGGTTGCTCGGGCGCGAATCCGAGGTCGTCGAGCAACGCCATCAGCCGGCCCACCGCCCGGTGCTGGTTGCGCTCGTCTGGCCGGTCCGGTGGATCGACCAGGCGTGTGCCCCAGGCCCGCCCGACCTCGATTGCCCTGGTGACCGGGTCGGGGTCGGCGGCGAGGCCGCTGGCCAGCATCTCGGCCAGCAGCCGGTAGTTCCGCGGCCCGGCCGGATCCATCCCGGGTCGGGCCCGGAACACCAGCGGCGGCCGGCCGGGGCCGGACGCCGGGGCATGGGCTCGCTCAACCTGACCCGCGTCGGCCAGGGCGTCGAGATGGAATCGGACCGTGTTGGGGTGCACGTCCAGCCGCTCCGCGATCTGGGCGATGCTCAACGGCGAGGTCGACTCGCGCAGCATGGTGAGGACCTCCCGCCGACGCCCGGCCGGCGGCTCGGGCGTGGCCCGGCCGGCAGCTCTCCGTGCTCGGCTCGCCCGATTGCCGCCGCCTGACGGCCCTGCCGACTGGTCCATGCCTTGAGTTTACACAACTCACGCTTGTATAAATGGGCTCCCGACGAGAGGAACACCATGCCGGACCAGGAACTCGACGTACGCCCTCTGCGCAAGCCCGACAAGCACTCGGCCATCTTTCAGGTCTACGACGCCCTCGCCGTCGGCGAGTCCTTCGTCCTGGTCAACGACCACGACCCCAAGCATCTGCGCCAGGAGTTCGACACCGACCACCCTGGCGGCTACCGCTGGGACTACCTCGACAATGGACCCGACGCGTGGCGGATCCGGATCGGGAAGCTCGCCTCGACCCCGCTCCCGCGCATCCTCCTGGACACCACCACCGCCCGGGACGGCGATCCCGACGCCGCGGGGGCGGTGTGGAAGCTCCCGATGCGCCAGCGGGACCTCGACGCCAACATCGTCCACCTGCGGCCTGGCACCAGCATCGACACGCACACCGGACCTGACCTCGACGTCCTTCTGCTCGTCCTGGATGGCTTGGGCCAGATCACCACCGAGCTCGGCAGCCTCGACCTTCACGCCGGAACGCTGGTCTGGCTGCCTCGGCGCTCGCGACGCCAGTTCAGCGCGGGCCCACACGGCCTGTGCTACCTCACCGTCCACCAACGCCGCCAATCCCTGCTCGACATCACCACCCGCGGTCGTCATGCGGCGACTCCGTGAGGCGGCGGGTCAGGTCGGTGTAGGAGGGTAGCCGGTCGGCGAGGACCGGGAACCGCTCGCGGACCGCCGGCACGATCGCGGGATCGGTCTCGCACCAGATGATCTCTTCGGCGGTGGATGCCTCGGCGAGGACGGTGCCCCACGGGTCGACAACGCGACTGTGCCCGGCCAGCTCCACCCCGGTCTGCGTGCCGGTGGCGTTGCAGGCCACCAGAAGGACCTGCTCCTCCACCGCCCGCACGGACGTGAAGAGGCGCCAGTGCTCGAGCCGTGCCGCCGGCCAGGCAGCGGGCACGATCACGATCTGCGCGCCCACGTCGATCAGGCTGCGCCACAGCTCGGGGAACCGAAGGTCGTAACAGGTCGTCCCGGCGACCATGCCAAATGGCGTGCGGGCGACGGAAACCCGGTCCCCGGCCTGCAACAGCTGCGCTTCCTTCGACTCGTAGCCGAAGACGTGGATCTTGCTGTAGCTGTGCACCACGGCGCCGGTCGGATCCAGCAGGGCCGCGGTGTTGCGCAGGGCGCCGTCCCGCCGGCGTTCGACGAAGCTTCCGACGTGGACGAACGATGCGGTCTCGCGGGCGAGGACGGACAGTCGCGAGATGGTCGGGCCGTGGATGGGCTCAGCGTCACGTGCGTAGTTGTCGAATGCGAAGTACCCTACCGCCCACAATTCGGGCAGCACGATGAGGTCGGCCGACGCCGCGGATCTGATCAGCCCGGCCACGCGCTCCCGGCGCTCGGCGACGCTCTCCCTATCCGTGCTGGCGATCTGAACGAGTGCGATCTTCACCGCTCGCCCCACAGGTCCCGCACCGGCCCTGCGACGACCTGGTCGTAGCTGAGCTCTCGGTCGGTCAGCCCGCTCGCCCGGGCGAAGGCGACCAGACCGTCGACTGCTTCGGGGGAGATCGCGGGGTCGTAGAAGTCCAGGTCGCGCTCGATGAGTCCGGCGATGAGGCTGGCTTCCATCTCCGGGAACAGGGCCCGGCCGACCTCGGTGGCCAGTTCGGTGTTCCGCCTCAGCTCGCGCTGGGCGCGCATGATGCCGCGCACGGCGGCGGCGGTGGCGTCAGGCTGTTCCCGGACGGTTC
Organism: Actinomycetota bacterium; assembly: GCA_040414855.1. Taxonomy (GTDB): domain Bacteria; phylum Actinomycetota; class CALGFH01; order CALGFH01; family CALGFH01; genus DASVXQ01. Next base: position 8,173 of record JBEDUQ010000134.1, read on the forward strand.
GCCCCGCGGCCATGAGCGCGGGGAAGGTGAACAGCGCGGCGTCGCCGCCGTCCCGGCGAGCGTCGACGAGGACCCGGCCCACGCCGTTGCGCACGGCAACCTCGGTGCCCATTCCGTTGGCCCAGAACGCCTCGATGCGGCCCTCTTGGAGCGCCTGGGCAGCCGTGACGCCGAAGGAGACGCTCGCCGCCTTCGCCCCGGGGACCGGCGCGATGGCGATACAGGCAGCATCCAGATTGATGCCCTCGGCCTCGAGCAGCAGCCGCAGCCCCACATCGGGGCCGGGCGCGGCACCGATCCGGACGTCGTGGAGCTTCGCCAGGCTCTCCCGAGTCACCTCCAGGTCATTGCGAACGACCAGGAACCAGTACATGTTCCGTGCCAAGGCCCCGAGCAGCCGCATGTCGCCCCAGTCCGCGTCGGCGTACAGGGGGGCGTGAGCGCATCCAGCGAGGAGGTCGATGTCGCCGTTGCGCAGGGCGACCGCGGCGTCGGTGACGGGGAAGAGGAGCTCCAATTCCACGTCGAGTCCCTCGTCCCGAAAGCAGCCGAGCTCCGCCGCGGCGATCGCGGGAAAGTAGGAGTTGGAAACGAGATCTGGCACGGCGAGGCGCATGGCGGGCTTTCTGATCAGGGCTGCGAGGCGTAACATAAGTAAGATACTTAAATCTGTATCTCGTGTTCAAGACTCGACTGATGCTGGCGGGTGGCGAAGATGAGCAACCAGTCCCTCGGAGGCTTCCTGGAGCGCTGGCAGGCCGCGCATCCCCAGGACGTGGTCCAGCTCGACCCTGCCATCGACATCGACGTGCTGACGGCGGTCGCCCTGGAGCTCGAACGGCGGCGGCAGGCCCCGGTGCTCCGGGTCGAGGGAGCCAGGGGCGGCGAGATGTCACTGGTCGCGAACCTGTTCGCTTCCTGGGAACGGATCGCCGGCGTCCTGGGCGTGGGCAGGTCCGAGTTCACCGCCTCCTGGCTCCGAGCGGTGGCGAGCCCGATCAAGCCGGTCATGGTTGGGGACGGGCCGGTCCAGGAGGTCGTCCGAAAGGGCGGCGACGCCGACCTCCGGGCGCTCCCGATCCCACGCCATTTCGCCACCGACGCGGGACCGTACGTCTCCGGGGGCATCATGGTCGCCAACGATCCCGACACCGGGATTCGCAATTTGAGCTTCGCTCGCATGCAGCTCAAGGGGCCGGACCGGTTCGGCGTGAGCGTGCACAGCCGTGGGCACGCCTGGGACTACTTCCGGCGCGCCGAGAGCCGGGATCGCCCGCTGGAGGCCGCGGTGGTGGTCGGGGCCCACCCGGCGTTGCTGATGGCCGCCAGTTGCCGGCTCGGCATCGACGTCGACGAGTACGACATCGCCGGCGGTCTCCTCGGAGAGCCGGTCGAGCTGGTTCCGGCGCGGTCCGTCGCGGTGGACGTGCCGGCGCACGCGGAGATCGTGATCGAGGGTCGGATCCTCCCCCACGTCCGCGAGCCGGAAGGCCCGTTCGGGGAATTCCCCGGCTATTGCAGCCACCGCTCCACCGAGAACGTCTTCGAGGTGACCGCGATCACGCACCGGCAGCGCCCGATCTTCCTCGACGTCATCGCGGGCAACTCCGCGGACCACCTCAATTTGGCAACGCTCTTCCGGGAGCCGCACCTGTACCAGCGCCTGCGGGAGGTGAACCCGAACATCAGGGCGGTGCACCTGCCCAAGTCGGGAACGACCTTTCACTGCTACGTGTCGATGAAGAAGACGGCCGAAGGTCAGCCGAGGCAGGCGATGCTGCTGGTGTTCGGTCTCGAGCCCAACATCAAGCTGGTCATCGTGTGTGACGAGGACATCGACATCTACGATCCCGACCAGGTCCTCTGGGCTGTCGCCACGCGGGTGCAGGCCGACCGGGACGTTGTCACGGTCCCCAGCGTCTTCTGCAACCAGCTCGATCCCTCTGCCCGCGACGGCATGTCCACGCGCATGGGCATCGATGCCACCACCCCGCCGGACTGGACCGCCGAGCGATGCCTCGTCAGCCCCCAGGCGCAGCAGATCGCCAGCGCTCTCGTCGACGAGCTCACCGCTTCCGCTGGCTGAGGCCGGGTCGGCCTCCGCGATACGCTGTGCACTGAAATTATTGACTTAAGTCATGATCCTTGGTTACCGTCATCTCGGTGAATCCGTTGTGTGCAAACGGCATCGGAGGCGGGCGTGGAGGCTGGCACGATCAAGCTGCTGGAGCTGGGCACCGCGACGGAGCATGAGCTACGGCCCACGCGGCTGGTGATCGCCGGCTTCACCGGCCGCAGGCGCGACGCCGTGGCAGAGCACCTGGAGGAGCTGCGCGCGTTGGGCGTGGCCATTCCCGACCGGACCCCCGCGTTCTACCAGGTCGACCCCGGCCTGCTGACGACCGCGACTCGGATCGGCGTCGCCGGCGCCTTCACCTCCGGAGAGGTCGAGCCGGTGATCATCGTGCACCAGGGCCGGCTCCTGCTGACCGTCGGCAGCGACCACACCGATCGCGACCTGGAACGGAGCAGCATCGAGCAGAGCAAGCAGGCGTGTCCCAAGGTGATCGGCACGGGCTGTGTCGGCATGGAGCGCGTCAAGTCCTGGGATCAGGCGGAGCTGTCCAGCTCGATAGATGGAGAGCCTGAGCCGTACCAGCGGGGGCGGCTCGAGAGCCTGCTGGGGCTCGAGGCCCTGCTCGAGGAAGGGCGGTCGGCAGGCATCGAGCTCCGGGACGGCGACGTCGTGTTCCTGGGCACGATCCCGACCCGCGACGGGGCGCTGCGCCCCGGAAAGCTGTTCCGAGGAACGCTGCGGCTGGTCGGCGAGCCCACGCCGTTGACGGTGGAGTACACGGTCGACCTGATCGCCGGGCACCCGGACGCGCCACCACGAGAGGAGCTGCGATGAACAAGCCGGAGCTGGAGTTCCATTCGGTGGAGGACGTCGACTGGACGCCGGTCGACGAGCGGGTCCCCGGCCTCACCGAGCGGATCCTGGCCCGCGACGACGGCGCGGGCGTGGCCACGCGGATGCTCCGCTTCGCGCCGGGGACCGACACCAGCCTGCTCGGGACGATGGCGCACACGTTCTGGGAGGAGGTCTACATCCTCTCGGGCGAGTTCCACGACCTCGGCCTCGACGACGCGTTCACCGCCGGCATGTACGCCTGCCGCCCGCCGGGCATGCGCCACGGCCCTTGGCGCTCGACCGAGGGTTGCGTCACCTTCGAGGTGCGCTACCCGGCCGTCGACTGACGGCGCCGGCGCCGGTCAGCTCGGGGCCTGGAGCTGCTCGGCCTGGAGGTGCTCGGCCACCTCTTGCCAGAGCGACGGGCACTCGACCAGGCTCATGTGCCGGACCCCAGGGACCTCCCGGTAGCTGGCCCTGGGGATCCGGCGCGCGATCGACCGCGCCATCGATGGAGGTGTGGCGTAGTCGTCTGACCCGACGACCACCAGCGTCTCAGCGCGGACGTCCTCGAGCCGGTCGTCGGCGTCCAGCGCGCCCAGGGCGCGGCAGGCCTCGGCGTGCGCGGCGGAGTCCGCCCGCAGGAACAGGTCGGCGATCCGCTTGACCTCTCCCGGATTGGCCTCGCGGAAGGCCGCCGAGAACCACCGTTCGAGCTGGAAGTCGAGCTGCTCCCGCCTTGGCGTGGCCAGCGCCGAGCGGGCCCGCTGCTCCCAGGCGGCCTCGCGGTCGGGCCCGTAGTTGGCGGTCGTGTCGGCGACCACCAGCCTGCCGACGCGGTCGGGACGGCTGGCGGCGAACACCAGGGCCGTGCTGCCGCCCATCGACAGGCCGACCAGGTGCGCGACGGAGAGGCCGAGCGCGTCCAGCACCGCCTCGAGGTCGCCGGCCATGTCCTCGATCGTGAAGGGCCGCCCGTCCCAGTCCGACCGACCGTGGCCGCGAGCGTCGACCGACCAGACCTGGAACCGCGACGCCAGGTGGGACGCCAGCCCATCCCACATCTCGCCGGAGAGTGCCAGCGAGTGGAGCAGCACCACCGTGGGCCCCGAGCCGCGCCGCTCCACGGCGAACCTCCCGGTGGCCGTCTCGACGATCATACCGTCGCGCCGGCGGCGCCGGCGGCCGCCCGGCGGACCGCCTCTTTGATCTCCAGGTAGGCGCCACAGCGGCAGAGGTTGCCGGCCAGGTGCTCGTCGATCTCGGCGCTGCTGGGATCGCGATTGGCGGCGAGCAGGTCGCGGACCATGAGCACGAACCCGGGAATGCAGTAGCCGCACTGCATCGCTCCCGCCCCGACGAACGCCGCCACCAGCGGATCGTCGGCGGCGAGCCCCTCGGTCGTCAGCACGTTGGCGCCCTCGCAGCGGCCGGCGAGCGTCAGGCAGGTGGCGATCGCCATGCCGTCGACGATCGCCGTGCAGGCGCCGCAGGCCCCGACTCCGCAGCCCTCGCGGACGCTGCCGCAACCGGCGCGCTCGCGGAGGACGTCGAGCAGCAGCTCGTCGCCGGCGACCTCGACCCGGTGCGGCGCGCCGTTCACGGTCAGGTTGACGATCGGCATCAGGACGGCTCCTCCCCTGAGAGTGCCGACAGCACCCGCTCTGGCGTCATCGGCAGGCGCCGGAGCCGGACCCCGGTCGCGTCCCGGATGGCGTTGCCGATGGCCGGTGCCGTGGCGAGGATGCCGGTCTCGCCGACGCCCTTGGCGCCGAAGGGCCCGCCGCGGTGCGGGCTCTCGATCACCAGCGGGGTGATCCGCTCCGGCAGGTCCTTGATCGACGGCACCTGGTACTCGAGGAAGGTGCCGTTCAGCAACTGGCCGTCGGCGAACACCAGCTCGTCGAACAGCGCGTGCCCGACCCCCATCAACGCCGCCCCGACCAGCTGCTGCTCGCAAAAGGTCGGGTTGATGGCGCGCCCGACGTCGCCGGCGACCGCCAGGTGCTCGATCCGGACCTGGCCGCTGTCCGTGTCCACCAGCACCTGCGCTCCCACGGCCCCCGCGAACCAGTGCTCGGTGGCCTGGGGGGACCGGCCGGTCTCGAGGTCGTAGGGCGTCCAGGAGGTCTGGAATTCGGCCTCGGCCACCAGCGTGGTCCCCCTCGAGCCGAGATGGTCCAGCAGCAGCTCGGCCAGGGGCACCGCTCGGCCGAGGGCGGCGGCGTACACGCCTTCGGGGGTCAGCTTGACCTCGGCCTCCGAGACTCCCAGCCGCTTGGCGGCGATGGCCGCCAGCTTTGCCCGCACCCGCTCGGCGGCCTCACGGACGGCGTTGCCCATGTGGTAGGTGGAGCGGCTGCCCGCGGTGATGGTGTCGTACGGGGTCACGTCGGTGTCGGGCTGGACCACGCGGACGCCCGCGGCCGGGATCGCC
>JBEDUQ010000135.1:0-4107 GCA_040414855.1 Actinomycetota bacterium
CTTCGAAGCTTGCATCGGCCTCTTGGAGCGGGGGTTGAGTCCTGGCCTCGAAGCGAGGCCGCAGTCTAACGCATACCGCGACGGGCCGAAGGTAGTGGGTATTTGTATGTCCATCATCGGGTGTCTCTAGCCAACGAATGTCCGCTAATGGCGCCGTCCGGGTGAACCGTACCGGTGTGAGAGCATGGACCAGCGAGCATCGGCCGATGGTTGGACGTGTCCAGAGGATGGGGGCGTGATGAGCGGGACCGAGGGCGGCTATTTCCTCACCGAGCAGGGCGGCGTGCCGACCGGCGACGGCCGGTTCGTGAAGGTCGAAGAGATCGAGCCGCTGCGGTTCAAGGACGGCCTGACCTTCCGGCCGGTGCTGGGCGACAACGTGCTGGTCAACCACGTGTCGTACGAGCCGAACGTCGAGGCGCCGGCGCACGTCCACGTCGAGGAGCAGATCGTGATCGTGCTGGAGGGCGAGCTGCGGTTCTCGATCGCCGGCCTCGAGCCGCGAACGATGCGCCCGGGCGACATGGCGGTGATCCCCTCCTGGGTCGAGCACGGCGCGGTCTCGGGCCCCGAAGGCTGCCGTCAGCTCGACGTCTTCCAGCCGCCGCGCATGCAGCTGCTCGCCGCCCTCAATGCCGACCCCGGCGAGGGGGCCGCGCCGCCGTCACCGCGGTCCTGACCGGGCCGAACAACAAGGCCGAACAACAAGAAGGTAACGGCCCAAACCTCCATCGGCGCTCGCTCGTCTTATAGGCATCATGTCGGCGGCGCGCGGGCGACCAGCCGGAGCGGTCGTCGACTCCACAGCTCGGGGCGGTCCAGGGACCGGCGTCGAGCTCGTCGAGCCTTGGACGGTGCGGATGCCGCCGCCTGCCCGTCAGACCGCTGGGTCGGACCAAGCCCTCGGGGAGGATCCCCCGTCCCGCGGCACGGGCCGGCCGGGGGCGCTGGGCTGGCCGGCGGTTGCCTCACTGGCCGCGCTGCTCGCGCTCACCGCGCTGGCCGTCTGGGCGAGACGGCCGGGGTACCTGCTGTCGCGCCCGTTCTGGTTCGACGAGGCCTGGGTGGCCGACTCCGTCCGGGCGCCGCTCTCCGAGCTTCGCACGGTTACCTCGTCGACACCGGTTGGCTTCAGCCTGCTGTTGCGCGCAATCCCGCCCCTCGGCGGCCCGGAGCGCCTTCGCCTGCTGCCGCTGGCCTTCGGGGCGGCCGCCGCCTTCCCGGGATGGCTGCTCGGTCGGCAGCTCCGCGGAGCGGCGGGATGGGTGGCCGCGCCCCTGGCCGCCATTGCCGCTTCGCTGGGGCCGGCGGCGCTGTACCGCCCGGGGCTCAAGCAGTTCTCCGCCGAGGCGTTCGTGGCGGTGCTGCTGGTCGCGATGTTGGCGATGGTCGAGCGGGCGTGGTCGCCGCGGCGCCTGCTGGTCTTCGGCCTCGTGTCGGCAACGGGCTTCCTGGTCGCCCACAGCGCGGCGCTGGTGACGGCGGCAGCCATCGCCGGCCTCGCTCTCAGCTGGCTCGTCCGGCGCGCGTGGAACCAGCTCGCTTGGCTCGCGGCGGTGGCGGTCGGGGTCGGTGCGTCTCAGGCGGTCGTGTACCGCCTGTTCGTGGCCCCGGCCAACTCCGCGGCCATGCGCGACTACTGGACGGCCATGTTCATTCCCGCGGACGAAGGCGTGCGGCACGCCGCCGCGTTCGCGGCCGCCCGCGCCGAGGCCGCGTTCGGGACCATAGGGCTCGGCCCCTGGGTCACCGCGACCGGCCTGGCGCTGGCCGGTGTGGTCGCGCTCGCGCGTGCCAAGCTGCCGGCGACCGCGTTGCTGGTCCCGGTGCTGCTCGCGGAGCTGCTGGTCGCGGGGTCCGCCGGCCGCTTCCCCTTCCTCGACCGGCGAACGAGCCAGTTCTTCCTGGTGCTGCTGACGGTTGTGGCCGTGGTCGGAGCGACCGCGATCATCACCCGGCTCGCCCGGAGCCGCTGGACGGTCGGGCTGGGCGCCGTGTTGCTGATCGCGCTCGGCGTCAGTTTCGCGCCTCCGGCGTACAGTGCCGCGCACAAGCCGATCCCGAACGAGAATGTTCGGGGTCAGGTCGAGCTCGTGCGCGCCGAGCGTCGCTTCGGTGACGTGGTTCTCGTCTCCGCCGGCGCCGCGTACGCGTTCGGGTATTACTGGCCCAGCCCGCCGACGTTCGTGAACCGGCCGGCCTTCGGGACGGTGACCTTCCAGGTCGCCTATCCGGACCTGCCCGACGTGGTGGTCGCTCCAGACCGCGACCTCGCCAGTCGCCTGGAGGCGCTCTCCCACATCCCCAAGGGCGCCAGAAGGGTCTGGATCATCGTGGGCCACGAGCGGCTGTCGACCTGGGAGCGGCTGGCCAGCGGCCTCGGGCGCGTCGTGACCCCGATTGGCCATCCGTGCCAGGCCTTCCCGAGGGAGGCGCGAATCGCCGCCAAGGTCTCGGGCGAGCAGTGTCCGCTGCTGGTGGAGTTGCGCCCAGTCGAGGAATCCGACCTGTAGGCGAGCCTGACCACGGGTGTTCGGCCAGCTCGGTCAGCCCGGGTCAGCTCGGGTCAGCTCGCGGGGGGTGCTCGACACCAGGCCCGAGGACGCTCAGGCGCCGCGCCGGGCGGAGGTCCCGCGGGACGCACGGCCGTCCGAGACCGGCGAGGCCGGCCCGCCGTCCTCGGCGGTGAGCCGCGCATCGTGGTCGCTCAGGAACGACCCGGTGCCGCGGCGCCTCGACTCCCAGCAGACCATCGTCTCGCCGCGGACGAACCCGGGGGCGGTGGGGAGGCGGCCGACCACGAGCTCCTGGAGCGCCTGGTGGCTCCTGGACCGCACCGACAGCAGCACGTCCCAGCGGCCGGTGACGATCTGGGCGGCGACCACCTCGGGAAACTCCATCAGGTGATCGACCAGCCCCCGCAGGCGCTCGCCCTGGTCGGCGGTGATGCCGATGATCGCCTCGACGTCCCAGCCGAGGGCGGCCAGGTCGACCTCCGCGTGGTAGCCGAGGATGATGCCGCGGCTGTGGAGTCGCTCCAGGCGCTCGGACACGCCGGTGGGCGACATCCCCACCGCCCGCGCGATCGCGCGCCTCGACAGGCGCGCGTTGACGAACGTCACCTTCGATTCGACACTACCGGACACCATAGTTTCTGGGTACAGGAGCGGGCGTGTTTGGCGAAGACCACGAGCAGGTGGTGTTCTGCTCCAACCGCCCGTCGGGCCTGCGGGCCGTGATCGCGATCTACTCGACCGCGCTGGGCCCGGCGCTCGGCGGGACCCGGTTCCACCCGTACGCCTCCGAAGAGGCCGCGCTCGCTGACGCGCTGAAGCTGTCCCGCGCCATGGCCTACAAGGCCGCCTGCGCGGGTCTGGACCTCGGCGGCGGCAAGGCGGTCATCATCGGCGACCCGCGCACGGACAAGACCGACGCGCTGCTGGAGGCCTACGGCGACTTCGTCGAGTCGCTCGGCGGCCGCTACATCACCGCCTGCGACGTCGGCACCCGGGGCGAGGACATGGACGTGATCGCGCGGCGGACCCGCTACGTGAGCGGCAGGCCGCGGGCGTCCTACGCGGGCGGCGACTCGGCGGTCCCCACCGCCGCCGGGGTCTACCAGGGCATGTTGGCGGCCGCCGAGGCGGTCTGGGGCGCGCCCTCGCTGGAAGGCCGCCGGGTCGGCGTCGCCGGCGTCGGCAAGGTCGGCTTCCACCTGACCGCGGACCTGGTCGCCGGCGGGGCGCGCGTGGTCGTCTGCGACGTCGACCCGGCCGCGGTCGAGCGGGCCCGCGCATTGTCGCCGGAGGTCGAGGCGGTCGAGGTGGACGCGCTGCACGCCGCCGACCTGGACGTGTACGCGCCCTGCGCGCTCGGCGGCGCGCTCAACGACCAGACCGTCGAGCGGCTCCACGCACGGGTCGTCTGCGGCGGCGCCAACAACCAGCTCGCCAGGCCCGGGATCGCCAAGCTCCTCGACGAGCGCGGGATCCTGTACGTGCCCGACTACGTGGTCAACGCCGGCGGCCTGATCCACGTCGCCGACGAGTACCAGGGCTACGACGAGGACCGGGTGCGCGCCAAGGTCGCCGAGATCTTCGAGACCAC
>JBEDUQ010000136.1:0-4821 GCA_040414855.1 Actinomycetota bacterium
CGAAGCGGATCTGCGGGTTCATCGCGCCGGCGCTGGCGAGCACCTCGCCGGAGGCCAGGTCGCAGAGGTGCCCGGCGACGGTGGTGGAGCCGACGTCGAAGGCGATCCCGAGCGCGAGGTCGCGGAATCCCGGCCACACCGCGGTGATCGTGGCGCCGTCATGGACGGCTACGGTCACCGCCCAGCTCCCCTTGCGCAGCGCGGGCTGGAGATCGCGCAGAACCCGCGGCTCGGCGTCCAGGCCCGTCAGGCCCCATTCCCGCTCCAGCGACTCCAGCAGGCGCGCGAGGTCGCTGGTCTGGGAGCCGAGCGATGGCTGCTCGACCTCGACGTGGTGCAGGCGCAGCACCGGGTCCAGCTCGATCGCGCGGGCCTCGGCGTCCTTGCGGACCACCTGGCGGTGGAGCTGGCTCTCGGGCGGGACGTCGATGACCACGTCGCCGAGCAGCCGCGTGTGGCAGCCGAGCCGCCTGGGCTCGGCGAGCCCGCGTCTGGCCCGGTAGGTGGCCTCCGGCTCACTGAACGGGGTCAGATGCGCCGCGCGCGAGTCGATCGCCAGCTTGGCGTGCCTGCCTTCGCTCACCATCACCTGGCAGCGGCCGCAGATCCCCCGCCCGCCGCAGACCGAGTCCAGGTCGACCCCTAGCGCCCTCGCCGCGTCCAGCACGCTGGTGCCGGCGGCGAACGAGCCCCTCCGGCCGGACGGGGTGAACACCACGCGCACGGCCGGTGTGGCCGGCGGGGCCGGCGCGGCCGCGGGCTCGGTCACGGCTCCCGCGCGGCGGCGCGCCGACGGCCCTCACGGCCGCCCCGCCGGCGCCCGCCCGCGCCGTCCGCTCCGGCGGCTCCAGCGGCCGGCGGCCCGCCCTCGCGGTAGCGGCCGATCCAAGTCATGCAGTCGCGGTCGTGGCCGAGCAGCCCGTCGGCGGCGGCCACCGCCCGTCGCACGTCCTCGCTGAGCACGTTGGTGATCGCCGAGGTCATCCCCGCGCCCGCCGCCATGGTGAGGAACGCGGCCGAGAGCGCGTGCCGGCTCGGCAGGCCGAACGCGATGTTCGAGGCACCGCAAGTGGTGTTGACCCCGAGCTCCTCGCGGAGCCGGCGCACCAGGTGGAACACCTGCTTGCCGGCGGTCGCCATCGCGCCGATCGGCATCACCAGCGGGTCCACCACGACGTCGGCGCCGGCGATGCCGTGGTCGGCGGCCCGCTGGACGATCTTGCGGGCGACCTCGAAGCGCACGTCGGGGTCCTCGGAGATCCCGCTCTCGTCGTTGCTGATCGCCACCACCGCGGCGCCGTGCCTGGCGACCAGCGGCAGCACCCGCTCCAGCTGCTCGTCCTCGCCGGTCACCGAGTTGACCAGCGCCTTGCCCTGGTAGACGGCCAGGCCGGCCTCGAGCGCCTCGACGATCGAGGAGTCGATGCACAGCGGCACTTCGGTGATCGACTGCACGAGCTGGACCACGCCGGCGAGGATCCCCGGCTCGTCGGCCAGCGGGATGCCCGCGTTGACGTCGAGCATCTGGGCGCCGGCCTCGACCTGCGCGAGCGCGTCGGCGACCACGGTCGAGAAGTCGCCGGCGGCCATCTCCTCGGCGAGCTTGCGGCGTCCGGTCGGGTTGATGCGCTCGCCGATCATCACGAAGGGACGGTCGAAGCCGATCGCGACCTCGGTCGTCGCCGACGAGAGCACCGTGTCGGTCATGGCCGCGGACCTCCCGCGACGCCCGCAGCCGTGGCCGCGCGCTCCAGCGCCGGACGCAGGTCGCCGAGCCCGGTGCTCACGACCTCCAGCTCGAGCCCCAGATAGCCGGCGGCCTCGCGGGCCCGGTCGAGGAGCGCGGGGTCGCCGGTCTGTGTCAGGAACACCAGCCGCACGTAGTTGCCGAAGTAGTCGCCGAGCAGCTCGGGATGCTCGTCGAGCCGCAGCCCCTTGACCACGAAGCGCTCGAAGTGCCTGCACAGGAAGTCGGTCAGGTAGAAGCTACGCGGCTCGGCGTCGTGCATCGCCAGCCAGCGTTCGACGCCGGCGAAGAAGGCGTAGCAGTGGTCGCCCGGCAGCCGCTCGACCCCGTGGGCGTCGAGCACGCGGTCCAGGCCGCCGCCGGTGCCGCAGTCGCCGTAGGCGACGAAGACGCGGTCCCAGCCGCCCTCAGCCTCGGCGCGGCGGAGCTGCGCGTCGACGCGGCCGGCGATCCATTGCGGGGTGTTGTGGAGCTTGCCCGGCAGGCACCGCAGGGTGACGTTCGACCAGCCGTTGAGTCCCATCACCGCCACCACCTCCCGGGCGATCGCGCCGCAGGCGATCACCAGCAGCCGCGGACCCGCGGTACCGGCGGCTGCGGCCCCGGCCGCGGTGGCGGCTGTGGCGCCGGCCGTCGTCGTGCTGGCGGTGATGGGCCCGGCGGTCACGCCTGGACTCCTTGGGCCGCTGCCCGCCGCGAACGGACGAGGGCCTCGGCGGTCTCGGCCGCGACCGCGGCGTCACGGCAGTAGGCGTCGGCGCCGATCGCCTTGCCGAACTCCTCGTTCAGCGGCGCGCCGCCGACCAGCACGATGTAGTCGTCGCGGATGCCCCTGGCGACCAGCTCGTCGATGACCACCTTCATATAGGGCATGGTGGTGGTGAGCAGCGCCGACATCCCGAGGATGTCGGGCTGGTGCTCCTCGAGCGCGGCCAGGTAGTTCTCCACCGGGTTGTTGATGCCCAGGTCGACCACCTCGAAGCCGGCGCCCTCCAGCATCATCGCCACCAGGTTCTTGCCGATGTCGTGGATGTCGCCCTTCACGGTGCCGATCACGACCTTGCCGGACCGCTCGGCGCCGGTCTCGGCCAGCAGCGGGCGCAGCACGGCCATGCCGGCCTTCATGGCGTTGGCGGCCAGCAGCACCTCGGGCACGAACAGCACGCCGTCGCGGAAGTCGATGCCGACGATCCGCATCCCCTCGACCAGCGACTTGTCGAGCACCTCGGAGGCGCCCCAGCCGCGGTCGAGCAGGATGGTGGTGCCCTCGACGATCTCGTCGGCGAGACCGTCGTACAGGTCGTCGTGCATCTGCTTCACGAGCTCGTCGTCGCTGAGCTCCGACAGGACGATCTCTTCCTCATCCGGCATCGCGCGCTATCCCTTCAGCCGTTCCCCCTTGGGGTCGAACAGCGGCTCGGTGGCGACCGTCGCCGCGTGCCGCCGGTCGAGGTACTCGATCTCCAGGCCCGTGCCCGGCGCAGCCAGCTCGGCGGGGACGTGGGCGTAGGCGATGCAGCGGCCGATCCCGTAGCCGTAGCCGGCCGAGGTGACGTAGCCGACCACCTCGCCGCCCGCGGTCACCGGCTCCTTGCCGAGCACGACCGCGGCGGGGTCGTCGAGCAGCATCGGCACCAGCCGGCGGGTGACGCCGCGGTCCCGGATCGCCTCGAGGGCGGCCTTGCCCTGGAAGTCCTTGGCCCAGCGGACCGCGAAGCCGATCCCGGCCGACAGCGGGTCGTACTCGGTGTGGATGTCCTGGCCCCAGAGCCGGTAGCCCTTCTCGAGCCGGAGCGTGTCGAACGCGCCAAGGCCGCCGCCGATCAGCCCGTGGTCTCGCCCGGCCTCCCAGAGCAGCTCCCACATGTGGTCGCCCATGGCGAAGTCGCCGTACAGCTCCCAGCCGAGCTCGCCGACGTAGCTGATCCGCTGCGCCCACACCTCGCCGACCTCGCCGACGTCCAGGTACCTCGCGGTCATGTAGGGAAAGGCCTGGTTGGAGAGGTCGGCATCGGTGACCGCCTGGAGGATCTCCCGCGCCCGCGGGCCCCAGAGGCCGAGCACGAAGGTCGAGCCGGTGCTGTCGACGATCGTGGCCCGCTCGCCGTCGCGGAGCTGGCCCCGCAGCCAGGCGAGGTCGTGCTGGCCGCTGACGCCGCCGGTGACCACCCGGAAGCGCCGCTCGTCCTCGCGGGTCACGGTGAGGTCGCAGCGGATCCCGCCACGGGGGGTGAGCATCGCGGTGTAGACGATCGTGCCCGGCGGGCGGCCGATCCGGTTGGCGCAGACCCGCTCCAGGAACGCCTCGGCGTCGGGCCCCTCGACGTCGAACTTGGCGAACGGGGTGAGGTCGTAGAGAGCGGCCGTGGTCCGGGTGGCGAGGTGCTCGGCGCCCTCGATCGGCGACCACAGCCGCGCCGCCCACTCGTCGCGCGCCTCCCACGGCGCGCCGGTCAGCAACGACCGGTTGGCCTCGAACCACTGCGGCCGCTCCCAGCCCGCGCCGACCACGAAGCTGGCGCCGAGCGAGCGGTGCCGAGCGTGGAACGGGGTGAGCCGCAGGCCGCGCGGGCGGGCCATCTGCTGGCGCGGATGGATGACGTCGTAGACCTCCCGGTACTGCTGCTTGCCGCGCTCCAGCACGTACGGCGGGGTGCGCTGGTACGGGTAGAACCGGTTGGCGTCCGCCTCGGCGAGGTCGTAGCTCGGCTCGCCGAGCGCCATCCACTCGGCGACCTGCCGTCCCATCCCGCCCGCGTGGGTGATCCAGACCGCCTCGCAGACCCAGACCCCCCTGGCGGCGGCGCTCTCGCCGACGATCGAGCCGGCGTCGGGCGTGAACGAGAACATCCCGTTCAGCGAGCGCTCGGAGTCCGCCGGCCGCATGGTGCCTTTGAGCGCCGGCATCACCCGCGCGGCCTCCGCCTCGGCGACCTCGAAGTCCTTCGGGGTGAACGGCATGATCGCCGGCGGCACCAGCCCGCCAGGCGGGCGCAGGGCCGCCTGCGGGGTGGCGATCGGCTCGTGCCGGTAGCTGCCGACGCCGTAGTGGTCGCCGCGGTGCCGGAAGTACA
>JBEDUQ010000137.1:0-40352 GCA_040414855.1 Actinomycetota bacterium
GAGATCGGGAAGTTCCTGATCGCCTTCTCGGTCTCGGCCTTCCACAACTGCGTCATTTCGAGTCCTCCCGCTTGTCGTGGAAAGCATGCTACGACCCGCGCTCGGACGACGCCTCCGACCGCCGGTGGCCTGGCGGGGCCCCGCCGGCTGGGTTGGCCCACCGCCCTCGCCGGGCTCGGCCCGCTCTATCCCGTGTTCTGGAGGCCGGCGGCGACGCCGTTGACGGTCAGGCGCACAAGGTCGGCGATCCGGGCCGCGCGCTCGGGGTCGGCGCCACCGGAGCGCAGCTCCTCGAGGAACCGGACCTGGATGAACGAGAGCGCGTCGACGTAGGGGTTCCGCAGGTCGACGGCGTTGCGGAGCACCCTGCGCCTGGCCAGCAGCCGGTCGCTGCCGGTGACCTCGAGAACCAGCGCGCGGGCGCGGCGGAACTCCTCGCGGATCGCCTTGGTCAGCTCGGGCCGGCCGCCGAGCTCCAGATAGAGCCCGGCGATCAGCGGGTCGGCCTTCGCGAGGCTCATCTCGGCGTTGTCGACGAGCGAGGTGAAGAACGGCCATTCGGCGTACATCCCTCGCAACCGGTCGAGCCCGCCGGGCTCGTCGGCCAGCACCTGCAGCCCGGCGCCGAGCCCGTACCAGCCGGGCAGGTTGCAGCGGTTCTGGCTCCAGGCGAACACCCACGGGATCGCGCGCAGGTCGTCGAGGTCGCGCCCGCCGCGCCGGCTGGCCGGCCGCGACCCGATCGCCAGCTCGGACAGCTCCTCGATCGGAGTGACCCGTATGAAGTAGTCGACGAAGCCGGGGCTGCCGACCAGCTCCCGGTAGGCGGCCTCCGCGGCGACGGCCATGCGGCCGGCCTCGTCCATGAAGCGCCGCTCGGACTCGGCCAGCGCCGCCTCGTGGGTGGCGGTCGAGGCGACCAGCGTCGCCCAGGTGACCTGCTCGAGGTGGCGCCGTCCGATGGCGGGGTTGCCGTAGCGGGCGAAGATGACCTCGCCCTGCTCGGTGACCTTGAAGCGGCCGGCGACCGAGCCGGGCGCCTGGCCCCGGATGGCGCGACCGGCCGGACCGCCACCGCGACCGAGCGCGCCGCCGCGGCCGTGGAACACGGTCAGCTCGACCCCGTGGCGGCGCGCCCACGAGGCCAGCTCGCTCTGCGCCCGGTAGAGCGCCACGTTGGCGGCGAGGAAGCCGACGTCCTTGGTCGAGTCCGAGTAGCCGAGCATGACCTCCATCCGCCGGCCGCGGCGGTCCAGCCGCTCGGCGACGCCCGGCACGGTCAGGTACTCGTCGAGCACCGTGGGGGCCGCCTCCAGGTCCACCCGTGACTCGAACAGCGGCACCACGTCGAGCTCGAGGGTGCTGTCGGGGACCGCCAGGCTCGCGAGCGCGGCGACGGTGGCGAGGTCGGCGGCATTGCGGCTGAAGCTGATCACGTAGCGGTGGCACGCTTCGGGGCCGAGCCGCCGTTGCAGCTCCGCCATCGCCCGGAAGGTGCCGAGCACCTCGGCGACCAGCGGCGACGGGTGCTCGGGCGGCGGCGCCGGCCAGCCGTCCCTCGCCAGCCGGCCGAGCGCGTCCAGGTCGCGGGCGGCCTCGGGCGCCAGCTCGTCGAGTGCCCGCGCGTGGACGGAGGCGTGCTGGCGGATCTCCAGCGAGGCGAGGTGGAAGCCGAAGGTCCGCGCCTGCCAGACCAGGTGCTGGAGCTCGCCGTACGCGAGCCGGGGCGCGCCGGCGGAGGCCAGCGAGCGCTGCACCAGGTCGAGGTCGGCGAGGAACGCCTCCGGCGACAGGTAGGCGCCGGCCGCTCCGGTGCGGGTCGCCTCCAGGCGCGCGGCCGCCAGCGTCAGCTTGCGGCGGTACGGCTCGTCCGGCGCCCGCGTGCGGATCTCGGCCGCCGCCTCGGGCAGCTCGGCCTCGTCCCGCTCCAGCGAGTCGAGCAGGGCCCGCGACGGTGGCGTCGACGAGCCCGACGCGCTGATCGAGCGGGCCACTCTCCGAGTCACGGCCTCGAGGCCGCGCAGCACGTGCTCGCTCTGGATCGTCATGGCCGAGTCGGTGACCTCGGCGGTGACGTGAGGGTTGCCGTCGCGGTCGCCGCCAACCCAGCTCCCCCAGCGGAGGAAGGGCCGGAACGAGGGTGGCTCGACACCGGCGGCATCGCCGGCCAGGGCCAGGTCCAGCTCGCGGTACAGCTCCGGGACCAGGGTGAAGAGGGTCTCGTCGAACACCGACATGACCGCGCGGACCTCGTCGAGCGGGGTCGGCGGGTCGCGGCGGAGCTGCGAGGTCCGCCACAGGATGCTGATCTCCTCCAGCAGGCGGCGCCGCACCTCGGCCTCCTCCGAGGCCGGCAGGGCGTTGTCGTCGAGCCGCTCGACCTGCGCGGCGACGCGCCGCAGCGCGTCGACCACGGCCCGCCGCCTCGCCTCGGTCGGGTGCGCGGTCAGCACCGGCCGGACCTCCAGCCGTTCCAGCAGCTCGGCCAGCCCGGCCCCGCCGTCGCCGGCCTCGCCGCGGATCTCCTCGACCGCCGCGGCCAGCGACTCGCGCACCGGCTCGGGCCTCGCGCGCCCGGGACCAGCTTCGCGAACGAGCGCCGCGGCCGACGGGACCGGCGTCACCTCGGCGGAGGGGCCGGCCGCCGGCTGATCGCCCTGGCGGCGGCCACGTTCCCGGAGGATGCGGACGCGGTAGTGCTCCTCGGCGAGGTTGGCGAGCTGGAAGTAGACAGTGAACGCTCGCGCCACCGATTCGGCGCGGTCGAGGTCGAAGCCGGCGACGATGCCGACGATCCGTTCGAGCTGCGCGCGCCGTTCGGACCCGGTGCGCAGCTCGATCGCGGCGCGACGGAGCCGTTCGACATCGGCGAGCAGCTCCGGGCCCTCGGCCTCGGTGAGCACCTGGCCGAGCATCCCGCCGAGCAGCCGCACCTCCCGCCGCAGCGGTTCGGGCGTCCGCTCCCGCTCGCTCCTCGCGCGCGCCGCCGGCGGCCGCGCCGCCGCCCCCGCGTTGCCCCCGGGCGGGGTCGCCTCGGCTTCCGCGCCGGGCCCCGCTGGTTCCCGTTCCTGCCTGCTCATGGCCCGGATGGTAGCCGCGACCTCAGCCCACCAGCAGGGAGAGGCGGACCTGGCGGCGTGGATTGTCCCGGTTGCGGTCGACCAGGCAGATCCGCTGCCAGGTGCCGAGGGCGGCGCGGCCGCGGATGACCGGCACGGTCAGGGACGGCCCGGCCAGCAGCGGCAGGAGATGGTCGGCTCCGTGCCCGCGACTGCCGTGGCGGTGGACGTAGCGGTCGTCCTTGGGCAGCAGCCGGTCGAGCAGCTCCTCCAGGTCCTCCTCCGACCCCGACCCGGTCTCCATCACGATCAGCCCGGCGGTGGCGTGCGGTACGAACACGTGCAGCAGCCCGTCCTCGCCGCCGGCCTCCCGCAGGAACCCGGCGACCCGCGAGGTCAGGTCGACGACGGTGCGCCCGTCGGTGTCGATGCTCAGCTCGGTCGTGCGCATGCTCTCTCCTCCGCTGAACCGGCGTCCCCGCAAGGAACGGCAAACGGGAGATCCACGCAGGGCTGCCCGAGCGCTCGGCTCCGAGAATCCCCGTTGGGCTCGATGACGAGGCAGGCTACAGGAGCGATAGTTCGGGGACGAGAGTATTGAGGTGTAGGTGAGAAGGTAGCCGGTCGCGACCGAACGGCACGACCGGCGCCCGGGGGGGCATGCGCGGCGGGCGTGAACGCGCCCGCCGCGCACTGAATCGGGGGGGACCATGGCTGGCGTCGCGGGGGCGGCACCGGACTTCGAGCCGGACGCGGACGAACGCGCGATCGTGGATGCGGGCAGGCTCTGGGCCAGCGGCTTCGCCGCCGCGCTGCTGGTGACGGTGATCGTCCTGGTCGGGGTGCTGGTCGGCCGCGGGCTCGGCGTGCCCCGCTACGCCGGCGACACGACGGGCACCCTCGCTCCGGGCAGCGTGGCCAGCTACGCGGTGCTCTGGGCGATCAGTGCGCTGTTGCTCACCGGCGCGCTCCACCTGCTGATGCTGCTGACCACCCGGCCTTTGCCGTTCTTCGCCGCGGTCGCGGCCCTGCTGGTGCTGGCCGCCGTGGTGGCGCCGTTCACCGCCACCGCACAGCTCAGCGTCGAGCTGACCGGCGCCTTCATCAACCTGATCGCCGGCGTCGCCGCGGCGGCCGTGATCGGCTCGGTCGGCAGCCGCGCCATCCGCTACAGGGTCCACCGCTCTCGCCTCGGCCGGGCCTGACCGGTCCGGGTCGGCACGGCGCGGGGCGCCGTCCGACGGGCGCCGCACGACGGGCGCCGCACGACGGGGCAGCGCCAGCCGCTCAGGCGGGTGCGCGGCGGCTGCGGACGTAGGCGAACTCGGCGATCACGAAGCCGAGCAGCAGGATCGCCGTGCTCCAGGCGCCGCTGGCGAGCTGGCCCGGCTGCCGCGCCGCGTTCAGCACCACCGCCGACGCGATCGCCAGCAGGACCTCCGCGAGCAGCGGCCCCAGCGCGATCCATCCGATCAGGTAGACCGGGCCTCCGAACTCGCCGAGCCCGAACGCGGTCGTCAGCGTCGTCGGCGATATGCGGCCCCGTTGCCCGGAGATCGCCGCCGACAGCACCAGGACCGCGGCGACCAGCGGGCAGGCGGCCAGCGCCAGCCACGGCGCCGGGCCTTGCAGCAGCCCCGCCGCCCAGGCGACGCCGGTACCGACCGCGCCCGCACCCGTCAGCGCGAGCGCCGGCACCACACAGTGCATGACCAGCAGGTCGCCCCAGCCGATCGGGAGCTGGCGGCTGGCGTCGGGCTGGTCGGCCTCGGCACGGAGCGGCTCGATCAGCTGCGCGGCGGCGAGATAGCCGGCGACCACCGCGGCGGCGAGCACGGCGCGGCGGTCGGGCTCGGCGGCGACCGCGACCACCCCGGCACCCGACAGCACCAGCGCCCAGCCGAGCCTGGCGGGCGAGCGCAGCAACGACAGCGTGTCGCGCCACGGGATCGCGAGCCATCGGCGGCGTGGCCGGCGCAGCCGCATCCTGCGCACCCCGAGCAGCGAGCGGTTGGCGGCGCGGCGCGCCAGCGCGGCACTGCGGGCGTCCAGGTTGTAGAGGCCGGCGGACAGCACGGTGCGGGCGGTGGCGCGACGCGCCAGCTCCTCGACCGTGATCGCGCCGGCGCGCCGCCACGCCAGCACCGCGACCGCGGCGGCGACCGCCGCCAGCAGCGCGGACTGGACCGGCCATCCGGGGACCCGGCCGCCGGCGGCATCGACCACCGGCCCGACCGCCCAGCCCCACGGCCCCGACCAGAGCACGACCCTGGCCACGGCCTCGCCGCTGGGAAGCAGCGCGACCAGCGCCGCGGCCGCGAGCACCAGCACGCTGCCGCGCAGCACCACCAGCGAGACCGCCCGCGACCGCTCGACCAGCCACCCGAGCGACGCGCCGAGGGCGCCGAACGCCGCCGGACCGAGCACCGCCGCGGCGAGCAGCGGCACCGCCGGCACCGCGAGCTCCGCTTCCAGCACCACGAACGCGAGCAGCCCGACCAGCGCGCCGAGCCCGGCGCCCGCCGCGACCGCCCGCGCCAGCCGCCCGCGCACCAGCGCAGCCCGGTCGATCGGGGCGGTCAGCAGCCACTGGATCTCCGGCGGCTTGAACACCACCGGTCCCTGCCAGGTGGCGTGGCGGATGGCCGCCAGCAGCCCGAGCAGCAGGATGGCCACGCTGATCCGCGCCAGTCCCCCGCTCACCAGCCAGCTCGACGCCGCGTCCGTCGCGGGCCTCTGGCGCAGCAGCCGGAACGTGATCACCACACCGATGACCACGTACAGGACCGCCCCGTAGGCCCCGATCAGCCGGTCGGACCGCTGGCTGGGCGGCCGGTGCGCCCGCCGGCTCGCGCGGACCCTGGCCAGGACCGGGCCCGGCGCCAGCGGCTCGGCCTCGACGCCCATCACGAAGTCGCCATCGCGCAGCTCACACCAGGCCGAGCCGCGCGGCGTCCTCGCCCTCGACCACGCGCTGGTAGTCGCCGGAGTCGATCACCCGCCCGTCGTGCAGCACCAGCGCCCGGTCGGCCAGGCCGGCGGTGAAGCGGAGCTGGTGGGTGCTGACCAGGATCGCGATGCCCTCCGACTTGGCCTCCTCGAGCAGCTCCCGGAGGTTCTCCTGCGACGGCGGGTCGAGGCCGACCACCGGCTCGTCGAGCAGCAGCACCTGGAAGGGCCGCACGAAGGTGCACGCGAGCTGGGTCTTCTGGCGCATGCCCCTGGAGAGCTGGATCGGCAGGAAGTCGCGGCGGCCGCGAAGCTCCATGACCTCGAGCAGCAGCTCGATGCGCTCGTCGAGCGTCTCGCCGACCCCGTGGGCGAGGCCGACCAGCTCCAGGTGCTCGGCGACCGTCAGGTCGTCGTACAGCAGGGGGCTGTCGGGCACGAACGCCAGCGCCGAGCGGGCACGGTGCGCGTTGGGCGCATTGTGGATGTCGACCCCGGCCACCTTGACCGTCCCCGAGGTCGGCTCGAGCTGCCCAGCCGCCAGGCGCATGGTGGTGGTCTTGCCCGAGCCATTGTGGCCGATCAGGGCGACGCATTCGCCCGCGCGAAGCTCCAGGTCCATACCCTCCAGCGCGACCACGTCGCCGTAGCGCTTGGACAGCCCTCGAAGGGCGATCACAGGGGGTGCTGGCATGTCTCCAACCCTACTCCGAACGCTTCTCCAGCTTGGATGATGCGCCGGTCGCGCTCAGTGCGCGAAGCGGGTCGCGACCAGGACCGCGAAATAGCTGAGCGGGAAGGCCATCAGCAGCGAGTCGACCCGGTCGAGCACGCCGCCGTAGCCGAACAGCAGAGTGCTGGTCGCGGAGGTCTGGAAGGCGCGCTTGACGAAGCTGTCGGTCAGGTCGCCCCAGAGGCTGCCGGCGGCGATCACCACGATCAGCACGACCACCACCACCATCGACCATTCCCGCGGCACCGCCACCCACAGCAGCGCCACCGCGGCGGCCGCGCCGACCAGGTTCCCCAGCGCACCCGACCAGGTCTTGCCCGGCGCGATCTCGTTCAGCAGCCTCGGGCCCCGCAGCGCCCGGCCGAGCACCCACGAGCCGATGTCCGAGACCGCCACCGCGATCGTCACCACCACCAGGAAGTTCAGGCCGAACGGCTCGCTCGACTTCACGAACACGATGATCGCCACCGGCAGCCCGACGTAGATGTAGCCGAACAGGGTGTCGGCGACCTGCCGGTGCGAGTCGGTCAGGTCCCGGGACAGGATCGGCAGCAAAGTCAGCAGGATCAGGAAGCCGAACGGCAGGAACAGCACGTACCGGGGGCCGCCGAAGGCCGCCACCAGCAGCCCGACCTCGCCCCAGAGCATCAGCAGCAGCGCGTAGCGGCGCTGGATCCCTGCCATCCGGACGATCTCCGACGAGCCTTGGAGCACCACGTAGCTCGCCAGGAGGAACGAGACGAACCCGCCGATGAACACCGCGATCACGAACAGGGGACCGATCAGGAACCACACCCGGGCGCGGAGGAACAGCGTCGAGCGGCGCAGGACCTTGAGCGAGAAGCGCCTGCGGGCGACCAGCACGGCGGCGAAGCCGGCCAGCAGAAGCAGCACGACCCGGAGCAAAACCGGCAGGAAGAGGTCGTTCGCAAAGGGGTTGTGGGGCACGGACCGGCTACGCCCCTTCCCAGCGCTTGACCACGGTCCGGGCCTGCTCCAGCCCGGCCTCGGCCTTGGTGACCAGCTCGCCGTAGTCGTGGCCCGGCGGGATCGGCCTACCGATGCCGATCACGACCCCGCCCGGCAGGGGGATGAAGGAGCCCTTGGGCATGACCTGCTCGGGCCCGTGCAGGTACATCGGCACCACCGGGACCTGGGCGTCAACGGCGATGTAGGCGAAGCCGCGCTTGAAGCCACTGGTACCGCTGCCGCGCGAGCCCGAGGGAAAGATCAGCACCGACCAGCCGTCGCCGACCAACTCCTTGAGGAGCTGGAGCGAGGTCCGGCTCGAGGCACCCGTGCGCACGAACGGCACCGTTCCCAGCGCCAGCGACGCGGCCGCGCCCGCCACCTTGGTGCTGTAGAAGTAGTCCGCCGCGGCCGCGATCACCAGCCGGCTGCGGATCCGGCTGCCGAGGGCCGCCAGACAGATCGGCGCGTCGAAGTGGCTCTGGTGGTTGGCCACGAACACCGCCGGGCCCTTGAGCTTGGCCAGGTGCTGCTTGCCGATCACGCTGTAGGGCGAGATGAAGTGGAGGATCGGCAGCAGCGCCCCCACCTGGATCGCCGAGCGGACCAGGCGCGCGGGGGGCGTCCTCGCCCACGAGTACGTCTGAAACCGCGCTCCTTCGGCGCGGCTCGACGAACTCTGGTCGCGCTGGCTTCCGTTGCTCACGTACCCTCCCGCGCCGGGCTGAGACCCGCATTGAACCAGACCGCGAAGCAACGGGGTGGTTACGACATTGAGGGAGATCCACGCGAGTCCTGACCGGGTTGCTGACGGTACGGCGCAAATGATCCGTCACCGACGTGGCAAGCTGTGGCCATGACTCAAGTCGACGAGCTGGAGCGCCTCGATCACGAGCTGATCGAGTGCCGCCGTTGCCCGCGCCTGGTCGAATGGCGCGAGAAGGTCGCGCGCGAGAAGCGCGCCGCGTTCCGCGACCAGGAGTACTGGGGCCGGCCGGTGCCCGGCTTCGGCGACCCGAGGGCAGGCATGCTGATCCTCGGCCTGGCGCCAGCCGCCCACGGCGGCAACCGCACCGGGCGGATCTTCACCGGCGACCGGTCGGGCGACTGGCTGTTCGCCTCGCTGTGGCGGACCGGCTTCGCCAGCCAGCCCACCTCGGTGTCGCGCGACGACGGGCTCGTCCTCACCGACTGCTACATCACCGCCCCGGTCAAATGCGCCCCGCCCGACAACAAGCCACTGCCCCAGGAGCGCGACAACTGCGCGGCGTGGCTCCGGCCCGAGCTGGCCCTGCTGCCGACGATCGAGGTCGTGGTCGCTCTCGGCAGCTACGCCTGGGACATCGCCCTCCGCCACTTCGGCCCGGTCATCCCCAAACCCCGCTTCGGCCACGGCGCCGAGGTCCCGCTGCCCCAAGGTCGCACCCTCCTCGGCAGTTACCACGTCAGCCAGCAGAACACCTCCACCCGCCGCCTCACCGAACCCATGCTCGACAGCGTCTTCCGCAGGGCGAGGGAGTTGCTGGAGTGATGCCGCGATTTCGCTCGCGGAGCGTGCGAGTATCGGGCATGCTGCGAGGCTCAGGTCGTCTGGCGTGGGCGAGGTGAGCGATGGCGGAAGCGGCGTTCGAAGACGGTGATCGGGCGAAGCTCGCAGACGAACGTCGAGCGCGCTACCTGGCCCACCTCCGGGACGAGGGTCGCCGCCTGCGCACCGGCGCGGAGATTCTCGCGGAGCGGCGGGACGACCCCGATCCGCCCAACGACGAGGAACTCGAGGCCTTCATCGACGCGATCTACGAGGCACGGGATCGGGATCGTGCTCGATGATCTGGCGCTGATCGACACCAACGTGGCGTCGATCGGGTCCCGAAGCCGCTGTTTCGACCAGGGACTCGCGACGACGCGCCAAGCGGGATAAGGTCTTTCACCGGCTACTTCCCTGTTGCACAATGAGCCATGGTCGAACATGTGTTTGGCCGTGGCTGACAGAAGCTGCGCAAAGGGAGGGAGCGGTATGGATATGCCATTCTTGGACGATCACGCCGTCCAAGAACAGGCAGGTGCCGCTTCCCCATGGAACGGTCTCGCATCCGCGAGTTGCACTACATCACCGACATTGCCAACGTCGGTTCCATCCTGGACCGAGGGATCTACAGCCATCGCCTCGCCGCTCGCCGGGTCAGCTCGCGCGTCCGCATTGACGATGTTGAGGTGCAGCGCCGCAGAGCGGTCAAGCGTGTCAAGATCCCAGGGTCCAGCCGCGCACTGCACGACTACGCCAACCTCGACGTCAATGCGCGGAACGCGATGCTGTTCAGACTTCTCAACAGCGGGGCAGGAGATCTGACGGTGCTCGCCATCAGCCCCAGAGCGCTCGATCGCGAAGGCGTTGTGGTCGCCGACCGCAACGCCGCCAGTGGCGTTGCGAAGTTCGATGCCGCACCCGAGGGCATCCAACGGCTCGACGAAGCCGCTGTGTTTGCCACTTGGTGGAACGATAGCGAGGATGCGAGGCAGCGGTGCATGGCCGAGGTCCTGGTTCCCGACCTCGTTCCACCTGATCTGATCGTCGCCAGCCATGTGGCGGATAAGCCCACGGCATACCGACTCCGCGAGCAACTCGACCATCGGCAGCTCACGATCCGGATCAGCCCAAGCCTTTTCTATGTGGACCGGAGTCGCCGATGATCGAAGCAGTACGCAAGGGCAATCTGCTCGACGCTCCAGCGCAGACATTGGTCAATACCGTCAACACGGTCGGCGTCATGGGAAAGGGCATTGCGCTCGAGTTTCGGCAGCGCTTCCCGGACATGTTCACGGACTATCAGCGTCGCTGCGCTGAGGGCCGCGTCCGTGTTGGTGAGCCGTACCTGTGGCGTGGGCGGTTCGACCACTGGATCATCAACTTCCCGACCAAGCGGCACTGGCGCTCGGCTTCAAGGATCGCGGACATCGAACGCGGATTGAGCTTTCTCTCCGAACACCTGGTGGCGTGGGGGGTGACCTCGATGGCGGTCCCACCCCTCGGCGCGGGCCATGGCGGACTTGACTGGGCAACGGTTGGTCCCCGCATCTACCGCCACCTCGACGCACTACCGATCCCCATCGTGCTCTACGCGCCATTCCAGGTTCCCGATGAGGAAGCGACCGTCGAATTCCTCACCCACGAGCAGGTTCCCCCAGGCGGAAACGGTCGGCTGGATCCGAGCTGGATGGCCATCGCGGAGATCGTTCGCCGCATCGACCAGGACAGCTACGCCTGGCCGGTTGGTCGCCTTCGACTGCAAAAGCTCGCCTACTTCGCAACGCAGGCTGGCCTACCGACCGGCTTGGAGTACGTTGAATCCACCTTTGGCCCGTTCACGCACGACCTGGCGAAGCCCCTCGCCTGGATGGTGAACAACGGCGTTCTCGAAGAGCGACCGGCCGGACGGATGCATATCGTGCGGCCGGGCCCGAGCTTCGCCGATGCAATTGGTCGGAATCGTGAGGCCGTCGAGCGCCATGAGGCGACCATCCGCAGAGTCGTCGACCTGCTGGCCCGGATCGACAACAGGCACACCGAGATCGCGTCGAGCGTCCATTTCGCCGCCGGCCTACTGAGGAGCGAACTCGGCCGGAGGCCGACAGAGCTGGAGGTTCTTCGGCGAGTCGAGCGGTGGAAGCAACGACGCAGGCAACGGTTGGAAGAGACCGAGATCGCGCTGACGATCCGCGACCTTGGGGCGCTCGACTGGCTCGACATGACGCGGAGCGACGACCTGCCGCCCGGTGATGCGATGGTCACGGTCGCGTGACGAGGGACGGGCGGAACCCGCTCCCTAGAGCCAGCCGTTGCGGCGGAAGGAGCGGTAGAGGAGGCCGCAGACGAGGGCCATGAGGCCGATGGCGTACGCGTAGCCGAACCTCCAGTGGAGCTCGGGCATGTGGAGGAAGTTCATGCCGTAGATGCCGGCCATCAGCGTCGGCACGGCGGCGATCGCGACCCACGCCGAGATCTTGCGCATGTCCTCGTTCTGGCGGACGCCGACCTGGGCGAGGTTGGCGTCGAGCACACTGGTGAGCAGGTCGCGGAAGCCGTCGACGCGGTCGACGATCCGCAGAAGGTGGTCCTCGACGTCGCGGAAGTACTCGCCGAACTCGGCGTCGATGGCCGGGTAGCGCCGGCGGATCAGCCGGTCGACCGGGTCGACCAGCGGCGCGGTGACCTGGTGGAACTCGACGACCTCGCGCTTGAGCAGGTAGATCCGCTCGGCCGGGTTGCCTGCGTCGCTGGAGAAGATCTCCTTCTCGACCTCCTTGATATCGGTGTCGAGGCCGTTGATCACCGGCACGTAGTCGTCGACGACCCGGTCGAGAATGGCGTAGAGCGCGGCGCCGGGACCGTACTGGAGCAGGTCGGGCCGCCTCTCGATCTGCTTGCGCACGTCGCCGAGCGCGCTGGCCGGCGTGTGGCGGACGGTGACCACGAAGTTGGCACCGACGAACAGCATGATCTCGCCGAACTCGACGGTCTCCTCGGCGTCGATGTACCTGGCGGTCTTGAGCACCATGAACAGCGACTCGCCGTAGATCTCGAGCTTGGGCCGCTGGTGCGCCTTGATGGCATCCTCGACCGCCAGCTCGTGCAGGCCGAACTCGCGCACCACGGCGTCGAACTCCTCCGGGCTGGGCTCGTAGAGCCCGATCCAGACGAAGGCGCCCGGCTTGTCGCCGAACTCGAGGACCTGGTCGAGCGCGACCGTTCCTGGCCGGCGCTTGCCATCTTCGTACACCGCGCAATCGATGATCATGCGGACAGTGTGCCCGCTTGGGCGCGCGGCGAAAATCCCGGGCCGGGCGGATCAGACGGCGGGTCAGGTGCAGCGGATCAGCCGGGCCGATCAGACCGCGGGTCAGCCGCGGCGGTTGATGAGCGACCTCGACGCCAGGGTCACGTACTCGAGCAGCATCCGGTCGAGCGGCGGCTCCAGCCCGAGCGACTCGATCGCCTCGGTCATGTGGGAGAGCCAGGCGTCCCGCTCGGCCTGGCCGATCGCGAAGCGCATGTGGCGCATGCGCAGGGCGGGATGCCCGCGCCGCTGGCTGTAGGTGTCCGGACCGCCCCAGTACTGGATCAGGAACAACCGCAGCCGCTCCTCGGCGCCTGAGAGGTCCTCCTCGGGGTACAGGGGCCGCAGCAGCGGATCGTCGGCGACGCCCTGGTAGAAACGCTCGGTCAGCCGGCGGAAGGTCTCCTCCCCGCCGACCGCATCGAAGAAGGTGATCCGCTCGGGTGACGCCACCCGCTTACGCTACCCTCCGGCGGCAAGGTGGCGCAGCGCCACGCCGGCGTAGGTCGCGACCCCGACCGGCATCGCGGCCTCGTCGAAGACGACCTGGCGGGAGTGGTTTGGGGGCGCCAGGTCCGGGTCCATGCCCGGCGGGCAGGCGCCGAGGAAGCCCATCGCCCCGGTGACCCGCTGGAGGACGTACGAGAAGTCCTCGGAGCCCATGATCGGGTCCTCGAGCGCCCTGACGCCGTCCGGGCCGATCAGGTCCGCCGCGACCGCGCCCATGAACTCGGCGGCACCCGGGTCGTTGACGGTGACCGGGTAGCCGGACTCGACCTCGACCTCGGCGGTGGCGCCGTAGCTGGCCGCGATGCCCTGGACGACCTGGGCGACCCGGCCGCGCAGCGCCGCCCGGTTCTCCTCCGACAGAGTCCGCATGGTGCCAGCCATCTCGACCCGCTCGGGGATGATGTTGTGGGTGGTGCCGGCGACGATCTTGGCGATGGTGATCACCGCGGGGTCGAACACGTCGACGGTCCTGGTGACCATGGTCTGGAGCGACTGGACGATCTCGCAGGCGATCGGGACCGGGTCGAGGGTGCGGTGCGGCGCCGAGGCGTGGCCGCTCTTGCCGTGGACGACGATCTCCAGGCGGTCGCCGGCCGCCATGGTCGGCCCCCCGCGCATGTTGATCGTGCCGCTCGCGTACTCGGAGCTGATGTGCAGCGCGAACGCCGCGCTGACCGGGGCGGCGCCTTCGGCCGCCTGCTCCAGCAGGCCCTCGTCGAGCATGTAGCGGGCGCCATGGAGCCCCTCCTCGCCGGGCTGGAACATGAACACGATCCGGCCGGCGAGGTCGTCGCGCCGGCGGGCGAGCAGCCGGGCCGCGCCGACCAGCATGGCGACGTGGGTGTCGTGGCCGCAGGCGTGCATGGCGCCCTCGACCTCGGAGGCGAAGTCGACCCCGGAGTCCTCCGCCAGCGGCAGCGCGTCCATGTCGCCGCGCAGCAGCACGGTCGCGCCGGGCCGGGCGCCGTCGAGGACGGCCACGACCGAGGTCACCGACGAGCCTGTCCGGACCTGGAGACCGAGGTCGCCGATGGCGTCGAGGATGGTCCGCTGGGTGTGTGGGAGCTGGAGCCCGACCTCGGGCCGGCGATGCAGCATGCGCCGCAGCGCGACGGTGTCGGGCTGGATCGCGGCCGCGTCGTCGAGCAGGCCGTCGAGCTTCAGGTCGGTGGTCATGCCGACATTGTGACCCAGATTCGCCCTTGTGTCCCTATGTGTACGGTTGCCTCACCGCTGGGTCTCCAGCTTGATGACCAGGTCGTCCATGAAGGCCTCGCGGGCTTCGGGTGCGGCGCCGGCGACGGCCATGCCGATCAGGTAGGTCGTGACCGGGGCGGCGCGACGCTCCGAGGAGTGCGCGGCGACCCTGGCGAGCTCGAGCACCGCCTCGATCTCGCCCTCGCCGATCTTCGGCGCGTCCGGGCCGAGCAGCGTGCGGACCTTCTCGATGAACTCCTCCATTGGTGTCCTCCGCTTCGAGGTCTCGAACAGAGCGTGGCCAGGTCACGTTACCCGCTGCGGCCGCCGCCGCCCGCTGTTCTGGCCCGGAAGGCGGCGAGGTCGCCGGGCTCGTCGAGGTCGAGGAACGAGGCGCCGTCAGGGTCGGCGGCGCGCCACTCCGCCTCCTCGACGATCCTGGTCCGGAGCCTGCCGAGCAGCGCCTGGAGCGACCGCCTGCCGCCGCCGGCCAGCAGGTCGCGAGCGGCGGCCAGCGCCGGGCCGCGCTCATAGACCGCCACCAGCGGCTCGAAGCGGGGCCCGCGGCGGCAGGCCACAGCCTCGCCGCGCTCGCGCTGGTCGAGCAGCAGCGTCAACAGCGGGACGCGCAGGTCGGGATGGTCGGCGGCGAGCACCAGCAGGTGCCGGGCCTGGCCGACCGCCGGTGCGGCGAGCGCGGCCGCGAGCGCCTCCAGCGGGCCCTGACCCGGATCGGCGACGCGGGCGACGCCCGCCCCGGTGGCGAGCGCGACCGCGGGATGCCCGTCGGGCGCGACCACCACGACCGGGTCCGCGAGCAGCGCGGCCACGCCGATCACCGCCCGGCCGAGCTCGACGCCGCCGACCGGCATGGTCGCCTTGTCCCTGCCCATACGCCGGCTGGCGCCGCCGGCGAGCACGGCGGCGGCCACGGAGCTCGCGCGCGCCTTCGCGGCGCCGTCTGAGGCCTGGGGTCCCACGAATACTCCCTGGTCGGGCGTGGTTCTAAGGCAGCTGCCCGATGCCGGCGCCTACCTCAGAAGCGGATCGTAATGGTGACGGAAAACCGACCGGTCCGAGGATCGCAAAAGAGGAGTTCCAATGCTTCCACCCGACTTCATCAACCAGATCGCGCGGGACCGCATCTGCGAACGCCGGGCCGCGGCCGACAACTGGCGGCTCGCCCACCTCGCGAGGTCCGTCGCCGAGGACGCCGATCGCATGCCGCGCTGGCGCCTGCTCCGCCGCCGGCCCGCCGACGCGCCGGCAACGGCGGCAACGGCGGCAACGGCGGCGACAGCGGCAGGGGCGGCAAGGGCGGCAACGGCCGAGGCGGTCGACGCCACCGCGGTCGCGCCCGTCCTGGCCAGGGTCACCACGAAATTCGCCGGAGACTGTGGGCCGTGACTGTTACGGTGCAACGCATGCTGGCTGGCAGGGCCGGGCTGTGCCCGGTGATGGTGGGGCGCGGTATGGAGCTTGCCCGCCTCGATGCGGCGATGGCCGGCGACGGCGCCCAGGTCGTCCTGGTCAGCGGCGAGGCCGGCATCGGCAAGACCCGGCTGCTGCGCGAGCTGACCCGCACCCTGCCGGCCGGGGCCCGGGTGCTGAGCGGCCAGGCGGGCCAGGGCGTCCCGGCACGGCCGTTCCAGCTCCTGCTGGAGGCGGTCCGTTCGAGCGTTGCGGGCTGGCGGCGGATCCCGCAGCGGCTCAGCGAGCACGACGAGCCGCTGCGGCTGCTGCTCGCCCCGATCCTGCCCCACCTGGATCCGTGCGCCGAGCGCGACTACGGCCACGAGGAGCTGCTCGGGGCCGCGGTCGCGCTGGTCGAGGACCTGCTGATCGGCGCGGGCAGGGGCGTGGTCGTGTTCGAGGACCTGCACTGGGCGGACGCGCAGAGCGTGGCGCTGTTCGGCCGGCTCGCCCTGACGCCGGGCCTCCAGGCGCTGCTGATCGGCAGCTTCCGGCCCGAGGCGGTCGACCGCAGGCATCCGCTGGTCGCCACCCTCTCCGAGGTCAGGCGCCAGCGCGAGGTCGCGCACCTTGCGCTGGACCGGCTCGAGCAGCACGCCGTCGCCGAGCTGCTGGCGGCGGTCTACGGCAGCCCGGTGCCGTTCCGGGTCGCCGAGGCGATGCACCGGCGCACCGGCGGCAACCCGTTCTTTCTCGAGGAGCTGCTGGTGGCGGCCGGGGACGCCGACCCCGAGCGGCTCCAGGACCTGCCGCTGCCGTGGAACCTCTCCGAGGCGGTCCTGCGACGGCTCGACGACCTCGAGGTCGGCCAGCGCCGGGTGGTCGAGACCGCCGCTGTGCTGGGCGACCGGATCCCCTTCGACCTGCTCGCGGCGGTGACCGGCAGCGCGGAGAACGAGCTGATCAGCACCCTCCGCAAGCTGGTGGCCGGGGGCGTGGTGGTCGAGGAGGAGACCGACGTCTTCCGCTTCCGCCACTCGCTGACCCGTGAGGCGATCGCCGGCGAGCTGCTCGGCCGCGAGCGCCGGCGGCTGCACGAGAAGGCGCTGACCGCGCTGCACGAGTCGGGCTCGACCGACTGGGCGGCGATCGCCTGGCACGCGCGCGGCGCCGGCCGCTACGACGACCTGGTGTCGGCCGCGCGCGCCGGCGCGGCCGGCTACCTCCAGGCAGGGGCGAGCCTGGAGGCGCTGCGCCTGGCGGAGCAGGGGCTGGCCGAGGCCGGCGACGACCTCGAGCTGGAGATGTACGCGTCAAAGGCCGCCTGGCTGGTCGGCTTCGGCGAGGCCGCGATCGAGCACGGCGAGCGATGGCTCGCCGCGACCAGGCGCCAGGGCCTCCCGAAGGCCGAGATCAGCGCGCTCATCCACCTCGCCCGGCTCTACTACGAGGCCGAGGACCGCGAGCGCCAGTGGGAGGCGGTCTGGGCGACCATGCGCGCCGCCGAGCCGCTCGGCCGCGGCGAGCAGCTCGCCAGCGCCTACGCCCTGGTGGCGGAGGCGTACGTGCTCACCGACCAGCGGGACAAGGCGGTCGAGTGGGCGGACCGGGCGCTGGAGCTGGCCGACGAGCTGGATTACCGTCCCGTCCGGGTGACCGCGCTGGTGAACAAGGGCTGCGCGCTGACCCACCTGCCGCGCCGCCGGCAGGAGGGCATCGACCTCCTGGAGCTGGCGGTCGCCGAGGCGGAGGCCGCCGGCTACGGTCTCGGCCTGCACCGGGCGCTCTACAACCTGCTCTACGCGATGCTGCCGCTGTGGCCGCCGCAGCGCAGCCGCGAGACCCTCCGCCGGCTCCGCGAGGTCAGCGACCGGATCGGCCGTGAGTCGGCGCTGGTGAAGCTGCCCGTCCACGCCGCCGAGATCGCCACGGTCGAGGGCGACCTCGCGGCGGCGCGGGCGGCGCTGCGCGAGGAGCAGCGGATGCGCCAGCGCGGCATGGACCGGTTCACCGCGCTGCGCTACGCGCAGTGGCGGGCCCGGCTCGCGCTGGAGGCCGGCCGGATCGCCGAGGCCGAGGCGGCCCTGGCCGAGCACCCGGCGCCGACCGAGCGGGAGGACAACCCGTGCCTGGTCGGCCTGCACTGGCTCCTGCGCCTGGAGATCGCGGGCAGGAAGGGCGGCACCGACCTGGTGCGGGCGATGATGGACGAGGCCTCGGCCGAGACCCTCGCGCAGGCCTGGTACACCTTCCAGCTGGGCTTCGACCTGTTGGCGCCGGCGCTGCTGTCGGCCGTCCGAGCCGGTTTGGAGCCGGCACGAGCGCGCGAGCTGATCGCCGAGGTCGACGACGCCGCCGCCAAGCTGCTCCCGGGACTGACCGACGACCTGGCGCGCCTGGAGCTGTTCGGGGTCGGCCGCAAGCACGTCGAGGCCGGACTGCTGGAGGCGGAGGGCGACCTGCCCGCCGCGCTCGACTCGTACCTCGCGGCCGCCACCGGAGGCGGCGCGGTCCAGCTGGTGGTGCTGCGGGCCGACAGCCGGCTCGGCGCCGCCCGCTGCCTGCTCGCGCTCGGGCGGTTCGACGAGGCCAAGGCGCATGCGCTCGGCGCCGAGCGGCTGCTGGAGCGCTGGCCCGGATGGCGGCGCGACGAGGCGCTCGCGCTGCTGGGCAGGCTTCAGGCCACCCGCCGGCGCGCCCCTGGACCGCTGACGCCGAGGGAGCGCGAGGTCGCCGCGCTGCTCGCGGAGGGCCTCAGCAACGGCGAGATCGCCAAGCGGCTGTTCATCTCGACCAAGACCGCCTCGGTGCACGTCTCCAACATCCTCGCCAAGCTCGACATGAGCTCACGCGCCGAGATCGCGGTGTGGGCGGTCGGCTCCGGCGTCGCCAGGGTGGCGCAGCGCCCGCCGGAGTAGCGGGACGAACCTGACCGGTCGGGAGAAGCGGGCCTCCGTACCGGGCCTCCGTACAATGGCGGGTGCCCGGCTGCCGACCGAACAGGGCCGAGATGAAGCGTCTCCTGCTGCTGCGCCATGCCACCACCGACCACACCGGAACGCTGCTGAGCGGCTGGACCCCCGGTGTGCACCTCGGCGAGCGCGGGCGTGCCGAGGCGCGTGCGCTCGCCGAGCGCCTGGCGCCGCTGGAGATCCACGCCATCTATTCGAGCCCGCTCGAACGCTGCATGGAGACCGCCACCGCGGTCGCCGAGCCGCGCGGGATGAAGGTCACCACCATCGAGGAGGTCGGCGAGGTCCGCTTCGGCGACTGGACCGGTAAGGAGCTGCGCGAGCTGGCCAAGACCGACCTGTGGCGGATGGTGCAGGCGCATCCGTCCGGGGCGCGCTTTCCGGGCGGCGAGTCGGTCTACGAGATGCAGGTCCGCGCGGTGCTCGCGTGCGAGCGGCTCCGCGAGGCGCATCCGGACGAGACCGTCGCCGTGTGCAGCCACGCCGACGTGATCAAGGCGATCGCGGCGCACTACCTCGGCATGCACCTCGACCTCTTCCAGCGGATCGTGGTCGGCACCGCCAGCGTCACCGCGATCGGCTTCGGCCCTGGGTCCTACCTGCTGCGGCTCAACGACTCGGGCTTGGTGGCCGACCTGGCGCCGCCCAAGGAGGCGCCACCCGGCGGGGACGCCCCGAGCGGGGGGGAGGACGATGCCGCCGCATGAGCTCGACCCGGTCACGCGGCTGGTCGCCGCCGCCGTCGGCGAGCCCGGATCGCGGACCTTCCTGCTCCAGGCGTCGTCCGGCGTCGAGCAGGTGACCCTGCTGGTCGAGAAGGAGCAGGTCCGCGTGCTGGCCGAGCGGGTGATCGCCTGGCTCCCCGAGCTCGCCGCCGAGCACCCGGAGGACCCCGGCGAGGTCCGCGACGCCGAGGGCGCCAACCTGGAGCTCAACGAGCCGCTGGAGCCTGACTTCCGGGTCGGCCAGCTCGCGCTCACCTACGACCAGGACCGCGACCGGGTGGCGCTGGTCGCGACCGAGCTGGTGGTCGCCGAGGAGGACCCCGAGACGCTGCCGCCCGAAGCCCGCGAGGTCCGGCTGTGGGTGACCCGACCGCAGCTCCGGGTGATGGCGCGCCACGGCGCCCAGGTCGTGCAGCAGGGCCGCCCGCCCTGCCCACTGTGCGGCAACCCGCTGGAGCCGACCGGGCACATCTGCCCGGCGCAGAACGGCCACCGCCCGACCGTCGCGTGACGTGAGCCAGTCTTCGGGTCCAGGGCCAGCAGCCGAGCCGCCGCGGCGGCCGGACCCGCCGGACCCGCTGAACTCGCCGGACCCGGAGACCTCCGAGGCGCTCGACCTGCTGCGGGATGGCGAGCTGGAGGTGCTCGGCCGCATCCCCTGGGCGTCGAACGCGACCCTGCTGGCCAGCGTCTGCCGCGACCAGTTGCGCGGGATGGCGGTCTACAAGCCGCGGCGCGGGGAGCAGCCGCTCTGGGACTTCCCCACCGGCACCCTCTACCGGAGGGAGGTCGCCGCCTACCTGGTCAGCGAGGCGCTCGGCTGGGGGCTGGTGCCGCCGACGGTGGTGCGCCGCGGGCCCTTCGGGATCGGCTCGGCGCAGCTCTACGTCGAGGCCGATCCGCGGCTCACCGCCTTCGAGCTGGTCGAGGACGACAACCCGGCGATGCCGCTGGTGGCCGCGTTCGACGTGGTGATCAACAACGCCGACCGCAAGGGCGGCCACTGCCTCGCCAAAGCTCCCGACGGACGCGTCTGGGCGATCGACCACGGAGTGTGTTTCCACGTGGAGCCCAAGCTCCGCACCGTCCTCTGGGATTTCGCCGGCCAGTCGCTCGACCCGGCGGTGGTCGCGGACCTCGAGGAATTGGCGCGCAACGCGCACGAGGGCGATCTGCGCCGCGAGCTCCACGGCCTGCTCGACCCGGACGAGATCGCCGCGATCGCGACCAGAGCGACCGAGCTCGCGCTCACCGGATCCATGCCGCTGCCGCGCGGCCGGCGGCCCTATCCGTGGCCATTGGTCTGATATTCCCCTGACATTGGTCTGACCAGGTCATCGCATACGAGACCTCGCCAGACCTCGCGCAAGAGCGGAATTGGATGCAGCTCGCGGGCCCGCCAGTTCGGGACAAGCTGAGAGAATTCTTATGAACGTCCACCAAAGGCATGACGTACGATGCGGCCGCTCGACCGCTTTTTTAGGTCCTGAGCTGCGTCAACGCGTCACCGGGGCCTGGCTCGCCCATCGGACCCCGTGGCCGAGAGGTGGGAGGTGCGCGAGCGTAGGTACCTCGTAACGGCGGCGAAAGCCATATTTCCCCCTGGTCGGCCGGCAGTGCCGGTTCAGCGACGCCGGTACTCCGCCGTCATCTGTGTTCGCAGGGCTCCAGGTGGGGAGCCCTCGCGACCGGCCTGAAGAGGAGGTCGATGTTTATATGAAGCGTTTGCGCTCTTTGAAGTTGCTGGTCCTCGCGGTGGGACTGGCGATGGTCGCCGCCGCCTGCGGCGGCGGCGGAGGTGGTGGGGGCAACAACAGCTCCTCGAACAACATCAAGGAAGGCGGCACCCTGAACTACGCCGCCGACCAGGCGCCGACCGGGTTCAACCCCAACACCTCCAAGGACAATGGCACGTCGGTGCTGTGGGTGGTCAACCGGGTCTACCCGAGCGTCTTCCAGGCCAACTCGGACTACACGGTGTCGATGGACAGCGACCTGATGGAGAGCGCCGAGCTCACCAACCAGGACCCGCAGACGATCACCTACAAGATCAAGCCCGCGGCGGTGTGGTCCGATGGCGTCCCGGTGAACGCCGACGACTTCATCTACCTGTGGCAAAACTCGAACGGCACCAACAAGAACATCGACGTGGCCAGCACCACCGGCTACCAGGACATCAAGAGCGTCACGGGCTCGGACAACGGCAAGACCGTGACGGTGGTGTTCAAGAACAAGTTCGCCGACTGGAAGTCCCTGTTCTCGCAGGTGATCCTTCCGGCGCACTACGCCAAAGCGCAGCCGGGCGGCTGGAACACCGGCTTCGACAAGAACCCCACGAACATCCCCTCGGCCGGTCCCTTCAGGATCGCCAACTACACCCAGGACCAGAGCCTGACCCTGGAGAAGAACCCGAAGTACTGGGGCAAGCCCGCGCACCTCGACAAGATCGTCTACCGGTTCCTTCCCGAGTCGGTGACCCAGCCGGCGGCGCTCCAGAACAACGAGGTTGACCTGATCTACCCGCAGCCGCAGCTCGACCAGGTCAAGCAGGTCCAGCAGCTGCCTGACGTGCAGTACCAGATCAACTTCGGGCTGTCGTTCGAGCACCTCGACTTCAACTTCAAGAGCGGCGCGCTGGGCGACCTCAAGGTCCGCCAGGCGATCGCCACCGGGCTCAACCGCCAGGAGATGCTCGACCGCACCGTCAAGCAGTTCAGCTCCAAGGCGACGGTGCTCGGCAACCGCATCTACCTGACCGGCCAGAAGGAATACCAGGACCACTCCGGGAACTACGGCAAGGGCGACACCGCCGCCGCCAAGCAGCTCCTCGAGGGCGACGGCTACAAGCTCGGCTCCGACGGCATCTACGCCAAGGGCGGCAAGCGGCTCTCCTTCCGGTTCTCGACCACGGCCGGCAACGCGCTCCGCGAGACGCAGGGCGTGCTGTTCCAGTCGCAGATGAAGCAGATCGGCATCGAGATCAAGATCGCCAACGCCCCGTCGACCAAGTTCTTCGGCGACTGGCTGCCGAACGGCAACTTCGACATCTCCGACTTCGCGTGGGTCGGCACGCCATTCGCGATCAGCGGCAGCCAGGCGATCTACCTCTCCGGCAGCGACTCCAACTACGGCGACTACAAGAACCCGAAGGTCGACCAGCTCTTCACGCAGGCGGGCTCCGAGTTGGACCCGGCCAAGGCCGTGACGCTGGGGAACCAGATCGACCAGGTCCTCTGGGACGACATGGCGACCATCCCGCTGTACACCAAGCCGACCTTCCTGGCCTGGCGCAACACCTTCACCAACATCACCGACAACGCCACCAATGTGGGCCCGTTCGTGGCCGAGCCGCTCTGGGCGCAGAAGGCCTAGGGATCAACGGCAGAGTCTGATCGATACGGGGTGTCGGGCCGGCGGCCGCAAGCGCGGCGCCGGCCCGGCACCACCTCATCCGGTGAGGCGATGAAATGCTCAGCTTCATCATCCGGCGGCTGTTGATCTCGATCCCGGTGCTGATCCTGTCGTCGATCCTGGTGTTCCTTCTGGTCGCCAACTCGGGCGACCCGCTGGGAGACCTGAAGGGCCGTAACCCGCCCGTCCCCAAGCAGGTCCTCGAGCTGCGCCGCCACCAGCTCAACCTCGACAAGCCGCTGCCCGCCCGCTACTGGGCCTGGGTCAGCCATTTCGTCCGCGGCGACATGGGCCAGAGCGTGAGCGGCCTGGACGTGCGCACGCTGCTCGGCCAGCGGCTCTTCGTGACCATGCGGATGATCATCCTCGCCACCCTGCTGGCCCTGGTGCTGGCGGTCTTCACCGGGGTGATCAGCGCGGTCAGGCAGTACCACGTCAGCGACTACACCTTCACCTTCGCCGGCTTCCTGTTCCTGTCGATGCCGGTCTTCTGGCTGGCGGCGTTGCTGAAGGAGTTCGTGGCGATCAAGTTCAACCAGGCGTTCGGCCATCGCGTCTTTTACACGGTGGGCGACCAGACGCCGAACCTGACCGGGCCGCTGTTCTCGCGCCTCGGGGACTACGCCGGCCACATGGTGCTGCCAACCTTGACGCTGGCGCTGATCGGCTACGCCGCCTGGAGCCGCTACCAGCGTTCCGCCATGCTGGACGTGCTCTCCAGCGACTACATCCGGCTGGCCAGGGCCAAGGGCCTGTCGCGCACCCGGGTGATGGTCCGCCACGCGCTCCGCAACGCCCTCATCCCGCTGGCGACGGTGGTGGCGGTCGACACCGGCACGCTGTTCGGGGGAGCGATCCTCACCGAGGCGGTGTTCTCCTGGCATGGCATGGGCGACATGCTGGTGCGCGGGATCAACCAGGTCGACATCAACGTCGTGCTCGCCTGGCTGATGGCGACCAGCGTGATCATCATCCTGTTCAACCTGGCCGCCGACATCCTGTACGCCTTCCTGGACCCGAGGATCCGCTATGGCTGACACCAGACCGCAGGACCGCCCCGAGGAGGCCGCCGCGCCGCGGGAACCGTCGGCCTCCTCGCCGGGACCGGCGGCCGGCGGCACGGTGGCCCAGACCGGGCAGTCGGGCGTGATCGAGCGCGAGTTCACGGTCGCCGCCCGGACCCAGACCCAGATGGTGATCCGGCGCTTCCTGGCGCACCGGCTGGCCGTGGTGAGCCTGGTGGTGTTCATCATCATGGTGGTCGGCTCGCTCGGCGGCGCTCGCCTGTGGAAGTACAACTACATCGACATCACCAAGCAGTTCTCGACCCCGCCGTCGCTGGAGCACCCGATGGGCACCGACGACATCGGTCACGACACCCTTGCCCAGGTAATCCGCGGGGCCCAAAAGTCCGTCCAGGTGGCGCTGGTGGTGGCGCTCCTGGCCACGGGCTTCGGGGCGGTGCTCGGCGCGGTCGCCGGCTACTACCGCGGGGTGGTCGACTCGATCCTGATGCGCTTCACCGACCTGGTGCTGACGATTCCGCTGCTGGCGATCGCCGGCCTGCTGGCAGGCACCAGCGGCGGCGACTGGTTCGTGGTCGCGCTGGTGATCGCCAGCGTGTCGTGGATGTCGATCGCCCGGGTGGTTCGGGGCACCTTCCTGTCGCTCCGCGAGAAGGAATTCGTGGACGCCGCGCGGGCGCTGGGCGCCAGCGACGCCAGGATCATCTTCCGGCACCTGCTGCCGAACGCCACCGGGTCGATCATCGTCAACGCGACCATCACGGTGGCGGTGGCGATCCTGGTCGAGACGGCGCTGACGTTCCTCGGCCTGGGGATCCGGCCGCCGGACACCTCGCTCGGACAACTGGTCTCCGCCGGGCAGCAGGCGGCCCAGACGCGGCCATGGCTGTTCTACTTCCCCGGGCTGGTCATCATCGTGATCGCGCTGAGCATCAACTTCATCGGGGACGGCCTGCGGGACGCCTTCGACCCGACCCAGACGAGGGTGCGTGCCTGATGGCGGACCCGATCCTCGACGTTCAAGGCCTGACGGTCGACTTCCCCACCGACGACGGCATCGTCCGCGCGGTGCGGGGAGTCGACTTCAAGCTCAACGCCGGCGAGGTCCTCGGCATCGTTGGCGAGTCCGGCTCGGGCAAGTCGGTGACCTCGCTGGCGATCATGGGCCTGCTGCCGCGCACCGCAAAGGTCCGCGGGTCCGCCCGCTACAAGGATCGCGACCTGCTCAAGCTCAGCGAGCGGGAGATGACCGGCATCCGCGGCAAGCACATCGCGATGATCTTTCAGGACCCGATGACCTCGCTGAACCCGGTCTACACGGTGGGCTGGCAGCTCCAGGAGGCGATCCTGGCCCACCAGGACATCTCCAAGAAGCAGGCCTGGGAGCGCGCGGTGAGCCTGCTCGACCTGGTCGGCATCCCCAACCCCAGGGAGCGGGCCAACAGCTATCCGCACGAGTTCTCCGGCGGCATGCGCCAGCGCGCGGTGATCGCCATCTCGCTGACCAACGACCCGGACGTGATCGTCGCCGACGAGCCGACCACCGCGCTGGACGTCACCGTGCAGGCGCAGGTGCTCGACACGCTGGAGCGGATCCAGGAGAACACCGATGCCGCGATCATCCTGATCACCCACGACCTCGGCGTGGTCGCGGGCATGGCCGACAAGGTGCTGGTGATGTACGCCGGCAAGCCGGTCGAGGTCGGCTCGGTCGACGACATCTACTACCAGCCGCGCATGCCCTACACGCTGGGCCTGCTGGGGTCGCTGCCGCGCCTGGACGCCAAGGGGGCCGAGCGACTGACGCCCATCAAGGGCTCGCCGCCATCGCTGGTCAACCTCCCCGTCGGATGCCCTTTCTCGCCGCGCTGCCCGATGAGCCGGCCCTACTGCGAGCAGGAGGAGCCGGTCCTGCGCGACGTCGGCGGGGGTGCCGACCACGTCGCGGCCTGCCACTACTCCGAGGAGTTGGCCGGCGACGTGCGCGCCGACGAGGTCTTCGAGACGTCGCAGGCGAACCTGGCCGCACTTGAGGAGCTGGAGGCGCTCGACACCATCGAGCAGGGCAGCACGGAGGAGCGGACGTGACCACCACCTCACCGGCACCCGACCAGGCTGCGGAACGGTCCGGCGGGCCGATCCTCGAGGTCCGCAACCTGGTCAAGCATTTCCCGCTGACGAGCTCCGGCGTCATCCGGCGCCGCATCGGGGACGTGCACGCCGTCTGCGACATCTCCTTCGAGGTGCGGCCGGGTGAGACGCTGGGGCTGGTCGGCGAGTCCGGCTGTGGCAAATCCACCACCGGGCGCGCGATCCTGCGGCTCACCGAGCCGACCTCGGGAGAGATCCGCTTCGAGGGCAACAACCTGGTCGGCGTGCCCCGCAAGCGGATGCGCCGGATCCGCCGCGACCTCCAGGTCGTCTTCCAGGACCCCTACGCGTCGCTGAACCCGCGCATGCCGGTCAACGACATCGTTGCCGAGCCGCTGGTCATCCACAATCTGTACGGCAAGCAGGGCCAGGAACGCGTGCGGGAGCTGCTCTCGCTGGTCGGGCTCAACCCCGAGCACCGCAACCGCTACGCGCATGAGTTCTCGGGTGGGCAGCGCCAGCGCATCGGCATCGCCAGGGCGCTCGCGCTGGAGCCGAAGGTCCTGATCCTCGACGAGCCGGTCTCGGCGCTCGACGTCTCGATCCAGGCCGGCGTGGTGAACCTGCTCGAGGAGCTCCAGGAGCGTCTGGATCTCGCGTACCTGTTCATCGCGCACGACCTGTCGGTGGTCCGGCACATCTCGGACCGGGTCGCGGTGATGTACCTCGGCAAGATCGTCGAGATCGGCTCGCGGGAGGCGATCTACGAGCGCGCCTCACACCCGTACACGCAGGCGCTGCTGTCGGCGGTCCCGATCCCGGACCCGAAGCTGGAGCGCAAGCGCAAGCGGATCGTGCTCGAGGGCGACGTGCCCAGCCCGGTCAACCCGCCGTCGGGCTGCCGGTTCAGGACCCGCTGCTGGAAGGCGCAGGAGATCTGCGCCAAGGAGGAACCGCAGCTGGTCGACCGCGGGCAGGGCCATCCGGTGGCGTGTCACTTCGCCGAGGCTCGCGGCCTGCTCTGATCGGGGACGGTGCGGGTGGGCGGAGTCGCTCACCCGCGCCGGCCCGGGCACGGGCGCGAAGAGCGATGGTGCGATACCCCCAATCCCTTGCCAATCCCTACGCTCGGCTGGGTATCGCCTGTACGATCGAGGCACGCCACCGGTCATTGCCCGGCCGGAGGTCACGGTGGGAACGGGAGCCATGAAACGACGGGTCTGGGCTGTGCTGGTGGCGATCGCGGTCCTGGCGACCGCATGCCAGGCGCAGACGGCCACTCCGCCACAGGACGGCGTCAAGGGCGTCAGGCACGGGACCCTGCGGGTTCTCGACCAGGCTGACGTCGAGGCGCTCGATCCCGGGGTGGCCTACGGGGCCGCCGACCTGGCCATCCTCCGGGGTCTGGTGCGGACCCTCTACTCGTTCGACTCGAGCCGCCAGGACGAGAGCGCGCTGGACCCGGTGCCCGACCTCGCCGACGGGCCCTATCGACTCTCGCCCGACGGGAGGACCTACACCTTCCGTATCCGCGAGGGCATCCGCTACGCCCAGCCGTACG
The DNA here is from genome assembly GCA_040414855.1 of Actinomycetota bacterium. Classification (GTDB taxonomy): domain Bacteria; phylum Actinomycetota; class CALGFH01; order CALGFH01; family CALGFH01; genus DASVXQ01. The sequence continues at coordinate 27,451 of JBEDUQ010000137.1, forward strand.
ATGCGACGGTGCGCGCGGACGACTTCATCTACGCGGTCGAGCGGCAGTTCGCGCCCCGTTCGCGGACCCGCTCGCCGAACCCCTACGCCGCCCTGATCAAGGGCATGGCCGAGTACGCCGCCGGCAAGGCCAAGACCATCTCCGGCATGCGGGCGGTCAGCGACGACGTCCTCGAGATCACCCTGCGCGAGCCGGCGAGCGACTTCCCGAGCATCCTCACGATGCCGTTCTTCTCGCCGGTGCCCCGGCGCAACGCATCGCACTTCCAGCTCGGCACCGACTACGCCAAGCACCTGATCGCCTCGGGGCCGTACGCGCTCGCCAGCTACGTGCCCGGCAAGCTGATCGAGCTGGTCCGCAACCAGAACTGGGACCCGCAGACCGATCCACTGCGCAAGGCCTGGGTCGACCGGGTCCAGGTCCGCATCGGTGCCAACGAGACCGCCATCCAGGAGGCGCTCGAGGGCGGCGGCGTCGACCTCAACCTCGACCTCACGCCGCCGCCCAACGCCGACCTCCAGCGCCTCGAGGGCGACCCCGACCTGCGGAACCAGACCGCCATCAAGACCACCGGCTGCGTCCGCTACCTGACGCTCCAGACCGACAGCGGCCCGACCGCCAACCCGTTGGTCCGCAAGGCGATCAACCTGGCGATCGACAAGCGTGCGCTGGTGCAAGAGCTGGGCGGCGCCTACGCGGGCGAGCCCGCCTCGACGATCCTGAGCCCGACGCTGGGCGGCTACGAGCGCTACCCCGACCCCTACGGCACCACCGACTCGCGCGGCGACCCGGTTGCGGCCAAGGCGCTGCTGAGCCAGGCCGGCTTCCCCAACGGGGTAACGCTCAACTACGTCGGACCGTCGACCGGCAAGGGTCCCGCCGCCCTCAAGGTGATCCGGTCCTCGCTGGAGCGTGCCGGGATCCAGCTCAAGGTCAAGCAGTACGCCGGCTACAAGGTCTACACCGACTCGCTCCAGCTCCAGTCCAAGAAGGACGAGCATCAGCTGGGCCTGGCGCGCTGGTGTCCCGACGTGCCGGGCAACGGCGCCCGCTCGTTCATCGGCGTGCTCCTGGACGGGCGCAAGATCACCGCCAAGGCGAACAACAACTACGGCGACTACAACAACCCCGAGGTCAACGCCATGATCGACGAGGCCTACGCGACCGAGAACCCCTCGGTCCGCAATGGCCTCTGGGGCCAGATCGACCGCAAGATCATGGACGACGCCGCCTGGGTGCCGCTGATCTACGAGCGCCAGACCTACTTCTGGTCATCGAGGGTCAAGCAGTGGCGCTTCTCGCCCTGGATCTCGAACCCCGACATCGCCAACCTCTGGCTGGACCCCAACACACCCTAGTCACACCCTAGTCATCGGTCACGTGCTGGCGGTGGACCGCCAGGTAGAGGCCGTAGCTCTTGCCGCCAGGGTCGGGTGCGCGGTCGGCGTACTCGTCGAAGATGTCCTGGAGCCGCTCCTGGAGGCGCCGCAGCGAGTCGTCGGTCAGGGTGAGCCCCATGCGGGTCTCCTGCTCCATCGAGCCGGGACCGGCCTCGGCCAGCTCGGCGCGGAACGCCTCCAGGGACGGGCTGGCCGCCGGGTCCTCGGTCGCGGCGCTGTCGCCGAAGTCCAGCAGCCATGACTTGCCGGTCGCGCGGTAGGGCTTCTCGAGCGCGCCGTGGCTGCCGTGCCGCGGGTCCCCCGGCGCGAGGAAGCCGGTCTTGACCAGGATCCTGACGTGGTGCAGCAGCGTGCCGGGGTCCCTGCCGAGCCGGTCGGCGAGATCCTTGTTGGTCAGCTCGCGGTTCAGGCACAGGCGCAGGATGCGGAGGCGCATCGGGTGCGCCATCGCCTTGGCCTCGTCGGCGGTGGCGGGACGCCGGATGACCCTGGCCGCCGGGCCCGCCGGCACGGCTTGCTCACTCATGGGGAACATTCTATCGATTGACGAATCTCAATCAATGGGCAAGACTCCATCAGTGGGATTTTCTCGATCAATCCACGCAACGGGTCGGGTCCGAGGCGAAGCGCGGGCGAGGTGGGGGATGGGCAGAGGGGCCAAGAGGCGGGGCGGGCGGCAGAGGGCGCGCGGGCGGAGCCTCTGGCGCCACGCCGACTTCGTGCGCCTGTGGAGCGCCGAGAGCGTGAGCCGCTTCGGCAGCGAGATCAGCCTGCTGGCGCTGCCGCTGATGGCGATCACCGTGCTGCACGCGTCGACCTTCGAGGTCGGCCTGCTGACAACCGCGGAGTTCCTGCCGTTCGTGCTGGTCGGGCTGCCGGCGGGCGTGTGGGTCGACCGGCTGCGCCGCCGGCCGGTGCTGATCGCGGGCGACCTCGGTCGTGCGGTCGCGATCGCGTCGATCCCGCTCGCGCACGCGCTCGGCGTGCTCACCATGCCGCAGCTCTACCTGGTCGGCCTGGTGACCGGCATGCTGACCGTGTTCTTCGACGTCGCCTACCAGTCCTACCTGCCGCGGCTGGTCGACCCCGACCAGCTGATCGAGGGCAACGCCAAGCTCGAGGTCTCCAGCTCGGGCGCGTCGATCGCCGGCCCCGGGCTGGCCGGCGTGCTCATCCAGTGGATGACCGCGCCGCTCGCCGTGCTGGTCGACGCCGCCAGCTTCGTGGCCTCCGCGGCCTTCATCGGCCGCATCCGCCGCCAGGAGCCGCCGCCGGCCCCCGCCAGTGCCGGCCCGGGCATGCGCAAGGAGATCGGCGAGGGCCTCCGCTTCGTGCTCGGCCACCCGCTGCTGCGCTGGATCGCCGCCTGTACCGGGAGCTTCAACCTCTTCAGCTCGATGCTCCTGGCGGTGGTGGTGGTCTACGAGGTGCGCCACTTCGGCATGAGCGCCGGCCTCATCGGCCTGACCATGACCATCGGCAACCTCGGCTGGCTGGTCGGCGCGATGCTGAGCGGCTGGCTCGGCCGTCGCATCGGGGTGGGCCGCGCCACCGTGGTCGCGATCGTGCTGGGCGCGATCGGCCCGTTGCTGGTGGCACTGGCGCCGCTGGCCAACCCGGTCCCGTGGCTGATCGCCGCGAACCTGCTGACCTCCTGGGGTTCCACCACCTACAACATCGGCCAGCTGAGCATCCGCCAGGCGATCACGCCGGAGCGCCTCCACGGCCGCATGAACGCGAGCATGCGGTTCATGGTCTGGGGCACGATGCCGATCGGCTCGGCGATCGGCGGCGCGTTGGGCCAGACCATCGGCCTGCACCCCACCATCTGGGTGGCTGCCATCGGGACCCTGGTGCCGCTGATTCCCGGCATCGCCTCCGGGATCTGGTCGGTGCCGAGCGTCGAGGCGGCGGTCGCGCGCTTCCTGCCGGCGCCGGCTCCCGTCGAGGCCGAGGCCGCCGGGGCGGCCGGGCCCGTCGGGACCGCGTCGTGACCCCCGGCACGGCGTCGTGACCCCCGGCACGGCCGAGCCGCTCGCCGGGGTTACGCCGTCCGGATATTCCCCTTTAATTGCCGACAGTTCAACTGGCAGGATGTGTCTCCATGCTCGAGCAACCACCCAACGGAGGGGTACTCCGCCGCGGCCTCCACGTGATGTGGCGGCAGGTTCGGCTCAGGCCGGTCCCGTTCGCGATCGCGGTGCTCGGGGCGATCGTCTACGCGTTCGGCATCGTCGGCCAGTCGTGGGTGCTCGGCAGGGTGGTCGACCGCGTGGTCGCGCCGCGCTTCGAGAGCGGCGACTTCCGGCTCGGCGCGTCGATCGCCGGGGCCTGCGCAATCGTGGCCATGGGCGGGCTCAAGACCGCCGGGGTGATCTGCCGGCGCATCGCCGCCACCATCGCCGGCGCCAGGGTCAGCGCCATCCTGCGCGAGCGGGTCGCCGACCAGTACCACTGGCTGCCGCTGCGCTACCACCACCGCCACCCAGCCGGCGAGCTGCTCTCCCACGCCGAGGGCGACGTGCTCGCCGCCAGCGAGGTGCTGCACCCGCTGCCGTTCGCCACCGGCGTGGTCACGCTGCTGGCCCTCGCCGCCACGTACCTGGTGGTGACCGACCCGTATCTCGCCGCGATCGGCCTGGCGGTGGTCCCCGCGACCCTGCTGATCAACCTGATCTACCAGCGGCGGGTAGCGCACCTCACCCTGGTCGCGCAGCAGCGCCTCGGCGAGGTCTCCGCGGTCGCCCACGAGAGCTTCGACGGCGTCCTGGTGGTCAAGGCGCTCGGGGCCGAGCGGCCCGAGGGCGACCGCTTCCAGGCCAGCGCCGAGCGCCTCCGGGACGTCCGCGTCGCCATCGCCAGGATGCGGGCCACCTTCGACGCCGCGCTGGACGCCGTGCCCGGGATCGCGACCATGGTGCTGCTGGTGCTGGGCGTCTGGCGCATCCAGAACGGCCAGCTCACCGCCGGCACGCTGGTCGCGGCCGTGAACCTGTTCGCGTTGCTGGCGTGGCCCATGCGGGTGATCACCTACGTGATGGGCGACATGCCGCCCGCGGTCGCCGGCTACGGCCGCGTCGCCGGCGTGCTGAACGAGCGGCGCGCCCCGCGACCCGCCGGCGGGCGGGCGCTCCCCGAGGGTCCGTTGGGCCTGGAGGTCGAGGGCCTACGCTTCGCCTACCTTCCCGGCAACGACGTGATCGACGACGTCTCGTTCCGGATGCGGCCGGGCGAGACGGTCGCCCTGGTCGGGCCGACCGGGTCTGGAAAGTCGACGCTGGCGCTGCTGCTGGCCAGGCTGCTGCCACCCGACGCCGGCACCGTCCGGCTCGGCGGCGTCGACCTGGCGGCGCTCGACGACGGGCAGCTCGGCGCCACGGTCGCGCTCGCCTTCCAGGAGCCGTTCCTGTTCTCGACCTCGATCGCCGGCAACGTCGACCTCGACGGCGCTCCCGCCGCGATCGCGACCAGCCAGGCTGGCGAGCTGGCGCAGGTCGACGAGTTCGTCCGCCGCATGCCCGACGGCTACGAAACCGTGGTGGGCGAGCGCGGCGTGACCCTGTCGGGCGGGCAGCGCCAGCGGGTCGCGCTCGCCAGGGCGCTGGCGCGGCGGCCGCGGCTGCTGGTGCTCGACGAGGCCACCTCGAGCGTCGACCCGGTCACCGAGGCCGCGATCCTCGCCGGCCTGGAGCGGTCGCTGCCCGGCACCACCACGGTGATCGTCGCCTCGCGGCTGGCCACCATCGCGCTCGCCGACCGCGTGCTGTACCTGGAGGACGGCCGGCTGCTCGCCCAGGGCAGCCACGAGGAGCTGCTGGCGCGGGTGCCCGGCTACGCCCGCCTCGCCCGCGCCTACCAGCGCGCCGAGGCCGCCGGCAACGGCGTGGCCGGCAACGGCGCCAAGCGCAACGGCGACGGCAAGGAGGTGCGCGCGTGACCGCCGGCCCAGCCGACCCTGCCGACACCGCCGGGAGCGCCCCGGGCGCGGCCGGCGAGGGGCGGCCGGCGGTGGCCGGCGCGGCCAAGGTGCTGCGCCGCGGCTTCGCGGCCACCCCCGAGCTGCGCCAGGGCCTGCGGCTCACGATCGCGCTGGCCTTGCTGGCAGGCGTCGGCCGCGTCGCCGCGCCGGTGCTCGTTCAGCAGGTGATCGACCACCACCTCAGCCCTGGCGACTTCGGCGCGGTGCTGCGCCTGGTGATCGCGGGCACGGCGGTGGTGGTGATCACCACCTTCGCCGCGCGCGCCACCGGCAGGCGCCTGGCCCGCGCGGCCGAGCGGGGCCTCGCGACCCTGCGGACCCGCACCTTCCGCCACATTCACGAGCTGAGCATCGCCCACCACAACGACGAGCGCCGCGGCACGCTGGTGAGCCGGGTGGTCGGCGACGTCGAGACGCTCAGCGACTTCTTCCGCTGGGGCGGCGTCAGCGCCATCGTCGAGGGCTCGCTGATGGTGGTCTCGCTTTTGACCATGGCGGTCTACGACTGGCGCCTGACGCTGGTCGCGCTGCTCACGATGGCCCCGATCGTGCCGCTGCTCCGTGCCATGCAGCGTCGGCTGTTGCGGGCCTGGGACACCGTCCGGGTCCGCGTCGGCGAGATGCTCGGCGCGCTCTCCGAGTCGATCATGGGCGCCGCCGTGATCCGCGCCTACCAATCGCAGGACGTGGCCCAGGACCGCCTCGCCAAGGCGATCCACCGCCGCGCTCGGGCCGAGATCCGGGCGGGCACGATCGGCGCCATCCTGTTCCCGATCAGCGACCTCTTCTCGGCGCTGGCGATCGGGACCGTGCTGCTGGTCGGGATGGCGCTCGGCCCCGCCCACGACATGTCGACCGGCAAGCTGGTGGCGTTCGCCTTCCTGGTGTCGATCTTCCTCGAGCCGGTCGCCACGCTCACCGAACTGCTCGACCACATCCAGCAGGCGACCGCCGGGTGGCGGCGCGTGCTCGACGTGCTCGACACGCCGGTCGAGGTCCGCGAGCCCGAGCACGGCGCCGACCTGCCGAGCGGCGCGCTGGAGATCCGGCTCGACCACGTCTGGTTCGCCTACCACGGCTCCGCGCCCGTGCTCAGGGACATCTCGTGCACGATCGCCGCCGGCACCAAGGTCGCCGTGGTCGGCGCCACCGGGTCGGGCAAGACCACCATGGCCAAGCTGCTGATCCGGCTCGCCGACCCGACCGAGGGCAGCATCCGCGTCGGCGGGCTCGACCTGCGCACGGTCACCACCCGCTCGCTGCGCTCCTCGATGGTGCTGGTGCCCCAGGACGGGTTCCTGTTCGACGAGAGCGTCGCCGCCAACCTGCGGCGCGGCCGCCCGGACGCCGACGACGCCGAGGTCCGCGCCGCCATCGACGCGCTCGGCCTCGGCGCCTGGGTCGACAGCCTGCCCGACGGCATCGACAGCACCGTCGGCCAGCGCGGCGAGCGCCTCTCGGTCGGCGAGCGCCAGCTGATCGCCCTGGCGCGCGGCTATCTCGCCAACCCGGGCTGCCTGATCCTCGACGAGGCCACCTCGGCGGTCGACCCGGCCACTGAGGTCCGGCTGCGCAACGCGATCGACCGGCTCACCGCGGGGCGCACCGCGATCACCGTCGCGCACCGGCTCGCCGCCGCCGAGCACGCCGACCTCGTGCTGGTCATGCGGGGCGGACAGCTGGTCGAGCAGGGCACCCACGAGAGCCTGCTGGAGGCGGGCGGCGCGTACGAGAAGCTCTACTCCAGCTGGCGCACGAGTCTGGAGGAATCGGATGATCCCACCTCAGCCAAGATATGGTAGGTTTGCGCGATATGCGAGCTACTGATCTCTCCCTTCTGCGCATCCCGAGTGCGCCAACGCTGACGCCGTCCGGACATCGGGCCGCGGTCGCGGTGACCAGGATCGACCTCGACGAGAACACCTACCGCAGCGACATCTGGGTGATGCCGACCGACGGGTCGTCCGCCCCGACCCGCTACACCAACGGGCCCAAAGACTTCTGGCCCCGCTACTCCCCCGACGGCCGCTGGCTGGCGTTCCTGCGTGCCGGCGCCGACGAGGGCGCCAAGCCGCAGATCCACGTCATGCCGGTCGCCGGCGGCGAGCCGCGCCGGCTCACCGACCACCCGCTCGGCGTCGAGCGGCTGGTCTGGAGCCCCGACTCGACCCGGATCGCCTATGTCGCCAGGGTCCCCGAGCCCGGCCGTTACGGCACCGACGAGGACGTGCCGCCCGGCAAGGAGCCGCCGCGGCGCATCACCACCCTCCAGTTCAAGCTCGACAACCTCGGCTACGTGTTCGACCGGCGGCCGCACGTGTTCGTGATCGACGCGCTCGCCGAGGACGCCCAGCCGGTCCAGGTCACCAGCGGCGACTACGACCACGCCGAACCGTCGTGGAGCCCCGACGGCGGCTCGATCGTGTTCGTCTCCGCGCGTCACCCCGACCGTGACTACGACTACCTCACCGACCTCTTCGTGGCGCCGGCCTCCGGCGGCGACGCGGTCCAGGTGACCCGCACCACAGTCCCCGCCACCCGCCCGGCGTTCGCGGCCGACGGCGGGACCATCTGGTTCTGCGCGCCGTCGGACGCCGAGGCGGGCCGCAACACCGGCCTGTGGACGGTCCCGGCGGACGGGTCCGCCGAGCCGACGCGGGTCACCGAGGCCGAGCGCTGGGACCTCGACAACTTCGGGGCCGGCCCGCTGGAGCTGGACGTCGAGGCGGACGCCGTCAGCACGGTGGCGCTCGACCGCGGCGCGGTCCACCTCTACCGCTTCCGGGCCGGCGGCGGCGAGCCGGAGTGCCTGATCGGCGGCCGCCGCCAGGTCCAGGAGCACGTCCGGGCAGGCGAGGTGACGGTCGCGATCGTCAGCGACGACCTTTCCGTGGGCGAGGTGGTCGCCTTCCGCGACGGCCAGGAGAAGGTCCTCAGCGACTTCGGCGGCCCACTCGCCCGCTCCGCCTCGCTGCGGCCGATGGTCGAGGTGAGCACCACCTCGCCGGACGGCTATCCGGTGCACGGCTGGGTGGTCAAGCCGGCCGGCACGCCCCCGTTCCCGGTGCTGCTGGCCATTCACGGTGGGCCCTTCACCCAATACGGCTACCGGCTGTTCGACGAGGCGCAGGTCTACGCCGGCGCCGGCTACGCCGTGGTGCTGGGCAACCCGCGGGGGTCGAGCGGCTACGGCGAGGCGCACGGGCGATCGATCTGCTTCGACTACGGCAACCTCGACTCGGCCGACCTGCTCGCCCTGCTCGACGCCGCCCTCGAGGACCCCGACCTCGACGGCGACCGGGTCGGCGTGATGGGCGGCTCCTACGGCGGCTTCATGACCAGCTGGCTGGTCGGCCACACCGACCGGTTCAAGGCGGCGATCAGCGAGCGCGCCTGCAACGCCTTCGACAGCTTCGAGGGGTCCAGCGACATCGGCTGGGAGTTCCTGCGCGTCTACATCGGCGAGGACCCCGAGAAGGTCAAGGCGCAGAGCCCGCTGACCTACGCGGACAAGATCAACACGCCGATCCTGCTGATCCACTCCGAGGAGGACTGGCGCTGCCCGATCGAGCAGGCGCAGCGGCTGTTCGTCGCGCTCAAGCGCCGCCGTGCCGAGGTCGAGATGCTGATCTTCCCGTCCGAGGGGCATGAGCTGTCGCGCTCCGGGCTGCCGAGCCATCGCGTCGCGCGCTTCGACGCGATCCTCGACTGGTGGCGGCGCCACCTCCAGCCACGCGAGCCCTGAATTGGCTACGCTGGCTTTCGGCGCGCGGAGGCGGCGGGCCGGGAGGTAGAGCTGTGGTCATCCTGAAGTCGCGCGACGAGATCGAGATCATGCGCGAGGCCGGGCGCGTGGTCGCCCACGCGCTCGAAGCCGTCCAGGCAGCGGCGAAGCCCGGCGTGTCGCTCCGCGAGCTGGACGAGCTCGGCGAGGCGACCATCCGCGGCGAGGGCGCGACGCCCTCGTTCCTCGGCTACCGCCCGCGCTTCGCGCCGACCCCCTTCCCCGGCACGCTCTGCCTGTCGCCCAACAACGTGATCGTCCACGGCATCCCCGACCGCTACCGGCTGCGCCCCGGCGACCTGCTGTCGATCGACTGCGGCGCGATCGTCGACGGCTACCACGGCGACGCGGCCATCACCGTGCCGATCGGCGAGATCGACCAGGCCGCCGCCCGGCTGCTCGAGACCACCAGGCTCGGTCTGGAGACCGGGATCGCGCAGGCCCGCGCCGGCAACCGGCTCTCGGACATCAGCCACGCTGTCGGGCAGGTCGCGCACGCCGCCGGCTACGGGATCGTCCCCGACTTCGGCGGCCACGGCATCGGCCGGGTGATGCACGAGGACCCGAGCGTGCTGAACGACGGCCGTCCGGGCAGGGGCCTCCGGCTGCGCGAAGGTCTGGTGCTGGCGATCGAGCCGATGTTCAACGAGGGCGGCGGTGCCTACTCGGTCAAGCCCGATGGCTGGGCTCTGATCACCAGCGACGGCTCCCGCTCCGCCCACTTCGAGCACACGATCGCCATCACCGAGGACGGCCCAAGGATCCTCACGGCCCCGTAGCCCGGTCCCACTCTCTGAGCTTTCAGCCCCACCGTCGGGCGCCGCTCCCGTACCCATCCCGCCCCGCCCGCTTCCTTGGCCCGGCATCGTTCCCACCCCTGCGCCCGCCGGATCCCCTTCGTAGCGTCTTGTATTGAGAGATAGTGATCTCTATCATGCAGTGACGATACGACCCCGACCAGCAAGGGGGAGCTGCATGCGTTGGATGCGTTGGACCACACTCTCCAGGGGCGGACGGCGCCACGGCGTCCGGCTGGCGCCGGCCGCGGTCGTGCTCGGGCTGGCCGCCCTGCTCGTCTCCGCCTGGGCCGGTCCGGCGTCGGCCCACGAAGCCAAGCGGGTCGCCGGCTACCAGATGGTCGTCGGCTTCGGTGACGAGCCCGCCTACGCCGGCCAGAAGAACAGCGTCCAGCTCCTGTTGAGCGACGCCGCCGGCAGGCCGGTCACCGACCTCGGCGACTCCCTCAAGGTCATGGTGATGACCGGGCGCCAGAGCCAGGACCTCGCCCTGGAGCCGAACTTCGAGGTGGGCGAGTTCGGGACGCCGGGCGACTACCGCGCCTTCTTCATCCCCAGCACGCCGGGCAGCTTCACCTTCCATTTCCACGGCAGCATCAAGGGCCAGAAGGTCCAGCAGGACTTCATCTCGGGACCGAGAAGCTTCGGAGACGTGCTCGACCCGGCGCGGGCCGCCTTCCCCAAGCTGAACCAGCCGACCACCGCGCAGATCGCCCAGCGGGTCGACCGCGAGACCGCGCGGCTCGGAGGCTCGGCGCAGGCCGCGATGGCGACCGCGACCGCGGCCGACCACCGCCTCCGCCAGACCGCCACCAAGGTCACCATCCTCTCGATCATGGGCCCCATCGGCCTGGTGATGGGCCTGTTCGGCATGGTCATGACCGGGATCGCGCTGCGCACCGCCAAGCGGGCGCTCGCGGCGACCTCGTCCCGCCCGCCGCTGCCGTTCCACCAGGAGGCACTGCGGGACAGCGTCGAGGTCTGAGCGATGTGGCGCAAGGCCGCTAGGGCCGCGCTCCTGGCGATCGCATGGTTGCTTCTCACCGGTCCGGCCGCCGGCGCCCACGCGGTGCTGCGCGGGTCCGACCCGGCCGCCGGCGCCTCGGTCGCCAGGGCGCCGGCGGCGGTGACGCTGCGGTTCACCGAGGCGCCGGACCCGGCTCTGTCGGTGGTCCGGGTGCTCGACACCGCCGGGCGGGTGGTGTCGCGCGGCGCGGCCGGCGGCACCGGCGACTCACTGGAGCTGCGGGTGCCGCTCGCCGCGCCGGGGCCCGGCACCTACACGGTGACCTGGCGCACGGTCTCCAAGGTCGACGGGCACGTCTCGCGGGGCGCGTTCGCCTTCGGGGTCGGGCCCGCCGGCGGGCCCGCCGGCGGTCCGGCCGCGGCTGGCCAGGCCGCGGGTGGCCAGGCCGCGGGTGGCCAGGCCGCGGGGAAGGGAATCGTGCCGGCCCCGGTGTCCTCCCCCACCGGGGCCGGTGCCACCAGCGCGAGCCCGCTGGCGGTCGCGGCGAGGTGGGGCTTCTACTGGGGCATGGCGCTGCTGGTCGGCGCCGCCGCGACCGGCCTCCTGATTTTCGGCCGCCGCCTGCCCGCAAGGGCCACGCCGCTGCTGTGCGCCGCGCTGGTGCTTGCGGTGGGCGGTCTGGCGGCGTCGGCGGTAGCGACCGCGCGGGAGGCCGGCGTACCCGTGTCGCGGCTGCTCGCCTCCGCCACCGGCCACTGGATCGAGGCACGCGCCGCGGCGCTGGTCGTGGCCGCGGTCGCCGTCGCGGGCGCGGCGCTCGCCACCCGGCGCATCACCCGCCGCGACACCGGCCGCGCCACCGGCCAGCCGGCCGGGCCGCCCGCCCGGGACCAGGAGAAGCTGGCCGGGCCGCCCGCCCGGGATCAGGGGGAGCCGCCCTGGCGCGCCTGCCCACCGGGATGGCTGCTGGCGCTGGGCGTCGCGGCCTCCGGCGGACTGCTGATCCACGCGCTCGCGGGGCATGCGGCGGCGCCGTCGTCGCTGCGCTGGCTCAACCTCGCCTCGCAATGGCTGCATCTGCTGGCGGTGGCGATCTGGATCGGTGGCCTGGCCTGGTTGGTGGCCGGAATCGCCGGCGCGCCGCGGGCGGCGGTGGCCCGGGCGGCGCGGCGCTTCTCGGCGCTGGCTGCCTGGAGCCTGGCCGCGGTGGCGCTGACCGGCGTGCAGCGAGCAGTCGCGGAGGTCGGCGGCTGGAGGGGCCTGCTCGGCACCGCCTTCGGCAGGGCGCTGGATGTGAAGCTTGGCCTGTTCGCCGCGCTGGTGCTGCTCGGCGGCGTCAACCACTTCCAGGTGGTCCCGTCGCTCGCCGGCGGGAGCGCCGCCGGCCGGCCGGCTCGCCTGCGCCGGACCGGCCGCGGTGAGCTGGTGATCGCAAGCGGGGTGCTGCTCGCCGCCGCGGTACTGAGCCAGCTGCCACCCGGCGCCGACGCGCCACCTATGGGACCGGCCACACCGCGGGCCCCAGCCTCGGTCGAGACCAGCGGCGCCGACTACGCCACCACCCTCCGCGTGACCCTCCAGGTGAGCCCTGGCGTGGCCGGGCCCAATCGTTTCGTCGCGACCGTCGCCGACTACGACAGCGGCGCGACGGTCCCCGCCGACAAGGTGTCGCTGACGGCGGCGCTCCCGGCGCGGCCCGAGGTCGCCCCGTCACAGCTCGACCTCACCCGCGCGCCCGACGGCCGCTGGCGCGGACAGGGCCAGCTGCTGACCATCGCGGGAGCGTGGAGCCTGACCGCCCTGGTGGAGCGCTCCGGCGGCGGGATCACGGTCCCGATGGACCTGCGAATCGCGGCGGCGCCGCCGAGCTGAACCGCCAGGCCCGTCGCGCCGAACCGCCCGGGCCCCGGAGCCGCACCGCTCCCGACGCCATCCTCGCAGGTCGGTCGGGCAACTCGGGCGTAGTTCGTTAGCC
>JBEDUQ010000138.1:0-3565 GCA_040414855.1 Actinomycetota bacterium
CGGCCTCGTCCATGTCGTGCGTGACCAGCACTACGGTGGTGCCGGCGTCCCGGGCGCGTTCGATCAGCCGCCAGGTCTCGCGGCGCGCGGCCGGATCGAGTCCCTGGGTGAGCTCGTCGAGGAACACCACGCGCGGGCGGTTGACCATGGTCAATGCCAGGAACAGCCGCTGGCGCTGCCCGCCGGACAACGTCGCGAAGGGCTTTCCAAGTAGCTCTTCGAGCCTCCATTCGGCCGCCAGCTCGCGCCAGTCGACCACGTCGCCGGCCAGCCTGGCGAACAACCGCAGCGCCTCGCCCACGCGCAGCCGGTCCGGCAGCGCGGAGGTCTGGAGCTGGGAACCCATGAGTGGGCGCAGTTGGCGCCGGTCCCGGGCCGGATCGAACCCGAGCACCTCGACGGAGCCCGGCCCCGCGTCGCGGCCGCGCAGGCCCTGGAGGATTTCCACCGTGGTGGTCTTGCCGGCGCCGTTGCGCCCGGCGATCCCGAAGATCTCGCCCTCGCCGACCGCGAAGGTGAGGCCTCGGAGCACGGGCTGATCGCCGTATGTCTTGTGTAGGTCGTGGACCTCGATGGCTGTGCGTGTCATGCCGGCCAAGCTACGGTCGGCGGCGCGTCTGCACATCGGGCTGCGGGCCCTACTTCGCCTCCCCCCGCGGGTGGACGTGGCCCGCCCAGAGCGCCCCCGACCACCTGCAAAACGCGCCAAACCACCCCCGGCATCACCGCCCGAGTGCACATAAGCATCCCCACGATGCTTATGTGCACTCCGCGTCGGCCGGCAGGGGGAGTTTGGTGCGTTTTACATCTCGCCGGGCACGACCACGCCGTGGTCGTAAGCGAACACGATCGCCGCCGGCCGGTCCCGGACCCCGAGCTTGCCGAAGATGCTGCCCACGTGGGTCTTCACGGTGGCCTCGGCCACATACAGCGTGGCGGCGATCTCATGGTTCGTCGCGCCGCGGGCCATCAGCCGCAGGACGTCGCGCTCGCGCTCAGTGAGCAGTTCGAGCCGCGCGCCGGAGCGCCCGATCGGCGCCACGCGCCGCCGGTAGTCCTCCAATACACGCGGGGCGACCGCCGGGTCGAACCAGGCCGCGCCCCCGGCCACCGCCCTGACCGCCGCGATCAGATCCTCGGCGGACGCGTCTTTCAGGACGAATCCGGCCGCCCCCGCTTCAAGGGCGCCCCACAGCACCTCGTCCTCACCGAACGTCGTGAGCACGAGCACGGCCACCTCATCGAGACCGGACGCCGAGCGCAACCCGCGCGTGGCCGCGATGCCGTCCATCACCGGCATGCGAATGTCCATCAGCACCACGTCGGGCGCCAGCGCGGGCAGCCGGTCGACCGCCTCGCGGCCGTTCACGCACTCGGCCACGACCTCGAACCCATCCTCGGGCGAGAGGATCCGGGCCACGCCGCTGCGCACGATGGCCTGGTCGTCGACGAGGGCGACCCGGATCACGAAGCGTCGACCACCCTCGATGGCAACCGGCAGCTCACCCGCCACCCGTCGACGGTCGGGCCGGCGGTCAGCTCGCCACCCAGCGCAGAAGCCCGCTCCCGCATCCCGACCACTCCGTACGAACGTCGTTCGGGGTCGGCGGCCGGTGCCACCGGCGTCACCGGCCCGGCGGTGTCCGCCACCAGCGTGACCTCAGCCTCGCCCACCGCGACGTCCAGCACCGTCCGCGCATGCGGCGCGTGGCGGGCGGCGTTGGCCAGCGCCTCCTGAGCGATCCGGTGCAGCGCAAGACCGACCCCCGGCTCGAGCCCGCCGAGATCGCCGTCCACGTTCAACCCCACATCAAGGCCGCCCGCCCGCGCCTCCGCGACCAGTGCCGGGATCTCGTCCGCGGTAGGCACCGGCGCGGCAATACCGCCATCCTCGTCGTCGCTGCGCAGAAACGCCACGGTCCGGCGCAGCTCGCGCATGCTGCGCCGTCCGACATCCTCGGCCGCGCGGAGCGCCTCCTCGGCGGCGTCGGGATCGCGGCGCAGCACGTGCCGCGCGCTGGTCACCTGGAGCATCACCGCCGCCAGCCCGTGGCCGACGAAGTCGTGCACATCGCGGGCGATCCGCCGCCGTTCCTCGAGCATCGCCTGCTCGGCGAGCTCTTGTCGCGTCGCCTCGAGCGCGGCGGCCAGCTGCATCTGCCGGTGTATGGCCCGGCCGATCAGCCAAGGAAAGGCAATCCCGACGATCCAGATCCCCACCCCCAGCTTCCCCGAGGTCTCGATCGCGCCGACCACAATCGGCACGGCGACGGCGAGCAGCCCGAGCGCGGCGGCCAGCACCAGCGAGTCGATCCAGCACGCGACCACGAACGCGACCAGCGAGGCCTCGAACATGATCGGCTCGTGGTGGCCGCTGTGCTGGACGACCACCACCGGCACGAGCACGGCGACGGCCACGGCCGGCACCGGCACCCGCGGCAGAAACGCCCACGCCGCCAGCGCCGCCGGCGGGATAGCCATCAGCAGCAGCTCGCCCGGCGTCGACGGATCGACCAGCGCGGCGACCACGGCGACCGCCACCGCCACGATCGGAACAATCCGCCTGACCTCGTCCGGGACCACGCGGGCACCGTACTGCGCCACCGCCGCCCCGACATCCGACCACGGGCGGAACCGCCGCCCCGACCGCAGGGGGAGTGTCAGGCCGGTTGCAGCCGGCGGACCTCGACCCGCCCGTCCTGGACCCGCACCTGGAAGGACGGCTGCGCGGACGTCGCGGGGCCGCCGCGCACCGCACCATTGCGCAGATCGAACCGCGACCCGTGGCACGAGCACACGATCTCCTGGCCCTCGACCGAGCCCTCGCTGAGCGAGCATCCCCGGTGCGAGCAGCGATCGTGGATGGCGAAGATCAGATCGCCGTCGCGCAGCAGCAGCACCGGGGTGTCATCGACCACGACCCGCGTAGGACGCCCTTCGGGAAGCTGGGAGGCGTCGGCCGCGGGAGTCCAGTCGGTCGGTCCAGGATCGAACACGGTCTGGTCGGGCCCCACGCCCTTGCTCAGCGACAGGTGCCCGCCGAGGTAGCCGCCGGCGGCCATCACGGCCATCCCCGCGAAACCGAGCACCGCGCCGCGTCCGTGCGCACCGCGCCGGCGGGCCCGCAGGGATGCGGCATAGAAGGTCGCGCCGACCAGGTTGGAAGCAGCGTGGACCAGCCCGGCCCGACGGATCGTGTCGTCGACGGCTTCGCTGTCAGCCCAGTCGTTGGCGCCGGCCGCCGCGGTGGGCAGGTAGGCGGCAAGCCCCAGCACGATCAGGCGCTCGCTCGCGGCCCCGTCGTCACCGGGCGCGAGCAGGTCGAGCACGGAGGCGGCCGTGAACGAGCCGATGACCACGTCGGTGAGCATCGGGTGCACGGCGTGGCCGAGCCAGGTCCCGCTCAAGGCGTCCTTGACCGCACCTGCTGGAACGACGCTGCGCACGATCTGACCCACCTTCTCGGCCACCGGATCGAGGACCTCGGCGGACTCGATCGCGCGTACGAGCGGCTCGAGCGGGGTGAGCTGGCGATGGGAGTTGTCGGGGACGGCCACGCAGCCGC
>JBEDUQ010000139.1:0-34800 GCA_040414855.1 Actinomycetota bacterium
ACGCGTGATCCCGAAGGAGGCAGCATGACCGCCGGCGACGCCTGTCCAGGGATCCTCGATCTCCACGAGGCTCGCGATGGCCACGTCGCCCGGATCCGGCTGCCAGGCGGCTACGCCTCCCGGGGGAGGCTGCGCGCCGTCGCCGCGCTCGCCGGCCGCTTCGGGGACGGCGGCATCGACCTCACCGCCCGCGGGAACGTGCAGCTCCGCGGACTGCGACCGGACGACGCCGAGGCCATCTCGCGCCGCGCCGCCGCCACGGGGCTGTTGCCCTCCCCCGCCCACGACCGGGCCAGGAACCTCACCGCCAGCCCGCTCGCCGGCCTGGCCGGCCACCCCGATCTCCGCCGAGTGGTCAGCTCGCTCGACCGCGCCCTGCTCGCCGATCCCGAGCTGGCCGCGCTCCCAGGGCGGTTCCTGTTCACGGTCGACGACGGCGGCGGCCGGGCCGGGCTGCGCGGCTGCGACCTCGGCCTGCGCCGGGTCCGCGAGGGATTCGAGCTGGTGGTCGCGGGCCGGGAAACTTGGGTTCGCGCCGGAACGGTCGAGGCCGCGGTCGCGCGGGCGTGCGCGCTCGCCCGGGAGTTCCTCCGGAGGCGCCGCGCGCTCGGCCTGGAGGGCGTGAACCGGGTCGGGGACCTGCCTGACGGCGGCGCCGCGCTCGCCGCGTCCGGCGGCGGGGTCCTCGGCGAGCCGGTCACCGACGTGGTCGAGCGGCTGCCGCTCGGGGCGGTGCCGGGGACCGGCGAGGCGCCCGGCCGGACCGGCACTGGAATCGGCGAGGCGCCTGGCCGAGCCGGCCATGGGGCCCGCGGGACCGGGCGGTCTGGCGGTGGCGCGGGGGCCGTGGTGGTCGCCGCGCCGCTGGGGCGGCTCAGCGTCTTGCAGCTCGACCTGGTCGCGGGGCTGCTGCGGAGGGGCGAGGTCGCCCGGCTCGGCGCGGCGGGGAGGATCGTGCTGCCGCTCGCGGAACCGGTCGACACGGCGCTGGCGCGGCTGGGCGCGGTGGGCCTGCTGGTCTCCGACGACCATCCGCTCGCGGCGGTGACCGCGTGCAGCGGGACCGGCTGCGTCCGCTCGCTGGCGGACGTGCGCGCGGTGGCCGGTCGGATTCGCGGCGCTGGGGCGGTCCACTGGGCGGGCTGCTCGCGCCGCTGCGGCCTGCCCGCCGATGCGATGCCGGTGGTCGCCGCCGGCGCGGACCGCTTCGCCGTCGGCGACGACCCGACCCCGAGGACCCTGGCGGCGCTGGTCAGGTCGCGATGAGCGTGGACTACGAGCGGGACGCCGGGGCGATCTACCGCGCCTCGTTCGCGACCATCCGCCGCGAGACCGACCTGGCGCGGGTCCCGGCCGCGCTCGAGCCGGTGGTGGTCCGGATGGTCCACGCCTGCGGCATGACCGACCTGGTCGACGACCTGGCCTGGTCAGAGGACTTCGCCGCGTCCGCGCGCGCCGCGCTCGCCGCGGGAGCGCCGATCCTCTGCGACTCGGCGATGGTCGCCGCCGGCGTCACCGCGTCGCGGCTCCCAGCCGGCAATCAGGTCGTCTGCACCCTGCGCGACCCCAGCGTCCCCGGCCTCGCCGAGGAGCTGGGCACCACCCGGTCGGCGGCCGCGGTCGAGCTGTGGCGGGAGTTCCTCGGCGGCGCGCTGGTGGCCGTCGGCAACGCCCCGACCGCGCTCTTCCACCTCATCGGGATGGTCGCCGACGGAGCGCCGGCCCCGGCCGCCGTGATCGGCGTGCCGGTCGGGTTCGTGGGCGCCGCCGAGTCCAAGGCCGCCCTGGCCGGGCACCAGCCCCCGATCCCCCACCTGGTGGTCCACGGGCGGCGCGGCGGGTCGGCGATGGCTTCGGCGGCCGTGAACGCACTCGCGAGCGACGCGGAGTGAGCGGGGCGAGCGGGTGGGCGGGGGTGAGCCGGTGACGACGCGACACCCGGAGCGCACGGGGCGGCTGAGGGGCGTTGGGGTCGGGCCCGGCGATCCGGAGCTGGTGACCGTACGCGCCGCGCGGCTGATCGCGGAGGCCGACGTGGTCGCCTACCACCACACCGGCCACACCGACGGCATCGCCCGCGCGGCCGCGGCCCCCTACCTCCGCGACGGGCAGATCGAGGAGCGGCTCCGCTACCCGGTCACCACCGAGGCGAGCGACCATCCCGGCGGCTACGCCGGCGCGCTCGCCGACTTCTACGACGACGCCAGCGGGCGCCTGGCCGCGCACCTCGACGCCGGCAGGGACGTGGTGGTCCTCTGCGAGGGCGACCCCAGCTTCTACGGCTCCTACCAGCACCTCCACGCCCGGCTGGCGGGCCGCTACCCGGCGGAGGTCGTGCCGGGCGTCTCCTCGGTCGCCGCGGCCGCCGCCGCGGTGGGCGAGCCGCTGGTCCAGCACGACGAGTCCCTCACCGTGCTGGCGGGCACCATGCCGGCCGACCGGCTCCGCGCCCGCCTCGAGAGCGGCGAGGCCGTTGCCATCCTCAAGCTCGGCCGCTCGTTCGAGCGGGTACGCGACGCCCTCGAGGCCGCCGGCATGCTCGACCGGGCGCGCTACGTCGAGCGGGCCGGCACGCCGGCGCAGCGGGTCGCGCCGCTCGCCGAGGTCGACCCGGCGACCGTGCCCTACATGTCGCTGGCGCTGGTCCCGGGACGGGGCGTCCGGGACGCCCGCCCCCGCCAGCGGCTGAACCACGGCGTGACCGTGGTCGGGCTCGGGCCCGGCGACCCGGCATGGCAGACGCCCGAGGTCGCCGAGGCGCTCGCCGCCGCCACCGACCTGGTCGGCTACCGGCCGTACCTCGCCCGGGTACCCGAGCGCCCTGGCCAGCGGCGCCATGGGTCGGGGAACACGGTGGAAGCGGAGCGCGCGGCGCTGGCGCTGGACCTCGCCGCGGCCGGCGGCCGCGTGGCGGTGGTGTCGTCGGGCGACCCTGGGGTGTTCGCGATGGCCTCGGCGGTGGTCGAGGTGGCGGTCGCGGGCGGCGAGCGCTGGCGCGACGTCGAGGTCACCGTGCTCCCCGGGGTCACCGCGGCGCAGGCGGTCGCCAGCCGGGTCGGCGCGCCGCTCGGTCACGACTACTGCGCGATCAGCCTCTCGGACCGCCTGAAGCCGTGGGCCACGGTCGCCGACCGCATCGACAAGGCGGCCGCCGCCGACCTGGTCCTGGTGCTCTACAACCCGGCCTCGCGACGCCGGACCTGGCAGGTCGCTGCCGCGCGGGACCTGGTGCTCCGCCATCGCGACCCCGCCACCCCGGTGGTGGTCGGCCGGGCAGTCGGTCGCGAGGGCGAGCGGGTGGCCGTGACCACCCTCGCCGCCCTCGACCCCGCCGACGTCGACATGAGCACGCTGCTGATCATCGGGTCGAGCACCACCAGGGTCGCGGAACGGTGCGGCGGACCGGTGGTCTTCACACCCCGCCGCTACCCTCCCGAACCGACCAACGGCCGGGCGGCGGCGACGGCGACGATGAGCGGGTCGGCGGCCCCGGCAAGTGAGGCGGCCCCGGTGCGCGGGGCGGCTTCGGCAGGCGGCGGGACGGCCCCGGCGGGCCCTGGGAGCTGATCGCGGCCCGGGCGAGCCACTCGACCGCCTCGTCCACGGTGGCGGCGGCCGGGCCGGGCGCGCGGGCGGGCCGGTCGACCATCACCACCGGGATGCCGAGGTCGCGGGCGGCGTCGAGCTTGCCGGCGGTGAGCGAACCGCCGCTGTCCTTGGTGACCAGCAGATCGATCGCATGGCGCCGCATCAGCGCGGCCTCGGACTCGCGCCGGTAGGGACCGCGCGACAGCAGCAACTCGTGGTGCGGCGGCAGCGCGCCGCCGGGCGGGTCGACGCAGCGGATCAGGAACCAGATCCGCTCGACCCCGGCGAACCACGGTAGGCCCTGCCGTCCGGTGGTGAGAAAGGCGCGGCGGCCCAGCGACGGCAGCAGCGCCGCCGCCTCGGCGACCGAGCCGACCCGGTGCCAGGCGTCGCCGTCGCGCTCGCGCCAGCCCGGCCGCTCCAGCCGCAGCAGCGGCAGCCCGAGGCGCGCGCAGGCACCGACGGCGTGCGCGGACATGGTCTCGGCGAACGGGTGGGTCGCGTTCACGACCGCGCCGACGCGCTCGACCGCAAGCCAGCTGGCCAGACCGTCCTCGCCGCCGAAGCCGCCGATGCGGACCTCGCCCTCGGGCAGCAGCGGGTCGCGGACCCTCCCGGCGAGCGAGCTGATCACGCGCAGCCGCGGGTCGGAGGCCAGCCGCGCCGCCAGCGCCCGCGCCTCGCCAGTCCCGCCGAGCAGCAGCACCGAAACCGGCCCGACGGGCGAAGGTCCGCCCGGCGCGGGACCACCCGACGCGGGACCACCCGACGCGGGATCGCCCGACGCGGGATCGCCCGGCGCGGGCTCGCCCAGCGCGGGGTCGCCCGGCGCAGGCCCACCCGCCGCAGGGCCGCCCGGCGCGGGGTCGCGTGGCGAGCCCCCGGGCTCAGCCGTCCTCGCGGTCACGGCCCGCGGTCCTGCGCAGCAGATAGGTGTCCATGATCCAGCCCTTCCTCGCCCTCGCCGCCGCGCGTAGCTCCTGGATCCGGTCGCCGACCTCGGCGAGGTCGCCCGAGACCAGGATCTCGTCGGGGGTGCCGACGTAGGCGCCCCACCAGATCTGGATGCCGTCCTCGGCCAGGTCCTTGAAGGCGCAGTGGGCGTCGAGCATCACCACCACGTCGTCGCTCTCGGTCGGGAAGCCCTCGGCCAGCAGCCGTCCGGTGGTGATCTGGACCGGCTGGCCAACCCTGGTCAGGCTGACCCGGTGCTTGGCGGCGAGCGCCTGCACGCTGCTGATCCCGGGGATGACCTCGTACTCCAGCTCGAGGTTCCCGGCCTCGACCACGTGTTCCACGATCCGCAGGGTGCTGTCGTACAGCGCGGGATCACCCCAGACCAGGAACGCGCCGCAGTCGTCCTCGCCCAGCTCCTCGCGGATCATCCGCTCGTACAGCTCCGCGCGCTCGCGCCGCCAGGCGGCCACCGCCGGCCGGTAGGCCGCCGCCGAGCGGTCCCGCCGCGGGTCCGGCGCCTCCACGATCCGATAGGACGAGCCCTCGATGTAGCGCTCGCAGATCTCGCGCCGCAGCTCGGTGAGGTCGCGCGTGTCCGAGCCTTTGTCCATGACGAAGAAGACGTCGACCTGGTTGAGTGCCTTGATCGCCTGCACGGTGACCTGCTCCGGGTCGCCGGCGCCGATCCCGATGACCAGCAGCCTTCTCATCGCCGCCCGCCCTTGTGCCCGGCCAGGCCCGGCCGCTCGCGGTCGGCCGAGTAGAGATGGCTGTCGCGGAAGTCGCCACCCGGGCCGTGGGCCAGGACCTCGCCGACCACGATGATCGCCGTGCGGCGGACGCCCTGCTCGCGGACGCGCTCGGCCAGCTCCCCGAGTGTGCAGCGCAGCACCACCTCGTCCGGCCAGCTCGCCCTGGCGACCACCGCGACCGGGCAGACGGCGCCGTAGTGCGGCACCAGCTCGGCGACCACCTGGTCGACGTTCTGGACCGCCAGATGCAGCACCAGGGTGCAGCGGGTGGCGCCGAGGCTCGCCAGCTCCTCGCCGGGAGGCATTGGGGTGGCACGCGCGGCCGTCCTGGTCAGCACCACCGTCTGCCCGACGCCGGGCAGGGTCAGCTCCTGGCGCAGCGCGGCCGCGGCGGCGGCGAAGGCGGGCACGCCGGGGACGACCTGCCACGGCACGCCTTCCGCGTCCAGCCGGCGGGCCTGCTCGGCGACCGCGCTGAAGATCGAGGGGTCGCCGCTGTGGAGCCGGACCACGTCGTGGCCCTGGCCGTGCGCCCGGACCAGCTCGCCGGTGATCGCGTCGAGGTCGAGCTCGGCGGTGTCGACCAGTCGGGCGTCGGGCCGGGTGGCCGCGAGGATCTCGTCGGGGACCAGGCTGCCGGCGTAGAGCACCACCGGCGCCTCCGCCAGCAGCCGCTGGGCGCGGAGGGTGAGCAGGTCGGGAGCGCCCGGGCCGGCGCCGACGAACCAGACGGTCACGAGCGGGTCACCTGCCACTGGATCACCGGCAGGGCGGGGCGCCAGACCGTGAACCCGCCGAGCGGCTCGGCCTGGCTGGCGGCCAGCTTCACCAGCCGCCCGCCGGCGCGCCGGCGCCAGTCATGGAGCACCGCCTCCGACTCGACCGTGACCGCGTGCGCCACCAGCCGGCCAGACTCCGGCAGGCGCTCCAGGCACGCCTCGATCAGCCCGTCGCTGGTGAGCCCGCCGCCGATGAACACGGCGTCGGGGTCGGGGAGGGCGGCGAGCGCCTTGGGCGCGTCGCCGTTGACCACCTCCAGGTCGGGAACGCCCAGGGCGGCGGCGTTGCGGCGGACCCGCTCCGCCCGGTCGGCGCGCCGCTCGACCGCGATCGCGCGGCAGCGGGCGCTCACCCGCATCCACTCGATGCCGATGCTGCCGCTGCCGGCGCCCACGTCCCACAGCAGCTGGCCGGGGACCGGCTGGAGCGCGGCCACCGCCAGCGCCCTGGCCTCGCGGCGGGTGAGCTGCCCGTCGGTCTCGTAGGCGTCGTCCGGCAGGCCCGGCGTGCGCGGCAGCACAGCCGTGCCGGGTTCGGGGCGGCAACGCACCGCGACCACCGAGAGTGCGGCACAGGCCGGCGCGCCGAACTCCGCGGCGGGCACCGCTTCGCGGACCCGCTCTTGATTGCCGCCGAGGTGCTCCAGCACGGTCAGCTCGCTCGCCCCCCAGCCCCGGTCGGTCAGCAGCCCGGCGAGCGCGGCGGGGGTGCCGCCGTCGCGGCAGAGCACCAGCACCAGCGCGCCGGGCTGCACCGCGGGCAGCACCGCCTCGATCCGGCGCGCGACCAGCGAGACCACCTCGACCTCGTCGCCCGGCCAGCCGAGCCGCGCGCAGGCGAGCGCGACCGACGACAGCGCCGGCAGCACCCGCATGCGCCCGGCGCCGAGCCGCCGCGACAGGGTCGCGCCGATCCCGTGGAGCATCGGGTCGCCGCTGGCGAGCAGGCAGAGGCCGGGGTTGGCGTCGACCAGGTCGTCGAGCCGGGGCAGCAGCGGCGAGGGCAGCGGCTCCAGGCGCACGCCGAGGCTCGGCAGCAGCGCGAGCTGGCGGGTGCTGCCGACGATCACCGGGGCGTCCCGCAGCGCGGCCCTGGCCGGCTCCGAGAGCCCGTCCCAGCCCTCGTCGCCGATGCCGACCACGGTCACCGCCGGCCGCTCCCGCACGCGGTCGCTCACAACGGCTCCGCTAGTCGGGTCGGTGCTGCTCGGCAGGGCACGGGCACTCCTCCTCAGGGTCCTCGTCCCGGGCCGGACGCGGCCGCGGTTGGAGTCCCGGCTCCCGGACCGGCGACGAGCCTGCCGCCGGCGCGCGCCTCCGTCAAGTCGTCACCGGCGCCTCGGGCCACACCTGGACCGGCTCGGCCGCGTCCGCGGGCTGGACCAGGACCTCGCCGGGGTTGATCCACATGACCGCTTCCGGGAGGCGGTCGAGCAGCGAGCGGTCGCCCGCCGCGGTCGCCGCGCGCTCCAGCGCCCGGTCCGGCACGGGCCCGCCGGCGAGCTGACGGCCGCAGGTGCCGTAGGTCGGGACCTCCGGCTCCCAGCCGGCATCCGCGCAGATGGCCTCGATCCGCTCGGCGAGCGCGCGCTCGAAGAGGGCGGCGCGCTCTGGGTCGACCGGGTCCGCGCCGTCGCGGAGCGCTGCCGCCCACCACGCCGCGGCGCCCGCCGCCTCATCCCTGATCACCGGCATGCGCCCACCTTGCCACAGCAACCGGCGGGCGGCGCATGGTCTACTCGATAGAGGACCAGGGGACCTGCTTGCAACGGGCTCTAGGATCTACCGGCCATCAGACGCCGGCGCCATCCCGCCGCTCGCGCCCCCGCACAGGAGGTCGAGCAGCGATGGGTCGCGCCCGCTCCAGGTCGGTCCTCGGCACCGCCGTCACGCTGGTGGTCGTGCTCACGCTGGTCGCGGGACTGCTGGACGGGCTCGACAGCCCGTCGGCGGTCGCCGGGGTCCGCTCGGCAAGGCACACCAGCGGCGCGGCAAAAGCGCCGCCCACGCCGGAAGCCTCGGCCGCGCCGGAAGCGTCGGCCGCGCTTCACGGCGGGCCGACCACCGCGCCCGCGGGCCAGGAACCGACCGGCTTCACCCTGTTGGCCTCAGGCGACGTGCTGCCACACACCTCGGTGGTGACGCGGGCGATGGCTTACGCGGCGGGCAGCGGCCAGCGCTACGACTTCCGGCCGATGCTGCGCGCGATCCGGCCGATCGTCTCGGCCGCCGACCTGGCCGTGTGCCACCTGGAGACGCCGCTGTCGCCGACCGGCTCGAACCTGTCGGGATACCCGGCTTTCAACGGACCGCCACAGGTCGCGAGTGCGCTGCGCGACGCCGGCTACGACGCCTGCTCCACCGCCTCAAACCACTCCATGGACATGGGCACGGCCGGCATCACCGGAACGCTGCGGGTCCTGGACGCGGCCGGGCTGCGCCACGCCGGCCTGGGCCGCGACCCGGCCGAGGCGGGGCCGACGATGCTGACCGTCAAGGGCGTTCGGGTCGCGCTGCTCAGCTACGCCTACGGCCTCAACGGCGGCCGCAGGCCGCCGGCCGGCCAGCCCTGGCGGGTCAACCTGATCGACCCGAAGCGCATCCTCGCCGACGCCCGCGCGGCCAGGCGGGCGGGCTCGCGGTTCACCGTCGTGTTCCTGCACTGGGGGCACGAGTACCAGACGGCGCCGACCTCGGCCCAGCTGAAGCTTGCGAAGCTCCTGCTCGCCGACCCCAGCATCGACCTGATCCTCGGGCACCACGTCCACGTGGTGCAGCCGGTCCGGCGGATCCACGGCAAGTGGGTGGTGTTCGGCATGGGCAACCTGCTGTCGAACCAGTCCTCGGCATGCTGTCCCGCCGCCACCCAGGACGGCGTGGTGATCCAGGTCCGGGTGGTGCGCAACGGGGACCGCTACGTGGTCGGCGACCTGCGCTATATCCCGACCTGGGTGCGGCACCCGAGCTACCGGGTCCTGCCGGTGCTCCAGTCCCTGGCCGGCAGTGGGGTCGACCCGGCCACCCGCGCGGCGCTGACCGCGTCGCTGCGCCGCACCACCGCCGCGATCGGCCCGGGGGTCCAACCCGAGAGGACCCAGTGACCGGCCAAGTGACCGGCCAAGTGACCGGCCGGTTCAGCGCCACCACGGCGACCTGGCCGCGGCGCTGACTGCGGCGAGCGGGCCGGTCAGGTCCTCGCCGAGCCGGACCAGCTCCGCGTCCCAGAACCAGGCCGTCGCCAGGCCGATCGCGGTCCGGTCCAGGCCGGTCTCGGGACTGCCCTTCCACGCCCGCAGGCAGTGCTCCACGGCGACGCGCGTCCTCGCCGACGCCTCCACCGCGGCCCGCTGCCGCGGGTCGTGGCCTTCGAGCTGCGCGGCGAAGCCGGCGAACTCGCCCACCACCTCGCCGACGTCCCGGCGGACGCGGCTGACGCACTGCTCGCAGCCGGCGGTGCGGTAGCCGAGCAGGCCCATCGCCTCCATCGCGCCCACCGCCACCAGCACGTCGTTGCCGGCCGCGGCCACCCTTCCCCAGGTGATCATCGGCACCTTCCGCGAGCCCCGCTCGTTGAGGAAGGCGTCGAAGGCCTCGCCGGCCCGGTCCAGCTCCCTGGAGACCGCGGCGCGCCCGGCGTCCACGTCGGCCTCCGGACGGTCGCCCAGCAGGTAGCCGAAGGCGGCGCCGAGCGTCGACGCGTTGGCGCGGTACAGACCGGCGAGCGCGGTCCGGAGCTGCCCGCGCGCCCCCCGCGGCCAGAACAGCGCCGCGACCACCAGGCTCACCAGGATTCCGAGCGCGACGTCCTCGAGCCGCACCAGCCCGATCGTCCAGCCCTGCGGCTGGAGGATGTCGAACAGCAACACCACGAACAAGGTGAACGCCGCCTGGCCGACCAGGTAGGACACGACCGTGGGCACGTAGGCGGCGACGAAGGCGGCGATCGGAAGGACCACGTAGAGCGCGGTGCGGTTATTGCCGATCCCGACCGTGAGCAGCGACGCCACCAGCACCCCCACCGCGGTGCCCAGGACCGCCTGCACCGCGCTCCTGCCGGTGCTCAGCGCGTTCGAGCGCAGCACCGACAGGGTCCCGAACACCACCCAGAAGCTGTGGTCGAGGCGGACGAACCTGGTGACCAGGACCGCCAGCGACAGCGCCAGCATGGCCCGCAGGCTGTTCAGGAACCAGACCCCGCCGGGATGGAGCTGGGCGCGCAGCGACGACAGGGTCCTGGCCAGCCAGGGCGCCGCGCCAGTGGCGGGCGGGTGCCAGTGCGGGAACGGCTCGGGCAGCCCGCGGACGACCAGGCCGGCGATGACGCTGGCCTCGACCGCGATCGCCAGCGTGGCGTAGGCGAACACACGCAGCTCGGAGGAGCCGCTCAGGGCGTCGAGCACCGACCCGGCCTCCTCGCCGGCGCGCAGGCGCTCGCCGGCCCAGCGGTCGACCGCGTCCCGGTAGGCCGCGCGGGCCCGGTCGACCGCGCCGAGGTCGGGCTGGCTGGCGCGCGCCGCCAGGACACCGGCGGTGCGGTCCAGTGTCCGCGCCATCTCGCCGAGCAGGAGGCCTTCCTCGTCGACGGCCGGGCGCCGGGGCCGCCTGGAGAAGCGCTCGGCGAACCGGAGCGCCTGCTCCAGGTCGATCATCAGCCCGACCATGGCGCGGTCGCGCCTGGCCGGACCGGAGGGACGCAGCGGTGCGGTGTCGTAGGCGCGGTGTGCCTGCGACACGGCGTCGCGTGCCTCGCGCAGCCGCTCGGGCGACGAGGGCTGGGCGGCCAGCAGCCCGAGCGCACGGCAGGCGTCGGCGGCGCGCCGGCGCAGTCGGGTGCGCGTGTGCCGTGGCCACAGCAGCGTGCCCGTGACCGTCGCGACCGCGCCGGCCAGTCCCCACCCGGCCAGGCGGGGCAGCACGTCGGCCAGGCCGGACGACGGCAGCGGGATCGATACCGCGACGATGAAGGCGAGCAGCATCGCGGTGTGGCCGGCCCTGAGGTAGCCGCCGAACAGGCCGAGGAAGGTGGCCACGAAGGCGACCACCGCGGTGGCCAGCACCGCCGACCAGGTCGCGGTCGAAGCGGCCGACCCGAGCGCGACCAGCCCGCCGCCGATCACCACCGCGCCGGCGTACGCGCGCGCCCTCGGCCACATCGGGCCGCCGAAGTCGGCCAGCCCCAGCAGGGCGAAGGAGCCGAACACGGCGAACGCCGAGGAGCTCGGCGCCCCGGTGATCGGTTGCGCGACCGCGGCCAGCACCGGGACCACGACCGCCACGCGGGCGGCCCGCCGCAGCGACGCCAGGCCGGGGTCCCGGACGCTGAGGGCGCTCGGCAGAGGCAGGCCGGCGGTGCGCGCGGTGCTCAAGCCACCGAGAGGTCACGCAGGGTCGACGCCAGCTCGGCGGCGTAGAACTCGCAGAACTCCCGTTGGTTCTCGCCGAGCTGGATGAACGCCACCTGGTCGAAGCCGGCGTCCACGAACTGGCGCACGCCGTCGATGATGCCCTCCGCGCTCGGCCCGCAGGGGATCATCGAGGTGACCTTCTCCTCGGTCATCGACGCCGACGCCGACTCGAAGTTCACCGGGTTCGGCAGCTCGGAGCGGACCTTCCAGTCCAGCGGCGTCCAGGCCGCCTGCTCCATCGCCAGGGCACGGCAGCGGGCCTCGTCTGGGCCCCAGCAGACCAGAATCTGCCCCACCGCCGGCTTTCCCGCGCCGCCGGCCTCCGCGAACATCCGCACCAACTCGGGACGCGGTTCGACCGCGATCAGCAGGTCCGCCTTCTGCCCGGCCAGCTCGCAGGACGCGTGGCCGCTGGCGGCGAGGCCGATGCGCGGCGGCATCACCGGGCGGTCGTAGAGCTTGGCGTCCTGGACCGTGAAATGCCGGCCGCGGTGGGTCACGAAGCCGCCGTCCCAGAGCATGCGGATGATGTCCACCGCCTCGGAGAGCATCTCGTGGCGGATGTTGGCCGGCGGCCAGGCGTTCCCGACCACGTGCTCGTTGAGGTGCTCGCCGGCGCCGAGGCCGAGGATGAAGCGCTCGTCGGAGAGCAGCGCGACCGTGGCGGCCTTCTGGGCGACGATCGCGGGGTGGTAGCGGATCGTCGGGCAGGTGACGTAGGTCATGAACGGCATCCGCTCGGTGGCCTGGGCAACCGCGCCCAGCACCGACCAGGTGTAGGGCGAGTGCCCCTGCGCCTCCACCCACGGGTGGAAATGGTCGGAGACCACGGCGAAGTCGAAGCCGGCGCGCTCGGCGACCACGGCGTCGTCGACCATCTCCGTCGGAGAGCGCTGCTCGCCCATCATCGTGTAGCCGATCGCGGCCATCGGGCCTCCTCCGGAAAGCGGTTCCTGGGGAAATTGGGTTGCCGTGCAGGAGCCAGCGCTAACTCGGCGACCCGCCAGCCTAAGACCCGCAAACCACGCAAATCATGAAGGCCGCAAGGCGGCGGCCGTACCGCGGCTCAGCCGGCGGTGACCAGCAGCGGGGTGATCGAGACCGCCAGCTCGACGCCGCCGTCGCGCACCTCGGCGGGCTGGTCCTGACCGAGCGCGTCGACGGCGCTGGCGGTCGCGGCCGGCCAGGGCCACCGGAAGCCGACCGGGGGCTCGTCCTCGCCGTCGAACGAGTCGCGGGCCTCCCAGACCGCCAGCATCGGTCCCCGTCCCGGGCGCTCGACCTCGAACAGGAACAGGCTCGGCCGCTCGGGCACCTCCAGGCGCCGCACCCAGTCGACCCCGGCGAGCCGCTCGGCGACCAGCGCGAACGCCTCCGCCGAGGGGTTGCGGTGGCGCAGCTCGGTGCCCTCGTAGCCGAGCAGAGGGAACTTGCCGAACAGCAGGTCCATCGCCGACAGCCGGTTCTCGTAGTTGGGCACCTCGGGCCCCAGGTTCCAGCAGACGGTCCGCCGCACCCCGGCCGAGAGGGCGAGCAGGTTGCGCATGACGATCTCGCGGCGGTTGATCCGGTCCCGCTTGGCCTCCAGCTCCGGCGGGCAGCCGCGCATGAACATCTGGAGCTGCGGCGGCTGGGCGGCCATGCGGTCGTAGAGGCTGGCCATGGCGCGCTCCTCCGGGGTCATCTGCTGGCCCCGCGCCGGCGCGCTCTCCTCGGGCGGCGGCGACCGCATCGCGGTGGCCATGGCCCTGCCCATCGCGGTGGCAGCCTCCGGGTACAAGTTCGGCCATGGCGCGTTGTACTCGCCCACCACCAGCGGCTTCTCGTAGCCGAACGCCCGCATCATGCCTCGGGCGGCCTCGATCTCGGCGGGGATCCCGGCGGCCTCCCCGTACAGGTGCAGGTCGAACAGGTCGAAGAGGTCGCGGCCGTCGCGCAGGAGCTCGTCGAAGAAGCGGCGGTCGGGGCTGTCCGGCCCGCTGGCCGACAGCGCGTACGGCGCGCCGCCGAGCACCACCGCCGCGTCCGGGTCGGCGTCCTTGACCGCCCTGCGCATGACCTCGAGCTGGCCGAGGTACTCGGCCGCGGTCCCCGCCCAGAGCAGCCCGACGTTGCACGGCTCGTTCTCGCACTGCCAGTACCGCACCCGGGCGGCGCAGCGGGAGACCAGCCGGTGAACGAACCGGTGGTACAGGTCGAGGTCCTTCGGCGGCGAGGGGGGCAGGAACTCGGTCGCCTGCCTGGTCGCCCACCGCGAGCTCGAGCAGACGGTCACCCAGACCTCCTCGGAGCCATCGAGCTGGCCGAGCAGCGCGTCGGCGGCGTCGAAGGTCCAGCGGTCCGGCTCGGGCTCGATCTGCGACCAGTACAGGTAGACCCGCACCAGGCCAGCGCCCAGCTCGCGGAGCCGCGGCAGGAACGGGTCGGGCTTGCCGAAAAGGCCGTAGCTGATCCCGCGGACGATCCCGAACCGGACGCCCGGTGGGACCACATCGACCGCGAGGTTCATGGCCGTTCGGCGGCGACAGCGCGGAGCCGCATGGCCGGATCATACCGCCACCATCCATCCCCGATCCCGACACCGGCGCCGACCTGGGGATGGCGAAGGCGACGGTGGCTGGCGGTCCGGTAGCCTCG
Source organism: Actinomycetota bacterium (assembly GCA_040414855.1). Lineage (GTDB taxonomy): Bacteria > Actinomycetota > CALGFH01 > CALGFH01 > CALGFH01 > DASVXQ01. The sequence goes on from JBEDUQ010000139.1 coordinate 14,119, forward strand.
CGTTGTCCGTGCGCCTCGTCCATCCGCTCGGGAGGGATCCGCTTGTCGCGTGTCGTTCGCTATCGCCGCTATGGCGGCCCGGAGGTCCTCGAAGTCGACGAGGTGCCCACCCCGGAACCAGGTGCTGGGCAGGTGCGCGTCAGCATCCGGGCGGCCGGCGTCAACGCCATCGACTGGAAGCGGCGCCGCGGGCTGTTCGCCCGCGACCAGGCCCCGAGCGAGCCGGAAGGCGTCGGGGTCGAGATGTCCGGGACCATCGACGCGATCGGGACCGGGGTCAGCGGCTGGAGCCCCGGCCAGGACGTGATCGGCCGCGCCGCCGGCGGCACGGTGGCGACCGAGGCCATCGCCAGGCCCGAGAACCTGGTGATCAAGCCGTCCTGGCTGCCCTTCGACCGCGCCGCCGTGCTGCCGGTGGCGGTCGAGACGTCCTACCGGACGCTGGGCATCCTGGACGTCCAGCCAGGGCAGACCCTGCTGATCCACGCGGCAGCCGGCGGCGTGGGCCTCACCGCCTCGCAGCTCGCCATTGCCCGCGGGGCCGAGGTGATCGGCACCGCCAGCCCCAGGCACCACGAGTTCCTGCGCAAGGTCGGCGTCAAGCCGGTCGCCTACGGCGAGGGCCTGGTCGAGCGGATCCGCGCCATCGCGCCGGACGGGGTCGACGCGGTGCTCGACGCCTCCGGTCGTGGCGCGCTCCCCGACTCCATCGAGCTGGCCGGCGGCGCCGACAAGGTGCTGACCATCGCCGACCCGCGGGCCGCCGAGTACGGCGTGCGCTTCTCTGGCGGCGCGCAGGGTGTGCCGCTGCCCGAGGTGTTCGCCGAGGTGCTGCCGCTGATCGAGCGCGGAAAGCTGGACCTGCCGATCGAGGCGTCGTTCCCGATGGAGCGGACCGCCGACGCGCAGCGCCTCAGCGAGGACGGCCACGTCCTCGGCAAGATCGTGATCACGATCGCCTGAGCGGGCCGCTCAGGTCTCGAGCAGGTCGGGGTGCTCGACCTCGGGGTGCGACGCGTCGGTGAACTCGTGGAACTCGCCCGTGACCAGGAACGCCACCTGCTCGCCGATGTCCACGGCGTTGTCGCCGATCCGCTCGATCTGGCGGGACACCAGGTGCATGCGGATGCCCCACTCGAGCATCGCCTTGTCGTCGGAGGCGTCGAGCACCTCCTGGAGCATGCCCCGGTTGAGCTGGTCGATCGGCTCGTCCATCTCGGGGAGCTGCTGCGCCAGCGCCACGTCACGGCGCGCGAGCGCGACCATCGAGGTCGAAAGCATCTCACAGGCGATCTCGCCCATCTCCTCGAGCTGCCGCAGGATCTTGGGGTTCCTCGGCAGGCCGTCGACCAGCAGCGCGATCTTGGCCAGGTTGACCGCCTGGTCAGCGATCCGCTCCAGGTGGAGGTTGACGTGCAGCAGCACGGTCAGCAGGCGCAGGTCGCCGGCCACCGGCGTCTGGAGCGCGAACAGGTTGAGGATGCGCTGCTCGACGTCCAGGTAGAGCCGGTCGACCACGTCGTCGCCCCTGATGACCTGCTCACAGGTGGCCTGGTCGCCGGTGGACAGCGCCTCCATCGCCCGTTCGAAAAGGCGCTGGGCCTCGGCGCCCGTCCGCTGGATCGCGACCTCCAGGTCGCGCTGCTCATCGTGGAACCGGTGCCTGACCTCGCTCATCACCCACGCCTTCCCTCGCCAGGATCGTTCAGGCCGAGCCATTCCAGGACCAGGCCGGCGACGGCCTCCGGCGCCTCGAGCTGCGGCACGTGACCGATGTCTGGAAGAACCTTGAAACGCCAGCGCGTATTGCGAGACGCCGCCTCGTGTGCTGAGCGTACAGGGACGAGGCGGTCCTTCTCACCATGGATCAGCAACACCGGAGCGGTGATCGCCCGCATCGCCGCCCAGTACCGCCCCCGCCGGGCGCTCAACCTGAGCAGCGACCTGGCCGCGCTCAGGAAGGCGGCGTCCAGACCGGCGACCGAGGCACGCTCCTGGGCGAGCGCGACCGACGCCGCCACCAGCTCGCTAGGGACGCGGCTCGGGTCGGCGCAGCAGAGCTCGAGGACCTCTCGGACCGTCCGCTCGACCGGCACGGTCGCGCGGCGCCTCGCCAGGTAGCGCTCGCCGAGGCCGGGGATCGCGTAGAGCACGAACGCGGTCGAGACCAGGCGGTCCGGCCGGGCGCCCCGGGCCAGCGGCAGGGCGGGGTCGATCAGGACGAGCCGGGCGACCGCGTCCGGATTCGCCGCGGCCTCCAGGATCGACGCCATCCCACCCATCGAGTTGCCGACCAGGACCGCCGGCGCTCCCGCGACCTCCCGCACGAAGCGGTCGAGCATGTCCGCGGCGGTCTGAACCGTGGCGGAGCGCCCTTCCGGGTGGGTCAGCCCAAAGCCGACCAGGTCGACCGCCAGCACCCTCGCGTGGGGGACCAGCCTGGGGGCGAGCAGGCACCAGTTCAGGTGCGAGCCGCCGAGGCCGTGCACCAGCACGACCCGCGGTCCGGCGGGATTCCCGCCGAAATCCACGTAGTGCACCGGGCCGCCGAGGTCGGCGGTGCGGCTGGTCCCTCCCCACGCGACCAGCTGCGACGATGCCCCAACACCTGGCCCCTTGGTCATGCGCCTCCTTGGCTCCCGCGCCCGGATCGGGCGCGAATTTCCGGCTGTCGTCGGCCGAGGCTCCATCTACTATTGCATCGTGGAGCGACGTTTCGTCGTCTGCACCGCCAACGAAGTGGAGGAGGTGGCGAGTGCCCTCCACCACAGGCGCACCCGTCGGGGTCGCGCCGACATGACCCGGGTTGGCCTGGTGCTTGGCGCCGGCGGGGTGCTCGGGGCGGCCTGGATGACCGGAGCCCTCGCCGCGCTCCAGCGGCGGCTGCCCTACCCGCTCGGCGGGGTTGACCTGGTGGTCGGCACCAGCGCAGGCAGCGTGCTCGCGGCGGCCCTACGCTGCGGCGCGGACATCGAGGAGATGATCCGGCACCAGCGCGGGACCGGGCTGCCGTTCCTTCCAGACCTCGACGCCATCGACCGGGAGGCCGGCGGGCGCCTCCCGCCGTTGCCCAGACTGCGCGTTGGCTCGCCTCGGCTGCTGCTCAGCACCGCGCTGGCGCCGCACAAGATGCACCCCTGGGTCGCGGCCAGCGCGCTGATGCCGCAGGGTCGCGCCCGCCACACCTCGCTGGAAGCCCTGGTCCGCGGCCTGCTGCTCGCCAGCGGCAAGGCTTCCTCCGGGACCGGTGCGCCCGGCTGGGCGCCGGGCGGCGAGACCTGGGTGGTCGCGGTCGACTACGACTCCGGCCAGCGGGTGGTCTTCGGCCGCGACGGGGCGCCGCCGGCCAGCCTCCCCGAGGCGGTGGTCGCCTCCTGCTCGATCCCGGGCTGGTACCGGCCGGCGGTGATCGGCGGCAGGCGCTACGTCGATGGCGGCGTCCGCTCGAGCACCTCGCTGGACTGCGTGGCCGGCGCCGATCTCGACGAGGTCTACGTGCTGGCGCCGATGGCCAGCTACGTGGCCGACAGCCCGGACAATGCCTACGCCCGGATCGAGCGGCAGTTCCGGCGGCTGATCACCGTCGGGCTCCAGCGCGACGTCCGCAAGGTCGAAGAGCAAGGCATCCGGGTGGTCGTGCTCACCCCAGGTCCCGAGGACCTGGCCGTGATCGGCGCCAACATGATGGACCCGAGGAGGCGCATCCAGGTGCTCGACACCTCGCTGCGCACCTCGACCGCCGCGGTGGCGACGCTCGAGCACCGCGGACGAGGGGTGAGCTGAGCTGTGCGGCAGCTCAGCGGGCTCGACGCCGCGTTCCTTGCGCTGGAGTCGCGGACGGTCACCGGCCACGTCGGCAGCGTCTGCATCGTCGACCCGTCGACCGCGCCGGAGCCGCTGACGCTGGAACGGTTCACCAGGGTGGTCGAGTCGCGGCTGCCGCTGGTCCCGCCGATGCGCCGGCGGCTGGTCGAGGTTCCGCTCGGGATCGATCAGCCCTACTGGATCGAGGACCCCGACTTCGACATCGAGTTCCACGTCCGCGAGCTGGCCCTGCCGGCGCCTGGCAACGACCACCAGCTCGCCGAGCAGGCGGCGCGCCTGCACTCCCGACCGCTCGACCGCAGCCGGCCGCTGTGGGAGATCTACCTGATCTTCGGGCTCGAGGGCGGGCGGGCCGCGATCTACAGCAAGGTCCACCACGCCGCGATCGACGGCGTCTCCGGCAACGAGCTGCTCGCCGCGCTGCTCGACGTGTCGCCCGAGGGCCGCCTCATGCCCGACCAGCGCGCACCCATCGGCGAGCGCCAGCCGACCGCGGTCGAGCTGCTCGCCCGCAGCGCGGTGTCACTCGCCGGCTCGCCGCTGCGCGTGGCGCGCCTCTCGCTCAGCCTGCTCCGCTCCGCGCCGGTGCTGGCCAGCACGGCACTGCCGAGGTTGCCCCTGGTCGACCGCCTGCCCGGCCGCGACGGGGACGACATCCTGTCGCAGCCCGGGCTGCGCGCGCCGCCGACGCCCTTCAACCGGTCGATCACCCAGCACCGGCGCTGGGCTTTCACCGGCCTGTCGCTGCCCGAGGTCAAGCGGATCAAGAACGCCTACGGAATGACCGTGAACGACGTGGTCATGGCGTTGTGCGCCGGCGCGCTGCGCCGCTGGCTCTCCGATCACGACGCGCTTCCAACAGTGCCACTGATCGCCGCGGTCCCGGTCTCGGTCCGCACCGAGGCGCAGCGCGGCACCCTCGGCAACCGGGTCTCGAGCATGCTCGCCGTGCTGCCCACGCAGGTCGCCAGTCCCCAAGAACGGCTCGGGCTGGTCCACGAGGCGATGCGCATCGCCAAGGAGCAGCACGGCGCCCTGCCCGCCGACCTGCTCGCCGACGTCACCCAGTTCGCGATGCCGGCGCTCGCCGGGCAGGCCGCGCGGGTGGCCGCAAGGCTCCGGCTGCTGGAGCGGGCCGGCCTGTTCAACCTGTTCATCTCCAACGTGCCCGGGCCCAACGTGCCGCTCTACTACGCCGGCGCCGAGCTGCTGGCCTACTACCCGCTGTCGGCGATCACCGACGGCCAGGGCCTCAACATCACCGTGATGAGCTACCGGGACAACCTGTACTTCGGGGTGATCGCCTGCCGCGAGCTGGTGCCCGACGTCGACCGCCTCACCGGCTACCTCGAGGACGAGCTCCGCACCCTGACCGCGACCCTCGACAAGCCACCCCCACGCCGCCGCCGCCCGCGGTAGCCCCAACGGCCCACCGACCTCGCACTGCGGCGAGGTCATGCTCACCCTTGCTCGATCAGGTCGAGGTCGTCGCCCCACTCGTCGATCGCGGCGCCGAGGCCGTGGGCCCGGGCGATGCGCGTGGCGTCACGAAACAGTTGGCGCTGCGCGTGGAGGTCGCCGGTGGCAAGGATCCGGTCGATGGCGTCGAGCAGCCGTCCGGCCCGCCACTCCGGCTCGGGCAGCGGGTGATGCTCCAGCTCCCATCGCAGGTACTGGTTGTAGGGACGCACACGGCGGTGCATGGCGAAGATCGCGCCGAGCAGGAATGGCAGGCTCTCGGCGGCGTCGAGGCGTGCCTCCAGCGGCCGGCCGTCACGGTGGCTCTTCGCCGACCGGTAGACGCTGTTGAGGTAGGCGCCCAGCAGTGACCTCGCGAGCCGGTCTGCCTCGCCTGCCTCGAGTGTCCCCTTCGCCAAGGTCAGCCGGGCGATCTCGCCGCCGAGCCGGTCGAGCAGGACCCGGGCGTGGGCGAACGAGTACCGGTTCCACTCCTCGGAACTGCCCGGCAGCGCGTGGACGCGGAACGCTTCGAGGGTCATGACGCTCTGGTCGAGGTCGGCCGCGCGGACGGTCGCCCAGTCGGCACCCGGACCGGTCCGGTCGGCGGTGACGACGTAGACGTCGAAGTCCGAGTGGCCCGTCGCCATCCCCTGGCGTGCCTGGGATCCGCTCAGCACGACCCCCACCACGTCGGGGTCCTCCCGCGCGCGGGCGAGGAGCCTCTCGAAGGCGGAGGGTTCCGGCATCGCGCCAGCAGAGCAGCGAGGCTCGGGTCAGGCAAGTCGATTTCGTGACACTGGAGCCGTCCGTCCTTTCGTGGCGGATGGCGGGGTGAGACGATTGGCGGCGCTGGGCATTGGTGGCTCGGCAAGGAGGAACCGATGTGGTGGGCGATCGCCGCCGTGGTGGCGGCCCTGGCCGTTCTGCTCGCCGTGCTCGCGCTCCCCGTCGGCCGTCGGGGCGGCCGCCGCGGACGTGACGGCACCTCCCGCGACGCCGCGGTGGAGACCCGCCGCGACGTCCGGTCGTGGCAGGCGCTCGGTGGGATGCGCAGCGACGACTCCTGGAGGTCCGACCGGCGCGAGCGCCGCTAGGAGGGTCGGCCGACACGGCCTGCGAAACCAGGAATCCGCGGGTCGATGGGGCTGTCGCGTTGGCTCCACTCCCGCGGGTCGGCACAGGTCTGGCACTTCGCGCCACCCAGTAGCGGTAGCGCTGAACGTTGCCGGGCATCTGCACGCCGGCTTGGTCGGTGCAGCCAAGCGCGGCGTGCAGGCCGTGCTGTGCGGGGCACGTGCTAGCTGACCAGCGTAACGGCATTGGTGGCCGCGGCCGTGGGGAGGAGTTGCGGGTGCGGCTCAGCGAGGAGGCTGAGGACCAGCGATCTCTCCGACGCCTAAGCAGGCTCCTGCGCGAGCTCCTCGGCGACATGCTCTCCGACGTGTGCCAGCGTGTTCCTTAGCTCCATGATGATTGGCAAGAGGGCGCGTCGGATAGCTGCCGAGTCGAGGATAGGTGGTGAGCCGTCCAACTCGTCGTCGAGGAACCACCACTCGAAGATGCCTGCCTCTTCATCAGCAAGCGCTACGGTAAACGGCTTGCCAGCCGTGACCTCGGCAAGAGCATGTTGAAGGTCTTCGGCCTGGCTAAGACGCTCAGCTTCCAGATCATCGATCAAGGCGTACGCCCACATGCTGTACCGGTGATCGATGAGATCAACGCATCGGAAGACATACGGAAGACCAGCTTGTCGGATCAACCCGAGGATTGGTTGGTCGTAGTAGCCGTAAGTCTCAACAAGCTTCGAGCCGCCGGACGGCTCCCAAGGGAGCGCGCCGTCCTGGATTGCTATCTGATCAGCCATGGCCATGACCACCACCTCCCCCCAAGGGTTGGTCGAAGCAGTCATCGAACCGCTTCGCTACATCATCGGTCACACTGCGTCAGGACCTGGTTGGCCCGGAGGTTGATCTGCGGAGGGGGCTTCGGCATGGCGCGCCAAGATACCCCAAAATCTGCGGGCAGGTACAACCTCCTCTTTCACGTCATGACCCCAGCCTCATAGGTAGAGCGGCGCTGGACCGCTTCCCGAGGTGCGTAGACTCGTTTGGCTTGGTCACGAGGGCCGCGTCGAAGCGCACCAGGCATGGCGCGACGGTGGCTGGCAGCTCGACCTGCTGGGTCCATGACGACCAGGCGGTGGTGCTGCACCTCCGCGACAAGGGCCTGGTGGTGCTGACCGGATGCGGCACGCGGCGATCGTCAACATCGTCACGCACGCCATCCGCCTCACCGGAGTCGACAGGGTGCACGCGGTCGTCGGCGGGTTCCACCTGCGGGACGGCCCGGTCATCGACCAGACGGTCGCCGCGCTCGCCGAGACCTCGCCCGCCGTGATGGGGCCCGCGCACTGCACCAGCTGGCGGGCGCACGTCGCCCTGGCGGGCGCATTCCCCGGCGGCTACCAGCCCGGCGGCTTCGGCACCCAGATCGACCTCTGAACGCCCCGCGTCCCACCTGAATCGCTGACGGACCAATCCGGCGCGCCGGAGGGTCCGAAGTGCTGATCGGAAACCGGCTTCCGCCCACACCCGATCCGCACGAAGGAAGCAGCGATGTCGAGAGTTCGATCCGCTCGCTCACGGTCGGTCGCGAAGTTCGCGGCGGCCGTGGCCCTGGCCGGCGCGATGATCGCCGGCCTCGCTCCGACCGGGGCGCTCGCCTCGAGTCACCGCGAGGCGCCGTTCATCTCCGGTCAGCCGCAGTACGACAACACCGACGTCTACGCGTTCGTCAGCCCCGACCGCCCCGACACCACCACCCTGATCGCCAACTGGGTCCCCTTCGAGGACGCCTCCGGCGGCCCCAACTTCTACAAGTTCGCCAGCGACGCCCGCTACGACATCAACATCGACCCTGACGGCGAGGGCGGCGCTGACCTGACCTACCGCTGGACCTTCAAGGACCACTACCGCAACCCCAACACCTTCCTCTACAACACCGGTCCGGTGCGCAGCCTCGACGACCCGAACCTCAACTTCCGCCAGACCTACGACCTCGACCTGGTGCGCCGCCACAACGGCATCTTCCAGTCGAGCACCAAGCTGATCAGGAACGCCCCGGTTGCGCCGTCGAACGTCGGGAAGGCTTCCATGCCCGACTACCAGACCCTCCGCAACCAGGCGATCCGCTCGCTGCCCGGCGGCGGCCAGGTCTTCGCCGGCCAGGCCGACGACCCGTTCTTCCTTGACCTGCGCGTGTTCGACCTGCTCTACGGCGGCAACCTGTCCGAGGTCGGCAACGACACGCTGCGCGGCTACAACGTGAACACGGTCGCCATCCAGGTGCCTTCGAAGCTGCTCCGCAAGAGCGCGAGCCAGCCGATCGTCGGCGTCTGGACCAGCACCTCGCGCCGCGGCGCGTTCGGCGAGTACCGCCAGGTCTCGCGTCTGGGCATGCCGCTGGTCAACGAGGTCGTCATCCCACTCAGGGACAAGGACAAGTTCAACGCCTCCTCGCCCTGGAAGGACGCGCAGTTCCTCAAGTACGTCACCAACCCTGAGCTGCCGAAGCTGATCCAGGCGGTCTACGGGATCAAGGCGCCGGCGGAGCCCCGCAACGACCTGGTGTCGGTCTTCCTCACCGGCGTGCCCGGGCTCAACCAGCCGCCGAACGTCCGTCCCGCCGAGATGCAGCGGCTGAACACATCGATCATGCCGTCCCCCGCTCCCAAGCGGCTCGGCGTCCTCGAGGGCGACAAGGCTGGCTACCCGAACGGCCGCCGCCTGACCGACGACGTCGTCGACATCTCGCTGCAGGTGGTCGAGGGCGAGCTGGTCGGCAGCCCGAACGACCTCGGCGACGGGGTCAACGCCAACGACAAGCCCTTCGGCAAGACGTTCCCCTACGTCGCACTGCCCGCCTCCGGCTCCGACGTCCGTCCGGCTCCGCAGTCCGGCGCGATGGCCAAGCCGAGCGCGGCGACCCCGCCGAGCGGCGGGCAGCAGGGCGGCACCACGCAGGGCGGCACCATGCAGAGCGGCACCCAGCAGGGCAGCTCGATGACGAGCGGCTCGACCGGCCTCGGCGCCATGCAGTCCGGCGCCGGCCAGAACGGCACCACCGACGGCATGCAGGCCCGCGACGGCGTGACCCAGCTCAACGCCGACAACGCGGCGAGCCAGATGCCGCAGGCGGCGTCCGAGAGCCTGCCGAGCTCGATCGCGGTGGCGCTCGCCGCCGGGATGATCGCGGTGGCCGCGGGTGTGGTCCTGTACGGCCGCAGGCGGACCAGCTCCACCGGCTCCACCACCAGCACCGACGGCTCCACCAGCAGCACCGCCTGACCCGCCCGGCGAACCGGCCGGCCGTGCGCCCGATCAGCCCGGAGCCTAAGGCTCCGAGGAAGGTCGGGTCGCACGGCCGGACCGGGGGGCCGAACCGATGGAGGCCAACCATGCGACGTCTTCTCAGCGCCGGGATCGCCGGCACCATGGCGGTCGGGCTCCTGCTGGGTGCCGCGGTCGTGTTCGGCCCGCACCGCCATGCCGGAGCCGACCGGGACGGGGCGGGAAGGCCCGCGGTCCTGGCCCGCATCAGCGGCAACGACGACAGCTTCTCGGGCGCCCTCTCCGGCGCCAACCTTCCGGAGGCGATCGAGGCCCTCCAGCGGCACCTCCGCGACCAGCCGAAGGACGCCGCCGGATGGGCGACCCTCGGCCTCGCGTACGTCGAGCGGGCGCGGCTCACCGCCGACCCGACCTGGTACACCAAGTCCGACGAGGTCCTGCAGCGCTCCCTCCAGGTCTCCCCGAACGACAACGACGCGGCGCTGGCGGGGCTCGGCGCCCTCGCCGCGGCGCGGCACGACTTCTCCACCGCCCTTCGCGAGGCCGACGCAGCGCTGGCGGTGAACCCCTTCAGCGTGCGGGCGCACGCCGTCCGCATCGACGCGCTGGTCGAGCTGGGCCGCTACCGCGAGGCCATGGCCGCGGCGCGCCTGGCCGACCAGAAGCGGCCGGGAATCCCCATCTCCACCCGGGTCGCCTACGTGCTCGAGCTGCAAGGCCGCACGGGGCGAGCGCGGCAGGTGCTGGAGGGTGCCCTGACTGCCGCCAGCGACCCGAGCGACCTCGCCTACGTGGCCACCCAGCTCGGCGAGCTGGCGTGGAACCGCGGTGACCAGCGGGAGGCGGGCGCCAAGTTCGCCACCGCGCTGCGCGCCGACCCGACCTACCTGCCGGCGCTGGACGGGCGTGCCCGCGTCCGCGCCGCGCTCGGCGACGTCGCCGGCGCGATCGCCGACCACCAGCGGGTCGCCGGCGTGCTGCCGCTGCCCGGCTACCTCACCGCCCTCGGCGACCTCTACCAGGCCGAGCGGCAGCCCGAGAAGGCGCGCGAGCAGTACCGCGTGGTCGACGCCTGGGTCAGGATCGCCAAGGCCAACGGCGTCACCACCGACCTCGAGACCGCGCTGTTCCAGGCCGACCACGGCGACCGCGCCGCCGCGCTGCGGGCCGCCCGCGCCGAGCGGGCCCGGCGCGCCAGCGTCCAGGTCGACGACGCCCTGGCGTGGGCGCTGCACGTCAACGGCCGCGACCGCGAGGCGCTCCATTACGCGAAGGAGGCCGCGCGCACCGGCTACCGCAACGCGCTGTTCCTGTACCACCGCGGGATGATCGAGCGGTCGCTCGGCATGCGCGACGCCGCCCGGACCAGCCTGTCCGCGGCGCTGCGCCTGAACCCGCACTTCTCGCCGCTGCTCGCGCCCCGCGCGAAGGCCGCGCTGGCGACGCTTGACGGGAACGGAGGCCGGGGATGAGCCGCGCCGCCGTCCGCCTCGCCGCCATCCTCTGCGTCGCCGCCGCCCTGGTGGTGCTGCCGGCGGTCGCCGCCTGGGCGCACCCGCTCGGCAACTTCTCGGTCAACCGCTACCACGGCCTGGTCGTCGAGCCCGGCCGGCTGCTGATCGACGAGGTCGAAGACCTCGCCGAGATCCCGACGACCCAAGCCGCGCCGCGCATCGACGCCGACCGCGACGGCTCGCTCTCCGATGCGGAGCTGGCGGCCTGGGCGCCCGCCGCCTGCCGCCACGCCGCCGCCGAGCTGCGGATCAGCGTCCAGGGCCGGGTGGTCGCAGCCACGGTGGCGGACGCGACCGCGCGGCGGAACCCGGGCCAGGCCGGCCTGCCGACCCTGCGGGTCGAGTGCGGCCTGGTCGCGGCACTGCCCCGCCCGGCGGCGGCTGCGGCGATCGAGCTCACCGACCGCTCGCCGGCACAGCCGGGATGGCACGAGATCACCGCCCGCGGCGACCGCATGACCCTCGAGTCGAGCGACGCGCCCCAGCAGTCGCGGAGCGCGAGGCTGACCAGCTATCCCAAGGACGCGCTCTCGTCCCCGCTGGACCAGCGGCACGTCAGCCTGCGGGTGCGTCCGGGCGGGGCGCCGCTCGCCCAGACCCGCGAGGCCGGCGACAGCGGCGCCAATGAGGGCATCGGGCGGCTGCTCCCGCGCGGGGCCGACCGGCTCACCCAGGCGTTCACCGCGCTGGTGGCGCGCCGCTCGCTCACCCCCGGGTTCGCCGCCCTGGCGCTCGGGGTCGCGCTCGCGCTCGGCGGCCTGCACGCTCTCGCCCCCGGGCACGGCAAGACCATCATGGCCGCCTACGCCGCGAGCCGGGGCCGCCGGTCGCTCCGCGAGGTACTGGCGCTGGGCCTCACCGTCACCGTGACCCACACCGCCGGTGTGCTCGCCCTCGGCCTGCTGGTCGGCAGCGGCTCCACGCTCGCGCCCGCCGCCGCCATCCCCTGGCTCGGGGTCGCGAGCGGCGCGCTGGTCGCGGCCACCGGCCTCACCCTCCTGCGCCGCGCGCTCCGCTCCGTCCGCCACCGCGCGACCGGCGACCACAACCACGGACGTGGGCACCCTGGGCACCACCACGGCCCGGCCCACGACGGCCCGGCCCACGCGCACGGCCACGCCCACGACGGGCACGGCGATGACCACCCGCACGGCCACGACCACCCGCACGGCCACCTCGCCGGCGAGCGGCCGAGGCGCGGGAGCGTGGTGCTGATGGGCTTCGCGGGCGGCCTGGTGCCGAGCCCCTCGGCGGTGGTCGTGCTGGTCGGCGCGGCCGCGCTCGGGCAGGCCTGGTTCGGGCTCGCCCTGGTGCTCGCCTACGGCGCCGGGCTGGCGGCCAGCCTGACCCTGGTGGGCGTGCTGGTCGCGGGCTCGGGCCGCTGGCTCGGACGACGGCTGGCCGACCGGTCGGGCCAGGGTCTCGCCTGGCGTCTGGCCCGCCGCCTTCCCACCGCTTTCCTTCCGGTCGGCACCGCCGGGCTGGTGGTGGCGCTCGGCCTCGGCCTGGCCCTGCGCGGCCTCCCCGCCGCGCTCGGATGAGGAACGGGAGGCCGAACCGTGACCGGCCGGTCCGCGTGGGGGCTCGGAACCAGCAACCCAAACAGGTACGATCTTCGCCGGACGGGACGAGCTGCCATGACCGAGGAAAGGCGTGCGGTGCCGCCATTTCGAAAGCTTGCAGCCCCTGGCGCCGTCGACGGAGCCACTGGGCTCGACGCACTGCTCACGCGGGTCGCCAGGGGCGACGAGAGCGCCTTCGAGCAGACCTATGACCAGGTCGCGGACGCGGTCTTCGGGCTCGTGCGCAAGGTCGTGCGCGACCCCGCCCAGTCCGAGGAGGTCGTCCAGGAGGTGATGGTCGAGGTCTGGCGCACCGCCTCGCGCTACGAGCCGGGCAGAGGCAGCGCGATGGCCTGGATCATGACCATGGCGCACCGGCGCGCCGTCGACCGGGTCCGGTCCGAGCAGGCGGCCAGCGACCGCCAGGCCAAGGTCGCCTACCGCGACCAGGTGGTCGTCTTCGACGAGGTCGCCGAGGACGTCGAGGCTCGGCTGGACCGCGAGCGCGTGCGCCACTGCCTCGACACCCTCACCGACCTCCAGCGCCAGTCGGTCGCGCTGGCCTATTACGAGGGCTACACCTACCGTGAGGTTGCCGAGCTGCTGACGGTGCCGCTCGGCACGGTGAAGACACGGATGCGCGACGGGATGATCCGGTTGCGGGACTGCCTGGGGGTGGAGTCGTGAACGAGGACCTCCACGGCCTGGCCGGCGCCTACGCGCTCGACGCGCTCCCGGACAACGAGCGCGCGCGCTTCGAGGAGCACCTAGCCGCCTGCGACGACTGCGCCCAGGAGGTCCGCGGCCTGCGCGAGACGGCGTCCCACCTCGGCTCCGCGGTCGCCACCGCCGCGCCGCCGCGCATGCGCGCCCGGACGCTCGCCCGCATCAGCGAGGTCCGCCAGCTCCCGCCCGCGGTCGCGGACCTCGGGGCCGAGCGCGAGCGCCGCGCGCCCCGCCGCCCCCGCTTCGCGTTCACGCTCGCCGCCGCCTGCCTGATCGTCGCCCTGATCAGCGGCGTCTTCGCGATCCGCTCGCAACAGGAGCTGGACCGCACGCGGGCCGCGAACGCGGCCGTCGCCGGCGTGCTGTCCTCGCCCGACGCGCGGACGGTGAGTGGCACCGCCCAGACCGGCGGGACCGCCACCGTGGTGGTGTCGAGGTCGAACGGCAGGATCGTGTTCGCGTCCTCTGGCCTGAAGCCGCTGCCGCGGTCGCAGACCTACGAGCTGTGGCTAATGACCTCGCGGAGCGCGAGGCCCGCCGGGCTGGTCCGCCCGGGCGACGACGGCCGGACGCGCCCGGTGGTCGCCGGCGAGCTGGGCGACGCCACCCAGGTCGGAGTCACGGTCGAGCCCGAGGACGGCTCGCCCCAGCCCACCTCCGACCCGGTCCTGGTGCTGACCCTGCCGGCCTAGCCTCGGTGGGCGACCTGGCGCGGGTGGGCGACCTCAGTCGCGAACCCTCCGGTCGCCGTGGCGGTCGTCGCTCTCGGGCCGAGTCGCGACCCAGGCCGCGATCTCCGCGCGACGGCCGGCGCCGAGCTTGGTCAGGATGTGCTCGACGTGGGCGCCGATGGTCTTGGGCGAGAGCACCAGCCGGGTCGCGATCTCCCGGTTGGTGAGCCCAAAGGCGATCAGCCCGGCGACCTCGAACTCCCGCGCGGTGAGCGGATGTCTCGGCTCCGCTGACCGGTCTCCTCCGGCGCCGCCGGCGCCGCCGCGCAGACGCTCGGCCTCCGCGAGGATCGGCTCGGCGCCGACCGGCTCGGCGAGATCGGCCGCCTCCCTGGCCAGGACGGCGGCCTCGGCGAGACGCCGAGCCTTGCTGGCGCATCGCGCCCGGTCGAGCAGCGCCCAGGTTCCCTCCCAGAAGCGCCGCAGCTCCCGCCAGCGGTCGACGGCGCTCTGGAGGCTGTCGCGCGCGGCGGCCAGGTCGCCTGCCGCCAGCTCGAGCAGCCCTCGCCCATGGTCCAATGCCGGCAGCGTGCCGGGGATCGCTCTGGCGCTGAGCGCGGTCGAGACCTCGGCGAACCAGCGTCCAGCGTCATCGAGCTCCCCGGCCGCCAGGCGGGCGCGGAGCCCGGTGAGCAGGAACGGGAAGAGGTAGGCGGCGTCGCCGACCCGTGCGGACGCGCCGTAGCCGCGGTCGCAGAGGGCGATCGCCAGCCCGTGGTCGCCGCGCAGCAGCGCGGCCTCGGCGAGCCCCCACACTGCCGGCGAGAGGCGCTGCAATTCGGCCATGCGCTCACCCTCCGCGAGCGCCTCGCCGAGCAGCCGCTCCGCCCGGGGCCAGTCGCCGCGGCCCATCGCGACGTAGCCGAGCACGTGCCATGCGGTGATCCGGGTGGTGATCCCGCCGCCGTCGGCGAGCGCGTGCTCCGACATGCGCTCGGCCTCGTCCCAGTGGCCGGAAGCCCACCGCACGTGGGCGAGATGCGCGGCCATGTAGTGGCGGTCATTCCACATCTCGACGCGCTCGGCGTAGTCGATGCCACGGCCCAGCCAGGGCTCGGCACGGTCGTACTCCACCAGGACCGAGGCCGCGGAACCGAGCATCCGGTAGGTCCGGGCGGCCTCGGACTCCTCGTGGCGCTCCACGGCGCGATCGACGGTGCGCTCCAGCAGCGTCCAGCCCTCCTCCGTCCGGCCGGCGAAGGTGAGCACACTTCCCAGCGTGGCGGAGGTGTTGAGGCTGGCGGACTGGTCGCCGATCGCCTCGCTCAGCTCGCGGCTCCGCTCGCCGTAGCGGATCGCCTCCTCGAGCTGCCGGTCCAGCATGTACGCGGCCGCCAGGGCGCCGAGCAGGGCGGCCCGCACGGGGTCGGCCCCCTCGCGCCCGGCGATCGAGTCGAGGGCCAGCCCGAGGCGTCGCGCCCGGCTCGCCAGGTCCTCGCCGAGCAGATGCGCCACCGGCACCAGCCTGGCGACCACCGCCGCGGCCTCGATCTGGTCGCCGGTGGCGGTGAGCAGGCGGTGCGCCTCCTCGAACGCCTCGATCGCGGCGAGGTTGTCGTCGGTGGCCGCGGCCTCGGTCCCGATGGCGGTGAGCAGTGCGGCATGCTCGGCCGGCGCCAGGTCGGCGGGCAGGTTGCGTTGGGCTCTCCGGTACAGCTCGAGCGCCTCGCGGTGCGCGGAGAGCGCGGCGGATGCGCGCGCCGCCGCCAGCGCGTTCCGGTAGGCGGGCTCGGCGAGCCCCGCCTGGTCGAAATGCAACGACACGAACGCGGCGCGGTCGCCGCGCTCGTCGGCAACGGTCGCGACCCGCTCGTGCAGCCGCCGGCGCACCGGAAGCGGGATGTCGGCGTAGAGCACGTCGCGGATGAGGGCATGACGGAAGTCGAAGCTGAGCGGGTCCGTGCCCCGCTCGACGAGATAGACGTCCTGGAGGCGGCGAAGCGCGTGGTCGACGCGCTCGGGACTGTCCTGGCTGACGGCCGTCAGCAGCTCGAAGTCGAAGGACCGGCCGATCACCGCGGCGGCTCCGGCCACCGCGCGGCCCGCCTGGTCGAGCGCCCTCGCCCGAGCGAGCACCGCGTCGGCGAGCGTGTCGGGCACCGGGACGGACGACGGATCGCCGACCGCCGCGGATGCCGGCGCCGGCGAGGGATCCCCGACCGCCGCGAGCAGCTCCTCGATGTGCAGCGGGATGCCGTCGCTGCGCGCGTGGATCGCGGCGACGATCTCGCCCGGGGCGGCGCGACCGAGCACGGCGCTGGTCATCGTGGCGGTCTGCGCCATCGTCAGCCGCGGCAGGCGCACCTCCTCGGCCAGCCGCTGGGTGAGCAGCCTCGCCCGCCACTTCCGCATCGGCACGTCGGCGAACAGCTCGTCACTGCGATAGGCCGCCGCCACCAGCATGGTGTGGCCGGCGAGCCGGGAGGCGAGGTGCGCGACCACCTCGAGGCTGAGCTGGTCGGCCCAGTGGAGGTCCTCGAAGACGACCAGCGTGCGCTGGCCCTCGTCGAGCCCGGCGAGGGTCTCGGTGAGGTCGTGCACCAGCAGCCGCCGCTGCCGGTGCGCGTCGCCGCCGACGGTCGCGAACTCCCGCACCCGCTCGGACAGCGCGGCGCCGGCGCGGGCCAGTCGCTGGTCGCCGCACTGGCGGAGGTCGCTGGCCAGGTCCAGGAGCAGGCCGCCCGTCGCCTCGGCGTCGCCAGGGAAGGCGGCGGCCCGGAGCAGTCCGAACGACCGCAGTCTGGCGCTGCGGCCGATCGAGTCGAGCAAGCGGCTCTTGCCGATGCCGGCCTCGCCGGCGATAAGCAGCAGATGCCCCCGGCCATCGGACACCTCGGCCAGCCGCCGGTCCGCCAGGGCCAACAGGTCGTCGCGGCCAACCAGCACGGGCGACCGCGGCTCGCCAGTACCAACCATCGGATAGCTCCCCCAACGCAAGAATAGGTCATCGCGATACAGGCCGTATTGGGAACCTGACCGATGCCGCGGCGCATCCCGTACGAGACGCTGGCGTCCCGAGCGCAAGTCACGAAAGGAGCGCGGCGCATGTCGAGGTTCATGGACGTCCACGACGGGTTCGTCGGGGTGACCAAGGAGCAGCTCAGCGAGGCCCACGACCGGGACCTGGCGATCGAGGACGAGGAGGGCGTCCATTTCGAGCGTGCCTGGCTCGACCCCGAGTCCGGCAAGGTGTTCTGCCTGTCCACCGGCCCGTCGAAGGAGAGCGTGCAGCGCGTCCACGAGCGGGCCGGCCACCCGACCGCGGAGGTCTACGAGCTCCCGATCGAGGTCTCGTAGCCGGCTCGTCGGGGCCCGCCGGGCCGAGCGACTCAAACAACCCGTCGGCGACCCTCGGCCTTGGCGTCGTAGGGTCGCCGGCGGGTTTCGATGAGTCAGGGCGGCGGCATGCCGGTGAGGTCGGCGAGGCTGCCGGGGAGCGAGCGCCATGGTGGCGCCGCGACCACGGAGAGCGCGTCGCGGACCGATCCGCTCCCCGTCCACCAGCAGAGCTCGTAGCGGTAGAGGCGGTCCCACCGCTCCTCCGGTCGCGTCAGCAGCGCGTCCAGGCGCGGATCGCCGAGCAGGGCCTCGGCGCCCGATGCCGCCTCGGCGTGGAAGAGCTGGTCGACCAGCAGCGGCGGGGGCACGCGCCAGCGGTCGGCCAAGCTGACCAGCGCGCCGGCCTCGCCTCCGTGTGCCAGCGCCTCCATCAGCGGGAGACCGGCGACCAGCTCCCTGCCAGGGTCGAGCTCGTCCTCGACCCTGGGCGCAAGCTCCTCGGCCAGACCGCGCAGGGCCTCGCCGCGCAGCGCGCCCCCCGCCGAGGCCGCGGCCGCCCAGGTCGCCTGCTCGCTGACGAAGCCGTTCTCGGTGGCCTTGGCCGCGACCGCATCGGCGAGCCCGGCCCGCGCGGCGGCCCCGGCGACCAGCCGCAGCGCCTGGAGGAGCCTCGCCGGCGTGTGCGTCTCGAGCATCTCGGTCGCCAGCTCCAGCGACCAGCCGGGATCGAGCGCGGCGCCCGCGATCAGCAGCGACCGCGCCTCGGCCGCGAACAGGCTCCGGCCGGCGGGCCGCTCGCCCAGCGCGGCCAGCCGCGGGTCGTCGCGGCCGCGGAGGCGACCCGCGACCGCCGCCCTGGCGGTGGCGTCGGCGGCGAGCTGGCGCGCCTCGGCGTCGGGTAGCGGCACCCCGGGCGTCCACCCGGTGCCCTGGTCGAGCTCGATCCGGGCGGCGACGTCGAGGCTGAGTCCCGTTTGGACCGCCTCGCTGGCGCCGGCCAGCTCCTCGATCAGGCCCCATGCCCAGCCCGGGTCGACGCGGGCGAGCAGGCTCTCGGCGACGGACAGCACCGGGGTCAGCTCCGCCGCGGGCACCGCCCGGGCCAGCGCGGCCAGCTCCTCCCGCGTCACCGCCCCGCCGCCCGCCGCCGCGGCGCCCGCCGCCGCCACCAGCGCGAGGCCGGGGTCCTCCAGACGGCCGCCAGCCCCGGCTTCACCGACCTCGCCCGCCGTGCCGGGCTCGCCGGCCGCGCCGGCGCCGGGCGCACCCGAGGCCGCCAGCGCCCCGGCGGCGCCGATGAGCAGGGCGCCCTCGGGCTCGAACTCGGCCGCGGCCGCGCTCTCCAGCAGCCGGCGCGCGGCCTCGCCGGCCGCGGCGGCCGCGGCGGCCGGCTCCCGCCCGTTGGTCATTTCACCTCCACCAGGTCTGCCTTGCGATAGTCACGGTAGTCCCGCAGCTTCTCAGCCTGCCCGCGCTCCCCAACAGGCCCATCGGGCAACCTCGCGCTCGCCTGGGCGGCAGTCCTCTCATGCTTCGCCGCGGAAGACCGCCGTGATCTCAGGTGCGACCGCGTCGAAGTCGTCGTGGATGATCGGTGGGGCCGGCCGCGATCAGGGGTTGTGGCGGTGGATGGGCTGGGTGGCGCGGACCAGGGCGCGCATGGTGTCGAGGTCGCCGCGGATGGAGCCGTGGGCACGGGCCTGGACCAGCAGGTTGCCGATGGCGGTGGCCTCGACCGGGCCGGCGAGCACCGGCAGGCCGCAGGCGGCCGCGGTCAGCTCGCAGAGCAGCACGTTTCGGGCTCCCCCGCCGACCAGGTGGAGCACCTCGACCTTGCGCCCGGACAGCCGCTCCGCGTCGCGCACGGTGCGGGCGAAGGCGGACGCCAGGCTGTCGAGGATGCAGCGCACCAGCCCGGCCCGGGTCGCCGGGACCGGCTGCCCGCTCCGCTCGCACGCGGCCGCGATCCTGGCGGGCATGTCGCCTGGGGCCAGGAAGATCGGATCGTCGGGATCGACGAGCGGACCGCCGGGACCGAACGTGCCCGCCGCGGCGAGCAGCGATGGCAGGTCGGCCGGGGGCCCCGACCGCGACCAGTCGCGGATGGACTCCTGGAGCAGCCACAGGCCCATGACGTTGCGCAGGTAGCGGACGTGTCCGTCGACGCCGACCTCGTTGGTGAAGTTGGCCAGGCGGCTCTCGGGCGTGAGCACCGGTTGCTCCAGTTCGACCCCGACCAGCGCCCAGGTCCCGCAGGAGACATAGGCGGCGCCGTCGCCCTCGGAGGGGACGCCGGCGACCGCCGATGCGGTGTCGTGCGAGCCGACCGCGGTGACCACCGCCCTCGGTCCGAGCCCGGTCTCGGCGACGACCTCCACGCGCGGCGGGCCGATCACCTCGCCCGCCTGGCACAGCGGCGGCAGCAGCCCCTTCGGCAGGCCGGCCGCGTCGAGCACCGGCTCCGACCAGCACCTCGACTCGGCGTCGAGCAGGCCGGTGGTGGAGGCGTTGGTGACCTCGGCGGCGGCCGAACCGGTGAGCCAGTATCCGACCAGGTCCGGGATCAGCAGGGCGGTCCGTGCCGCGTCGAGCCGGCGGGCCTCGGCGTCGGCGACGAGCTGGTAGAGGGTGTTGAACGGCAGGAACTGCACGCCGGTCCGCCGGTAGAGCTCCTCGCGCGGGAGCGCCGCGTGGACCCGGTCGGCGACCCCGGCGGTGCGGCCGTCGCGGTAGCTGAAGGGGTTGCCGAGCAGCGCGCCCGAGGCGTCGAGCAGCCCGTAGTCGACTCCCCAGGCGTCCACGCCGACGCTGGCGATCTCCGCGCCGCCGGCCACGCCCCCGCCCGCCGCCGCGGCGAGGCCGTCCAGAACCTCCCGGTACAGCCGTGGCAGGTCCCAGTGCAGGCCGTCGGGCTCGGCCACCGGCTGGTTGGGGAAGCGGTGCGCCTCGACCAGCTCGAGCCGCGACGGGCCGACCCGCCCGAGGATGACCCGGCCGCTGGCGGCGCCGAGGTCGACCGCCGCGTAGGACCGCTCGGGCGAGGGCCGGCTCATCGCAGGAAGGCGGCGGCGACCCCGGCGTCGACCGGGACCAGCAGGCCGGTGGTGCGGGACAGCTCGCCGGCGACCAGCGCCAGCACCGCCGCGGCGACGTGCTCGGGGAGCACCTCGAGGCCGAGCAGGGTGCGCCTGGCGTAGAAGGCGCCCAGCTCCTCCTCGGGCACGCCGTAGACGGC
>JBEDUQ010000140.1:0-15582 GCA_040414855.1 Actinomycetota bacterium
GGCCGGAACACCTGGGCCAGCTCGGCCACGGTGGTCTCCGGCCCGTACATGCCGCGCCGGCTGACCTCGAGCCCGGTGGCGTTGGCCAGCGCGGCCATCTCGATCATGGTCTTGGAGCCGTCGACGAAGCTGGCCAGCATCTTGGGGTTCATGCGCTTGGCCGCCGCCTCGGCGGCGAGCGCCGCCGGGGTGGCGTGCGGGTCGCGCGGGTTGTTCTTGCCCTTGCCGGCGCAGATCACCTCGAAGGCGAGGTCGCGCGCGAAGTCGACCAGGCGCTTGGCCTCGACCGGCTCGTCGCCGTAGCAGACCGTGTAGACCCTGCCGGCCGCCGCCGCGACCCGCGCGAGCAGGAGCCCGATGGTCACGTCGGTCTCGACGTTGAGCAGCGCCACGTCCTTGCCGGACAGCAGCGCCGAGAGGGCGACGGTGGCGCCCACCTCGGGCACGCCGGTCGCCTCCACGACGATGTCGAGCGGCAGGGCGCTCAGCAGGTTCGCGTCCGGCACGGCGACGTGGCCCCCGGACCCGACCGTCTCGGCCAGCCTGGCCGGGTCGCCGCCGGCGACGACGCCGCCGACCCCGGCCGCCTCGAAGGCGGCCTGCGCCCGGCCGGCGGCGACGTCCGCAACCGCGACCACGTCCATGCCCGGGATGCGCCGGACCTGCGTGACGAAGCCGGTGCCCATCTGGCCGGCGCCGGCCAGGCCGACCCGGACGGGCCGGCCGACCGCGCGCTCGCGTGCCTGGAGTCGGGTGGAGAAGCTCACGTGGATCCCTTCCTCGAGGCGTCGTGCCCGGCGCCCGCCCCGTCCACCTGGTCGCCGGGATCGCCGGCGACGATGCGGAGCCGGGTGCCGGGCCTGATCTCCGGCAGCTCGGTCTGCTCGACGCAGACGTCGCCAGGCATCGGCGGCTCGAACGCGCCGTTGGCCTTGAGGTCGAGGTGGCCGAGGGACACCAGGTTGGCGTTGGCCACCTCGCCCACCGCGGTGACGCGCATGGCGCGGTCGTCGATGTGGACGACGTCGCCGGGCTCGACGCCGCCCACCGTCACCGTCGGCCGGTGCAGCACGCTGAACCAGCGCAGCTCCTCCGGGGCGGTGTCGTCGAACCACACCAGCACGCCCGCCTCGACGAACGCCGCCACCTCCGCGCCGACCTCGGTCACCTCGGTCTCGTAGCGGACCGCCGGCTCACCGGCGGCCGCCTCCCGGTCGCCGCTCATCGTTCAGGCCAGGTTGACGTTGTCGGTCTTCACGCCCGACACGAAGATGTCCTCCTTGATGAACGCGGCCAGCGGCCCCGAGGGGCTGGTCGCGTACACGTCGACCGTGGGCACCTTCTTCATCGGATAGACGCCGACCCGGGCGGTGCCGCCGCAGTCGATGACCGCGACCGCGATCTTGTCGAACGGCGCCGAGCTCTTGAAGCCGTCGAAGGGCTCCCCGCCGGTCAGCTCGGCGATCTTCTGGGCGACCGGGTGGATGCCGCCGCCGGTCACCGAGACGATCAGCTTGCGCTGGTCGGTCGGCTTGACGGTCAGCGGGCCGCCCCAGCCGCCCCTGCCGGCCTCGATCTTGACCGCCTTGTACTCAGCCATGACGTGACCTCCTTGCGCTGCTCGTCACCTGTTCGAGTACAGGCCGAAGCTTGCGAAATAGGCGATGACCACCGCGGCCGGTCCGGTGAGCAATCGCGAGAACAACACCGCCGGGACCCCGATCTCGACCGTCTCCGGCTCCGCCTCGCCGAGCGCCAGCCCGACGGGGATGAAGTCGCAGCCCACCTGCGGGTTGATCGCGAACAGGGCGGGCAGCGAGTACTGGGCCGGGATCTTGCCCTGGCCGATCTGGACACCGAGCAGCGTGCCGACGATCTGGGCGATCACCGCGCCGGGACCGAGCAGCGGCGAGAGCACGGGCAGGGCGCAGACCAGCGAGATCGCCAGCAGTCCCGGCAGGCTGGAGGCGAGCGGCGAGACCCGGTCGGCGATGAACTTCCCGACGCCCGTTGCCACGATGAAGCCGATGATCAGCGAGATGAAGGCGATGAACGGAAGGACGTTGCGGATCACCGTGTCGATGGTGTCCCGACCGGCCTGGTAGAGCGCGCCGACGACCCCGCCGACACTGCGGCCGATGCGGTTGAGCAAGGTGTTGATGCCGTTCATGGCTCAGGCTCCTTCGGGCGCCGGAGTCGGACCGGTCGCTGCCGGCTCGGCGTCCGGCTGCTCGGAGGGCTCGTCAGCGGTCTTGCGCGCCCACATGATGTTGGTGATGACCTCGGTCACGATGCCGCGCATGAAGATCACGATCAGGCCGACGTAGAAGTAGCGGACGGCCAGGTCGCCGATGGGCAGGCCGAGCTGGCGGATGCCGTTGGCGATGCCGGCGTAGACGAACAGCTCGCCGGGGTTGGCGTGCGGGAACAGCCCGAGGATCGGGTGGACGAAGCTCACCGCCGAGTCGTAGAACGCCGGCTTGCGGTTCTCCGGCAGGAACCGCCCCATGGTGTAGGCCATCGGGTTGGTCAGGAAGAACACCGCGAGGAACGGCAGCACGAGATATCGGATCGGGTAGTACTGGATCCCCCTGCGCCCGGCCATCTCGCCGACCTTGTCGATGCGCTCGGGGCCGATCAGCCGGATCAGCGCGTTGACCGCGGTCAGCAGGATGATCAGCAGCGGGACGATGCCGGTGAGCAGGCCGGTGAAGGTCTCCGCGCCCTTCTGGAAGACGCCGATGAAGTCCGTCGCCCAGCGGCCGAGCGTCTCGTTGACGCCCGCCAACGGCAGCGAAACGATCGCGTTCGCCACGTTCACGTCTGTGCCTCCTTCAGGCTCGAGGTTCCTTCCGTGCGGCGCCGGGCCCGTTCCGGCTTGCCGCTCGCCAGCTCGGGGGCCAGGTCGGGATGCAGCACCGCGGCGGCGGCCCTCGCCGCCTCGCGGACCCGGGCGGGGACGCCCGGCACCGCTCCGCCACCGGCCAGCTCGGCGGCGGTGTGGCCGACCAGCTCCGGCACCGGGCGGCCGGATGCGAACACGGTCAGGCCGTGCAGCGCGTCGGCGGCGGCGACCCGGTCGTCGGGCGTGACCGCCAGCGCCACGTAGACGCGTCCCCTGACGCGGTTTCCCGACAGGCCGATGGCGACCTGGCCGGAGCGGCGCAACACCTTGACCCTGGCCATGAACCCTCTGGCCTGCCGCCAGGCGAGCGCGAGCTGGACCACCCAGAGGGCACCGAGCAGGACGAGCAGGACGCCGATGCTCATCGGCTACTCCTTTCGGTCGTAGTCCAGGACGGTTCGGGCGGCGCGCTCGTCGCAGACCAGCACGTCGACGATGCGACCCCTGAGCGCGCCGAGGATGCCGAGGGCCTTCTCACGGCCCGCCGCGACCCCGACGACGGTCGGGATCGCGCGCAGGTCGTCGAGGCCGACGGCGAGGATCCGGTCGCGGACCGCGGTGCGGACCTCGCTGCCGGACAGGTCGTAGTAGCGGCCACAGACGTCGCCGACCACGCCGGAGGACTCGAACGCCTCGCGCTCGTCGCGCGAGAGGCGGAGCGCCTCGATGATCGCCGCCGAGGAGCCGAAGCCGCGGGCGCCGATGCCGACCATGGCGATGTCGGCATGCCTGGCCGCGTCGAGCGCGGCGGCGATCGACGGCTCGCCGAGCAGGGCGGCCAGCGCGCTCCGGGACTCGAGGATCGCGGGCGCGTGCAGGTAGCGGTAGCGGGCGCCGAGCCGGGCGGCGAGATCGCGGACCAGCTCCTGGCCGGTGAGGTTGCTCGAGACCGCGGACAGGCCGCCGACGAGCTGGACCACCTCGACGTCGTGGGGCCGGTCGGGCGTGAAGGACCGCACGGTCGCGTGCAGCGTGCTGCCCCACGACAGCGCCAGCACCTGCTCGTCGCCGAGCGTCTCAGAGAGCCAGCCGGCGGCGAGCAGGCCGACCTGGTCGAGCACGCCGCCGGGGTCGCCGCTGGAGGGCCCGAAGGCCAGCACCCGGGAGTCGGCGAGGTTGAAGCGGCGCCGCAGCAGGTCCTCGAGCTGGACGTCGCGGCTGACCGGGTGGGTGATGCGGATCTCCACGATCCCGAGCTCGCGGGCCGCCTTGAGCATCCGGGAGACGTTCGAGCGGGTGGCGCCCAGCAGGTCGGCGATCTCCTGCTGGGAACGCTGCTCGATGAAATACAGCTGGGCCGCCTTGGCCAGCAGATCACGGTCTCGCGGCTGCGGCATGGTCACACCTGTGATCGGAAGTGCACGATTGGCTTGCTGTTCGAAGCTCTATGCGCACGTTTGATCGTTTGAGTTCACGTCTGATCCGGTTCAATGTCTTAACATGAACGCAGAAGGGTGACAAGAGGTGATCAATCGGCTTGGCCCGGGCAAGTCCGTGCAATCGCTCCGGACCGGCGTGACGCGCCCTGGGCCGCCGACGCTGCCCCGCCGCCACTCTCGGCGGCGGAATACCGCGAAGCGCGTATGGAATCTGGTGGACTCCACCCGTACCCGCACGTTGACGGCAATACCGTCGGCGGCGCGATGATAGGCAATCCACCAGAGCAGGCAGAGCAGGCGTTTTCGAGCATCGAGCGTTCATGCGACCAGCGAGGCGATCCACCGGCGTGGCGGCCCCAGCGGCGGCCCGGCGCCCGGCGCGCCGCGGGCGGCACGCGCTGCTCGCCCTGCTGGTGCTCGGGATCCCGCTCGCCCTGGCCGGCTGCGGCGGTGGCGGCGGCCAGCGGCGGGGCGCGCTCGACCTCGAGATGCTCGACAACTTCTACAAGCGCGACCTGGTGCGGGTCCCGGCCGGCACGCTGGTGCGCTTCTCCAACGGCGGCCGCGCGGTCCACAACGCGGTCGCCGCCAACGGCGGCTGGGCGACGCCGATGGTCATCGAGCCTGGCCGGGCCGCGACCGTGACCCTGGCCAAGCCCGGCGTCTACCACTTCTATTGCACCTTCCACGGCACCAAGGACGGCCAGGGCATGGCCGGCACGGTGGTGGTCGGCGACACCCGCTACGAGTCCAGCGAGGCGACCACCGGCAGGCAGCTCCCGGTCACCGACCGCGCCTCCGGCGTCACCCGCCGCGTGCCCCAGGACTTCCCGACCATCACCGCGGCCGTGAACGCCGCCAGGCCCGGCGACCTGGTGCTGGTCGGCCCGGGCGTCTACCGGGAGGAGGTCAAGGTCACCATCCCGTCGCTGGTGATCAGGGGCACCGACCGCAACCGGGTGATCGTCGACGGCGAGTTCCGCCGGCCCAACGCCATCAGCGTCACCGCCGACGCCGTCGCGGTCGAGAACCTCACCGTCCGCAACGCGGTCGCCAACGGGCTCTTCTGGACCGGGGTCACCGGCTACCGGGCCTCCTACGTGACCGCGTCCAACAACGGCGACTACGGCATCTACGCCTTCGGCAGCCGCGACGGCGTGTTCGAGCGCTCCTACGCCTCAGGCTCGCCCGACGCCGGCTTCTACATCGGCCAGTGCAACCCGTGCGACGCGGTGATCGACGGGGTCACCTCCGAGAGCAACGCGCTCGGCTACTCGGGCACAAACGCCAGCGACCTCGACATCGTCCGCTCGACCTTCCGCCGCAACTGGGCCGGGATCGTGCCCAACACCGGCGACTACGAGCTGATGCCGCCGTTCTCGGACGTCCGCATCGTCGGCAACCTGGTCCAGGGCAACGGCAACCGCGGCGCGCCAGGGCTGCACGTCGAGTGGTCGGCGTTCGGCAACGGCATCGTTCTGGCCGGCGGCAACGACTCGCTGGTCCAGAGGAACCTGGTGATCGACCACCCCAACCACGGGATCCTGGTGACCCCCAACCTCGACGAGCACTTCTGGACCTCGTCCGGCAACCAGGTCCGCGACAACCTGATCCGTGGCTCCGGCCGCGCCGACCTCGCCCTGGCCGGGCCCGCCGGCGCGGGCAACTGCTTCAGCGGCAACCAGGCCCGCGCCACCGTCCCGGTCGGGCTCCAGCTCTTCCAGGGTTGCGACGGCCCCCGGCTGCCCGCGCGCATGGACCTGTCGACCACCCTCCAGAGCCTCGGCCTGGTCGCCCAGGCCAACTCCGGCAAGTTCCCACACAACCGGTCGCAAGACGCCGCCCCGGCGCCGCCGCAGCCGGACCTGCCAGGCGGAGCCGCCGCGCAGGTCCAGCCGGCCGTCGGCATCTACCAGCGGCACCACGTCGACCTCTCGCAGATCGCCCTGCCGGTCCCGCCCGCCGGACAGGGCCCCACCGTCCGCAAGGAGCCCACCGTGTTCGGCGTCCCGATCCTCGCCACATCCGCCTGGCAGCTGCTCTTCGGACTCTACGGCTACCTGCTGCCCTTCGCGCTGTTCGCGGCGTGGGTCTCGCTCGCCCTGTGGGATCTCGCGCGCCGCGACGATCTTTCGCGTGCCGCCACCATCGCCTGGATCGCGGTGGTGCTGGTGGTGCCGTTCGCGGGCGTCATCGCCTATCACGCCTTCGGACGTCCGAAGCTGGCCGGTTGGCTTCGGGTCGCGATGATCGGGGGTGGCATCGCCGCCTATGTCATCATCCTCGGCATCGGCGCTCTGATCGGCGGGATCGTTTAGCGACCGCCATGTTTCGACGCCGGTGTGGCGAGCGGTCCGGGTCACGGATCGCGCCGTCGGTCGTGTACCCGACCCGCACATCGGTAACTGAATCTATCGAGGGCCCCCGCGCTGGTAGGGCTCGGCAGGTCAGGCGATACTGGGGAGGACGATGAACGTCGGAATGGTGTCCACACGCTTCCACGGGACCGATGGCGTCAGCTTGGAGGCCGGCAAGCTCGCTGACGTACTGGAGGAAGCGGGGCATACGGTCGTCTGGTTCGCCGGCGAGCTTGGCCACCGCTTCCAGCCGGGCAGCGCCCATCCCCTCGCGCATTTCAAGGCGGCGCCGGTCCTTCGCCTGACCGCGGCCGCCTTCGGCAAGGGCACCTGGTCGCCGTCTTCGCCCGATGCTCTGGACTCGCTCACCGCCGAGCTCAAGAGCGCGCTCCACCGCTTCGTCGACGAGTACCGCGTCGACGTGCTGGTCGCCGAGAACGTCCTCTGCCTGCCGATGCACCTGCCGCTCGGGCTCGCCCTCGCGCAGCTGCTCGCCGAGACCGGCATCCCCGCCGTCGGCCACCATCACGACTTCGCATGGGAGCGTGCCCGATTCCGCCACACCGCCGTCCCCCACCTGCTGGCGACCACCTTCCCGCCCGCCCTCGACAACCTGCGGCACATGGTGATCCAGACGATCGCCCAGGGAGAGCTCTTACGGCGCAGGGGACTGCACTCGGTCGTGCTCCCCAACGTCATGGACTTCGAGCGCGGGCCCAAGCCCCTCGACGGCGCCGCCTACCGGCGTACCGCGGGGCTCGACCCGAAGGACCTGATGCTGCTCCAGCCGACGCGGGTGATCCCGCGCAAGGGCATCGAGACCACCATCCAGCTCGCGTACGAGCTGGCTGACGAGCACGTCAAGGTGGTCATCAGCCACGAGGAGGGCGACGAGGGGTCCGAGTACGGTGATCAGCTCCGCGCCCAGGCCGAGCGTCTGGGCGTCGACCTGCGCTTCGTGCCGGCCAGCGCCGACCTCCACGACGAGCCGGGCCGGCCCCTGCTGGCCGACGCCTACGCCGCCGCCGACCTGGTGAGCTACCCGAGTCGCTACGAGGGCTTCGGCAACGCCCTGCTCGAGGCCTTCTTCTACCGCCGCCCCGTGCTGGTCAACCGCTACCCCGTGTACGCGCGCGACATCGCCCCCACCGGGACGCGCTGCATCGAGATCGAGGACGGCGAGCTGACCGGCGAGGCCATCAAGCGGGTCGCTGCCTGCCTCGAGGACCCCCGTTCGTGCGTGGACAGCGTCGAGGCGAACTACCAGGTCGGTCTGGACCATTTCTCGTACGCGCTGATCCGCGAGCGGTTCCTCCCGCTGCTGCCCGGCGCCCTGGGCTGACCGCCCCGGGTTTTCTCCCGCATCTGGACAGATGCGTCATACTCGCATCCTTCATGAGAAAACGATGTGTCCAGGAGCACGCCGATGCCCGTCGCCCCTCGCAGCACGCCCATCGTGGCCGCCGACCCGGCAACCCGAAACACCTGGCAGCGCCTGCTCGGCAAGGATCCGACCGCCAGCGCCTGCCAGTCACCTGCATGGCTCGACAGCATCCTCGCCGCGGGCCCCTACACCGATGCGACCCGGCTGCTCGAGCTGCCCCAACACCGCCAGGCGATCCTGCCGATGGCGGCGCGCACCAGGTTCGGGCGCCGGTCCGAGTGGTCCTGGCCGCGCTACTGGGGCACCGGCGGGCTCGTCGCCCCGGACGGCGCGCGCCCCGACGACGTCGCCGCCGTCTGGGACGTCCTGTCACGGGAGGCGACCGGCCCGGTCCAGATCCGCCCGAACTGGTCCGCCGCCGAGGCGTGGCGCGCGACGACACCGCCCGCCGGCGTGGAGGTGGCCGAGCACACCAGCCACGTGCTCGACCTGGACGGAGGATGGGAGCGGGTATGGCGGGACCGCTTCTCGAACCAGACCCGCCGCAACATCCGCAAGGCCGAGCGGTCCGGCCTCGAGGTCGACGAGGACGTCTCCGGCGAGCTCATCGACCAGTTCTACGGGCTCTACCTGGCCTGGACCTCGCGACGCGCGCGGGATCGGCACCGCCCCCCCCCCGCTGATGCGGCTACGGGCCGCCCAGGCGGAACCGCGCGCGAAGTATCAAGCCGTCGCGGCACGGCTCGGCAGGGCGTGCCGGGTCTACATCGCCCGCGCTGGCGGGGTGCCGGTCGCCGCGCTCATCCTGCTCGTCCACGGCGAGCACGCCTTCTACTGGCGCGGCTACAGCGACAAGGAGCGCGCCGCGCCGAGCCGCGCGAACGATCTCCTGCACCGCCTGGCGATCGAGCGGGCGGTCCAGGAGGGCTGCCGGTTCTACGACATGGGCGAGTCCGGCGGGGTGAGCTCGCTGATCGCGTTCAAGGAGCGGCTCGGCGCGACGCCGCGGCGACACCCGCAGTACACGTTCGACGCGAGGTCCGCCGGCCGGCTCAAAGCAGCTCGGCGATGAGGCTTGCCGCCCGGGCCGCGCCGCCGGTCTCCACCGGGCGGTAGTCGACCGCCCGGCCGATCTCGGCGGCGATCGCCTCCGCGACCTCTTCGGGACTCGTGGCCGCGTAATCCATCCGCCTGCCCGCGTTGTAGCGATCCAGGCGATGGCTGACGTGCCAGTTCTGCTCGAAGTGGTTGGCGAGCGGGAAGTACAGGAACGGACGGCGGTTGGCGACCAGCTCCATGCAGGTGCTGAGCCCGCCCTGGACCACGGCGAGGTCGCAGGCGGCCAGGTGCCGGTACAGGTCCGGCACGAACCTCCGCACCTCGAGGCCGTCGGCGGCCGGGAGGCTCGCCGGGTCGACGCGCGGTCCGGCCACGACGATCATGCGTAGCTCGGGCACCGCCCGCTTGGCCATCGGGTAGGCGGCGATCAGCTTGCGGAGCAGCGCCCCGCCGACGCCGGAGCCGCCGACGGTGACGACGCAGACCCGCTCGTCCGGCCGGTAGCCCAGCTCATCGCGGAGCGCGCTGACGTCGGCGACCTCGGCCGGGTCGAAGCCGGTGATGTACCCAGCGAAATCGAAGTTGGCCTCGGTCCACGCGCGGATCTCCGGAAGCTCCGGGCCGAGGAGCTCCGGGACGATGTCCTCGGGGTTGCCGACGAAGATCGCCCGGTCCCGCAGCCTCGGGTAGCGGGCGACGTGCTCGACCATCTCCGCGTTGTAGTCGGCGGTGAGCCGGGCCTCGTCCGCGCCGCCCGAGGCCATCGGCAGCCACCCGACGAAGTCGGTCATCCAGGCGAACGCGGTGCGCTTGAGCTCGGGGTTCTCGTGGAGGAAGTGGTCGACCTCCCAGGCCTCGTCGCCAATCACCAGGTCGTAGCCGCCCTCCTCGACCGCGTCGTGGTAGAGCATGAAGTTGCTGACCAGGATCTCGTCCATGCGGCGGATCGCCTGGAAGGCGTGGAGGTCGTGCTCGGCCGCCTGCTCCTCGATGTGGGCGGACTCGCTGGCGAGCAGCGCCGAGGCGGGGTGGACCCGCTCCCCGGCGGTCTCGAGCACGCGCGTCACCGGGTCCTGCGCGAGCCAGTCGACCTCCAGGTCGGGAGCGAGCTTGCGCAGCTCCTGGGCGATGGCCACGTCTCGCCTGGCGTGCCCGAGGCCGATCGGCGAGGAGATGTACAGCGCTCGCCGCCGCCTGCGCAGCGCTCTGGTCCAGGAGCGGCGCGCGGGGCCAGGCGGCGCGATCGAGTCGACGAAGTCGCGCAACAGCAGGTTGCACTTGATCGGCTCGCGGATGTGCGGCGCGTGGCCGGTGCCGGCGAAGCTGGCCAGGGTGCCGCCGGTCAGCTCGGCGAGCCGGACGCCCGCCGCGTGCGGGCGGACCGCGTCCTCCTGGCCGTGGATCACCAGCGTCGGGCAGCGCAGGCGGCCGGCCAGCTCCTCGACGCCCGTTGTGGTGCAGACCGCCTGGTCCTCGGAGTTCATCCCGAGATGGGTGGCGATCAGCGTCTCGGGATCGGTCTCCCCTCCCCAGCCGATGCAGTCCTCGATCGGCTTGGTCGAATGGGACTCGGTGAACACCTTGCCGAAGAAGAACTCGAGGAAGTCGGGATAGTCGGCGCGCCAGTAGTGCAGGTTGAACTTCTCCCAGCCGCGGTGGGCCGGCAGGCGGGCGTCGAACGGCGACAGGTCCCGGTCGGGGAACTTGGCCAGCGGCAGCGCCGGACCGATGAAGACGATGCCGAGCACCCGGTCGGGGTGCAGCGCGCCCAGCTCCAGCGCCCATCGCGCGCCGGCGGAGAGCGCCATCAGCACGGCGCGGTCGGTGCCGGTCGCGTTCATCACCTCCAGCGCGTCGGCGGTGAGCTCGCGGGGCAGGTACGACCTGGCTCCGGCGGGACGGTCGGAGCGTCCGTTGCCGCGCCCGTCGAAGGTGACCACGCGACAGCGTCTGGCGAGGTCGGGAACCTGGAGCTTCCAGTGTCGCGAATGGATGATCGACCAGGTCGGCAGCAGCAGCACCGTCGGCTCGCCCTCGCCGAACACCTCGTAGTGGAGCTTGACGCCGTTGCGCTCGACGTAGCCGTCAGTCCGCGGCTGGCATGCTCGCATCCTTGTCCTTTCCCCCGCTTCGTGGACGCTGCTCGAACTCCTTGATGACCAGGGCGACCCGCCGCAGCGCCGAGCGCACCGGGACGACCTGGCGGTCGAAGCCGAGCAGCAGCAGCGCCTCGGAGCCCATGAACGCGTTCGCGATCAGCGTGCCCAGCTCCTCCGCGGTGAACGGGCCGAGCGGCCCGTAGCGCGACTCCGCCTCGCGCGCCACCGTGATCAGCAGTTGGAACCAGCCCGCGAGCAGCTCGCGGACCGCGTCGCCGATCTCCTGGTTGGACCAGCCGGCGGCGATCATCTCCTGAAGCACCCGCACGTAGCCCGACTCCAGGTCGTCCTCCAGGTAGTCGCAGGCCTGCTCGTAGCGCTTCCAGAGCGGGAGCTCGGCCGCGTACATGCGCCGCTGGCGCTCGAGCCGTCGCTGGTTGTCCTCGGCGAACAGGGCCAGGATGAGCCCGCCCTTCGAGCCGAAGTGGTAGTGGAGCTGGCTGAGCGGCACGCCGGCCTCGTCGGCGACCTTGCGGGTCGACATCCCCGCGTACCCGTCGGCCAGCAGCCGGCGGCGGGCGGCCTCGAGGATCAGCTTGCGTGTGTCGACTGCCGCTTCCACCACGGTCAGGTCACTCCTCGATTGCTCGCTTGCCCCGGTACTCGTGTGGTCGATCGATCGACCGATCTTGACAGTACTGGATGGCGTCACGATACTCAAGCCTCTCGGTCGATCGACCGACCTGGCCACCAGAGGAGGGGCTCGCCATGTCCGCGACAACCGATCCCACGTTCTATCGCACACCGGCGGAGGCGATCGCCGCGCCGCCGGAGCGGCTCGCCTATGTCGCCGCCTACGACCCCGCCGGCAAGGCCAAGGACGCGATGACGGTGCTGGACGTCGACGCGGCCTCACCAACCTACGGCCAGGTGGTCGGCTGGACCGAGCTACCCACCGGCGGGAACGAGCTGCACCACTTCGGCTGGAACGCCTGCTCCAGCGCGCTGTGCCACCAGGGCCACGGCGACCACGGTCTGCCGTTGGAGCGGCGCTACCTGATCGTGCCGGGCCTGCGCTCCTCCCGCACGTATGTGCTGGACACCAAGCCCAACCCCCGCCAGCCCAGCGTGGTCCGCGAGATCACCGCCGACGAGCTGGCCACAAAGGCCGGGTACTCCCGCCCCCACACGCTGCATTGCGGACCCGGCGGCATCTACATGTCGGCGCTCGGTGGCGCCAACGGCGACCAGGGCCCCGCCGGGATCGCGCTGCTGGACCACGACACCTTCGACGTCGTCGGCGCCTGGGAACTGGACCGCGGCGACCAGCACCTCGGCTACGACGTCTGGTGGCACCTGAACCACGACACGGTCATCACCTCGGAGTGGGGCACCCCCCAGATGATCGAGAACGGGCTCAACCCGGACGACCTGCTCGGCCGCAAGTTCGGCCACCACCTCAACTTCTGGTCGATGTCCGAGCGTCGCCTGGTGCAGCGGGTCGACCTCGGCGATCAGCACCAGATGGTGCTGGAGCTCCGGCCGGCTCACGACCCATCCAAGACCTGGGGCTACAGCGGCGCGGTCATCAGCGTCGAGGACCTGTCCGCCTCGGTGTTTCTGTGGCACCGCGACCCCGACCAAGAGGACCGGTGGGCGGCAACCAAGGTGATCACCATCCCCGCCGAGCCCGCCGATCCGGAGCTGCTCCCGCCCGCGCTCAAGCCGTTCGGCGCGGTGCCGCCGCTGATCACCGATATCGACCTGTCGGTCGACGACCGCTGGCTGTACGTCTCCTGCTGGGGCACCGGGGAGCTCAAGCAGTACGACGTCAGCGACCCGCTCAACCCACGCGAGACCGGGTCGGTCCGCCTCGGCGGCATCGTGCGGCGCCAGCCCCACCCCGCGGCACCTGACCTACCGCTGGGCGGCGGTCCACAGATGGTCGAGGTCAGCCGCGACGGCCGGCGCCTGTACGTCACAAACTCCCTGTACGCCGCCTGGGACGACGTCTTCTACCCCAACGGGGTCGGCGCCTGGATGGCCAAGCTCGACGCCGACCTCGACCACGGCGGTATCACCCCGGACGAGCGGTTCTTCCCCCACGGCGGCGACTTCCGCGGACTGCGGGTGCACCAGACCCGCCTGCAAGCCGGCGACGCCTCCAGCGACTCCTACTGCTACACACGCTGACCATGACACCGATCGTGGCCCATCACGCCGGCGAGGACTCGCTCCTCAACCTCCTGGTGTTCGGTGGGAGCTGGCTGTCGCTGGCGGCGGTCCTCGCCCGCGCACGGCTGGCGGCCGCCAGCCAGTGGCTCGTCAGGATCGCCTCGCGAGGTCGCGCCAGGCGTGGCGCGCCAGGCTAGGCGCATCGACGGCCGATCGAAGGTCCGGTCCAGCGGCCGGCGCCAGCTCCAATGGCGCCGGCCGCTTCGTGCCGCTTCGGGGTTCGTGGCCTTGGCGGGGCCCAGGCGTCACCATTGGCGCATGGACGTGGAGGAGGGGATCGCCGGGCTGTTCGGGCTGCCGCCCGAGGAGTTCATCGCCGCCAGGGACCAGCTCGCGCGCCAGCTGAAGGCGGACGGCGACGCGGCCGGCGCCAAGCGGGTCAGCGCCCTGCGCCGGCCGACCGTGGCCGCGTGGGCGGTGAACCATGCCGCGCGGGAGCGCCCGGAGCTGGTCCGCGAGCTGCTCGAGGCCGGGGACCGGCTGCACCAGGCGCAGCGCCGCGCGCTGTCCGGGCTGCGCGGGGGCGGGCTCCGCGAGGCGGGCGCCGAGCGCCGAGCCGCCGTCGACCGGCTCGCGGCCGTGGCGGCCGAGGCGCTGGAGCGGAGCGGCAGCTCGCCGGACCCACACCGCGACGCGATCTCGTCGACCCTCCAGGCCGCCTCGGTCGACGGCGCGGCCGCCGCCGCCCTGCGCGCGGGCACGCTCAGCAAGGAGCTGGCGGTTCCCAGCGGCTTCGGGGACGCCGGCGGGCTCTCACTGGTGCAGCCGCTCCCCTCCGAGGCGGCCGAGCCCAAGGCGAAGCCCGAGCCGGCCGAGCGGCGCGGTCGCGGCGGGCGCGGTGCCGCGGCGACCGGCCGCCGTGGGGCCGGTGAGGGTGGCGCGGCTGCCGCTCGCCAGGACGGGCGGACGACGGCGGCCAGGCGTCGCGAGCTGGAGGCGGCCAGGCGCCGGCGCGACGAGCTCCAGCGGCAGGCCGCCAAGGCCGACCGGGCCGCCGCCAAAGCTCGCGACGCCGCCGACGAGGCCGGCGAGGCGGAGGACGCCGCCTCCTCCGAGGCTGGCCGGCTCGCCGACGCCGCCAGGCAGGCCAGACAGGCGGCCGAGCAGGCGCGGCGCGCGGCCGAGCAGGCCAGGCTCGCCGCCGACGACGCCCGTCAGGAGGCCGACGCCGCCAAGACCCGGTCGCAGCGGGCCGCCCGGCGGGCGCGAGCGGCCGACGGCGACGCGGCCGAGGCGGACGACGCCGCCCGCGAGGCTCGCCGTGCCCTCGAGCGCGCCGAGCGCGACCTGGCCGAGCTCGAACCCGCGGAGTGAGCGTGCGTCAGGCGGCCGGCACCGGCGTCGGCTCGGTGTGGGTACGGCCGTACAGGGTGGTGCGCTGCTCGAGGGTGCGGCCGAGCGGCTCGACGATCGCGCGGAACTCGTCGACCTCCATCATCTGGCCGTGACTGGCCCCGGCCGCGCGGCTGATGTTCTCGTCCATCAGCGTGCCGCCGAGGTCGTTGACGCCGGCCAGCAGTGCCTGGCGCACTCCGCTCGCGCCCATCTTGACCCACGAGACCTGGATGTTGTCGATCGCCCCGTGGTAGGCGATCCGCCCGACCGCGTGGATCAGGACCGCCTCGCGGAAGGTCGGGCCCGGGCGCGAGGAGCGCTTGAGGTAGATCGGCGCGCCCATGTGCACGAACGGCAGTGGGACGAACTCCGTGAAGCCGCCGGTCTCGCGCTGGAGCGCCCTGGTCCGCAGCATGTGCCTGGCCCAGTGTCTGGGGTGCTCGACGTGCCCGAACATGATCGTCACGTTGGAGCGCAGCCCGATCGCGTGGGCGGTCCGGTGCACCTCCAACCACTCCTCGGTGTTCACCTTGTCTGGGCAGATGATCGCCCGGACCTCGTCGTCGAGGATCTCGGCGGCGGTGCCTGGCAGGCTCGCCAGCCCCGCGTCCTTGAGCCGCAGCAGGTAGTCGCGCAGCGGCTCCTCGAGCCGGCGCGCGCCCTCGTGGACCTCCAGCGCGGTGAAGCCGTGGACGTGCATCTCGGGCACGGCCGCCTTTACAGCCCGCGCGACGTGGATGTAGTAGTCCCCGTCGAAGCTCGGGTGGATGCCGCCCTGGAGGGTCACCTCGGTGGCGCCGCGGTCGCGGGCCTCGACCACCCGCTCGGC
>JBEDUQ010000141.1:0-13185 GCA_040414855.1 Actinomycetota bacterium
CCGCCGATGCACAGCGGCTCGTCGTACTGGCTGATCTGGTAGTTCTTCGGCATGTCCGGATAGAAGTAGTTCTTCCGGTGGAACTGCGAGTGCTCGGCGATCCGGCAGTTCAGCGCCAGGCCGATCAGGGTGGCGAACTCGATCGCGCGGCCGTTGACGACCGGCAGCGAGCCCGGCTCGCCCAGGCATACCGGGCAGACCTGCGAGTTCGGCGCGCCGCCGAAGGTCGCCGGGCAGGAGCAGAACATCTTGGTGCGGGTGCTCAGCTCGCAGTGGGTCTCGATGCCGATCACCGTCTCGTACCGCTGGTCCGACCGCTCGTCGAAGGTCGCGGTCGCGCTGGTGGAAGCCTCGCTCATGACTGCGCCCCCTCCCGGTCTCGCAGCATCGGGATCACGTCGGCCGGGCGGTTCGGCAGGTCCAGGTCGCGTTCGAGCGCCCGCGCCGCCCGCAGCATCAGTGCTTCGCCGAGCACCGGCGCGACCAGTTGGACGCCGACGGGAAGCCCGTCCACCAGCCCGGCCGGCACCGACACGGCGGCGTTGCCGGCGAGGTTCACCGGGATGGTGAACACGTCGGAGAGGTACATCTGCAGCGGGTCGTCGACCAGCTCGCCGAGCCGGAACGCCGTGCCCGGCGCGGTCGCGCCGACCAGCAGGTCGAACCGCTCGTAAGCTTCGCGCAGCTCGCGGGCGACCAGCGTCCGGACCCGCTGCGCCTGCCCGTAGTAGGCGTCGTAGTAGCCGGCCGACAGCGCATAGGTCCCGAGCATCACGCGGCGCTTGACCTCGGCCCCGAAGCCCGCCTGGCGGGTGCGCTGCATCATGTCGACCACGTCGGTCGCGTCCTTGACGCGCAGGCCCCAGCGCACCCCGTCGTACCTGGCCAGGTTCGAGGAGCACTCGGCGGGGGCGATCAGGTAGTACGCCGAGAGGGCGTACTCGAACGACGGCAGCACGCACTCCTCGACCGTGGCGCCGAGCCGCTCGAGGCGATCGATCGCCTCGCGAACCGGCCTCGCGATCCTCGCGTCCAGGTCGTCGGGAAGCAACTGCTTGACGACCCCGATCCGCAGCCCCTGGACCCCGTCCTCGAGCCTCGAGGTGAAGTCGTTCGGCACGTCCTCGAGCGAGGTCGAGTCCATCGGGTCGTGGCCGGCGATCGCCTCGAGCAGCGCCGCCGCGTCGCGCACGTCGCGCGCGAAGGGACCGACCTGGTCCAGCGACGATGCGAACGCGATCAGCCCGTAGCGGCTGACCAGCCCATAGGTGGGCTTGACCCCGACCAGGCCGCACAGCGAGGCCGGCTGACGGATCGAGCCGCCGGTGTCGGTGCCGATGCCGAGGACCGCCTGTCCGGCGGCGACCGCCGCCGCCGGCCCACCGCTGGAGCCCCCGGGCACGCGGCTGGGGTCCCACGGGTTGCGGGTCGGGCCGAAGCCGGAGTGCTCGGTCGAGGAGCCCATCGCGAACTCGTCCAGGTTCGCCTTGCCCACGATCACCGCGCCCGCGTCGCGCAGGCGCTTGACCACGGTCGCGTCGTACGGCGGCCGGAAGTCCTCGAGGATCCGCGACCCCGCCGTGGTGCGCACGCCTTTGGTCACGAGGACGTCCTTGAGAGCCAGCGGCACGCCGGCCAGCGGGCCGAGACGCTCGCCACGCTGCCGCGCCTGGTCGATCGCGTGCGCCTGGTCCAGCGCCTCCTCGGCGGTCACCGTCAGGAACGCGTGCAGGACGTCGTCGGTCAGCTGAATTCGCTCCAGCGCCGCTTCGGTCGCCTCCACCGCCGTGGCGTCGCCGCTTTCGAAGCGCTCCGCCAGCTCGTGGGCGGTCAGGTCGGCGAGGGTTGGACCGGCGATCACCCTTCCTCCTCGATGATCCGTGGGACCCTGAAGCGTCCCTGCTCCATCTCGGGTGCGGTCGAGAGGGCCTCTTCCTGTGTCAGGCAGGGGCCGACCGTGTCGTCGCGCCACACGTTCACCCGAGGGACCGCGTGCGACATCGGTGGCACGCCCTCGGTCGGGAGGCGCTGGACCTTGTCCGCCTCTTCGAGGATCTGGGAAAGCTGGCGCTGGAACTGGTCCAGCTCCTCCTCGGAGAGGGCGAGACGGGCCAGGCGGGCGACGTGCTGGACGTCGGCACGGCTGATCGGCATGGGACTCCTCGACAGCAATCAGGCAGGTGGGAACAGGATCCGCGCTCGGGAAGCGAGCGGCAAAAGCGAGCGGCAAAAGCGAGTCTACCCAACCGATCCGGAGGGCGCCGATCATTATCCACAGCCCCTTTTGAGCGCTTTGGCGCGCCCGAGTTGGGCGTTGCGACCCAGGAACGGGGAGAATAGCCACCACGTCCACTGGGCAAGGGTCCGCGGAAGGGCGGCCCTGTGGAAAACCTCGGGGCCCGGTCCCGGTGTGAAGGTATGGTAAGTCCGGTCCGGCGCCGCTCCGACCCGAGCGGGCCAGCCGGGCAGGGGGTGCTTCATCGATGGACGGGAGTTGGCCTGCCGTGCGGTTCGGGACGCCGACCGCGGCTGGCGAGAGGGGAATCGGCGGCACGACCGTCGGAAGTTGCGACGTGGAGGTGCTCGCGCGATGAGCGTCTGCCCATCCTGCGGGTTCCGGAACCAGGGATCGGATCCGTTCTGCGCCAATCCCGCGTGCGGCGCGTTCCTTGGCTGGAGTAGCGACGACACCGGCGGCCAGGGCCGGCCACCGCTGCGCATCGACACTGGAGACAGTGGTTCCAGTGCCGGCCCGGGCGCCGGCGGCTCCGGCGACGATGCTCCGGCCCGGCCAGGCCGGCCTTCCCCGACCTCTCCCCCGCCGCATCAGGCCGGCCAGCAGCGGCCGGCCGGTCCGGTCGGTTCACCTCGCGCCGGTGGGCCGCCTCCGCCTGACGCGCAGCAACAGCGGCACGCGGGTTCGCCTCGCGCCGGAGGTCCACCGGGTGACCAGGGTGGATCAGGTCGACCCAGAGATCCCCTGGATGACCGAGGTGGGTTGGGCCGGGCCGGAGCTCCGCCGGGTGAGCGCGGTGGGGTGGGCCGGGCTGGAGGTCCACTGTCTGGCGGAGGGTCACCACGGGCTGGAGGGCCACCGCCCGCTGGTGGCTCGCACCGCGACGGTCCGAATGGGCTGCCCGGGGATGGACCGTCCGATGGCGGCCCTATGCCGACCGAGGCCATGCCGCGCGCAGCCGGACCTGATCGCGCGGCGTCGAGTCCGGCCGGCGCTGGCCGCCCGCCGCAGGACCGACCAGGAGCGGCTGGCGACCCGGGCGCGGACCGGTTCGTCGACACCCGACGGCGGCCCGCGGAACCTGGGGCCGACCCTCGCCCAGCCGACTCGAGAATCGCGTCGCGGCCGACGGACCCGCGCGCGGGCAACCAAGGCATGGCCGGCCGGCCGGAGTCGATGACCGGCCCCCGGAGTGGCGATCCAGGCACGGGAGCCGGTCAGGGAACGGGTGGACTGCCCGTGGACCCGACGGCGACCTCCATAGCGAAGGACCTGAGGTCCGGCGAGCCAAGTCCTTTGGCCGGGGGCATCGACCTTCGGTCCGGGCACCCTGGCGCCCAGTCCGACGCGGCCGACCCGCGGTCCGGCGCAGGGCCGGAGTCGGCACGGCCGAGTGGGCTTTCCGACGACCTCGGTGCTCCGGGCGCTGGTGGGTACGACGGCACGCCATCGGGAGAGGCGCCGCGACCCGATCCACCTTCGGCGCCGACCTCGTGGTTCGACCTGGACGATGCGTGGGAGCACCAACCCCTGGACCAGCCGTCTCGCCTGCCCGAACAACCCGCCTCGCCCGGGGAAGACGAGCCCGGTTGGCGACCTCGCGAGTACGAGAAAGCCGGTGCTACCGAACCACCATCGCGGGCCGAGTGGCCGGGTTGGCAACCTGACAGCGCCGACTCGGGGCGAACACCGGAGCCGCCCGGCGTTCCTGAGCCGCCGCGCGCTTCTGAGGAGCGGCGCCCACCTGAGGCGCAACCCTCCGACCGCGCTCCGTGGGAACCTGATCCACCTGAAGCACCTCGGGAGGACCGGCCTCACCGGGCCGAGCCCCACTGGGAGCACGGTTCCTCGCAGACAGCGGCCTCTACCGGTCGCGGTGACTGGGAGGCGCCGCCCCGCGAGCCGGAGCGTCCGCCGCAGCCACAGCGGTGGCAGCTACCGCCCGACCCGTCGACTCGGGCGGAGCCCCCGGACTGGGACCCGGCCGCAGGGCGGTCGCGCGATGCGCGGCAGCCCCCAGACGAGCAGCCAGAGCAGGCGACGCACTGGGACGCCCCGTCACCGGACCCGGCGCGGCCGGGTCAGCCCGCGGAGCCCGGGCGGCCAACAGCGGGACCGCCCGGTCGACCAACGGCCGGACCCTCCGGTCCTCCAACGACCGGGTCGCCCGGCGATCCTCAGAGCGGACCAGAGTCGCCGCAATGGCGGTCGGCACGGGCCGAGCGGCAAGCGCCGACCGAGTGGCGCACGGCCCTCGGCCGAGGTGCCCAACCCGACCCGGGTCCGCCCGGTGCGGGTCGCGGTGCCGGTGCGGGGGGTGCGGCGAGTGCCCTCGGTGCAGCCGGTGCGGCCGGTGCGGCGGGCGCTGCCGCGGCGGCGCGCGGTCCGCGCCCGGGCGCGGACCGTCCTGGTGCCCCGGATCGAGCCGACGCCGGGGATCGGCCCGGTGCCGGTGACCGCCCCGGTACCGGTGACCGCACCGGTACCGGTGACCGCCCCGGTGCCGGTGACCGCCCCGGTGCGGATCGCCCTGGAGCCCCTGACCGCCCCGGTGCCGTTGACCGCCCAGTTGGCACTGGCGCCAATGAGCGCCCTGGTGGCCCGGATCGCCGCGGGGCGCCGGACCGGCGCGGTGCCCCGGACCGTGCTGGCGGTCGGGCCGGCCCCGAACGGACCGGTTGGGGCGGCGCGGGCGCGATGGGTGGCGCACCCGACCCCGACCGCGGCGAGCCGACGAGCTGGGGGTCCCGAGGCGGACCTGGGCCGAACCCTGGCGGGCCTGGGGCGAACCCTGGCGGGCCTGGGCCGAACCCTGGCGGACCTGGGCCGAACCCTGGGCAGACGCGGCGCGACGAGTACCGGAGCGGGCAGCCCCCCACGCGCGAGGAGATTCGGCGGGCGCTCCGTAGCGGGCTCGAGCCTCGGGAGCCTGGGCACGGGGCCGGTGGTGGTGGCGAAGGAGGACTTCGCGACCTCGGCTTCGGCGCGGGGATCCGGGGCGTGGATGCGCGAGGCGGTGGACCGGCGCCTGGGAACTGGGGCCAGAGACCCAATGACCGGCTCGTGCTGCCGCCTGAGAGGGAACAGCCGCCTCCGCGGCCGAACGCGTTCCCGAGCGAACGCGAGCTGCTCAAGCGGCCGTCGTTCTGGCAGCGGACGCTTCGGCGGATGCCAGTGTCGGGGCCTGGAGAGGGCTCGGTTCGCAGGGCTCCGTCGGTCCGCGACCGGGAACGGCACCGGGCGTTGCTGCGCTTCCTCGCCCTGGTCGTGGTGATCGTGTTGGTCGGCGGAGGTCTCTGGATCGCGTCGATGCGCGACAATTCGCCGACGACCGCCATCGGCGGACCCAGCACCGTCCCGACACCGCCGCTGGTTCGGGTGAAGCCGACCGGCGTCGGCGCGTCGACCCAGTCGGGCTCGCGGATCGCCACCAACGTGATCGACGACAGCCTCGGGACGTACTGGTCGCGCCTGGTGCCGAGTCAGGACAACCAGCCGAATCTGCGGTTCACCTTCGGCCAGACGGTTGAGCTTGCGCGGCTCCAGATCGCCGCCGGCGCGTCGGGGTCGGAGTTCAGCAAGCGACCTCGGCCGCAGGAGATCGAGCTGCGGTTCTCGGACGGGACCACGCTTCGGACCACCCTTGCCGACCAGCCCGCCTTCCAGACGGTGAACTTCAGCCCGCGCGAGGTGGACGTGGTCAAGCTGGTGATCCTGTCGACCTACCCGTCGTCGGGGCCGCAGCGCACCTCGATCAGTGAGGTCAGGTTCTTCGCGGCGAAGAGCTGAGGTCCGGCGAAGGAGGCCTGCGCACAGCTGGCGACGAGCCAGCCGCCGCGACCTTGTCAGCGGGAGCCGTAGCGGGCGCGGAGGTCGGGGTCGTCGACGGCTTGGCGGACGGCGCCGGTGACCTGGTGTTGCAACAGGAAGCCGGCGAGCAGGCTGATGCCCCCGAACGTGAGCAGCTCCCAGTGGGTGCCGTGGGCGATCGCGAGACCGAGACCGGCGATGGCGGGCAGGAAGCAGGGAACCAGCGCCTGGCTCGCCCAGGTCATCGCCAGACCTCGGAACCCCATGGACCTGGCGCGCTCGGCCTTGGGCCGCAGCTCGCGCTGATCGAGGGTGTTGAGCGCGCGCTTGCCGACCGACAACAGCCGGGACGGCCGGAAGGCCCACCCGGCGATGGCGACGATCCCGACCACGACCGCGGCCACGATCCCGGTGACGGCGAGGTTGGAACCGCCGGAGACGGCGGCCCCGTGGGTGCCGACGTTGACGGCGTTGACCATCGCGGCCACCAGGATGCCGGCGAGCAGGAAGCCGATCCGCACGCTCCGCACGATCGGCTCCGGATCGGGCCCGCGCTTCTCACCGGACGGCTCTGGGAGGCGGTGACCCTCCGGGTCCCACGGTGTCCAGACATTGCTCACGCGATCTCGCCCTTCTCGAGCAGCTCTCGGAAGCCTGTCTCATCCACCATGGTGACACCAAGCTCGCCGGCGCGTTCGGCTTTGCTCCCCGGATCC
The DNA here is from genome assembly GCA_040414855.1 of Actinomycetota bacterium. Lineage (GTDB taxonomy): Bacteria > Actinomycetota > CALGFH01 > CALGFH01 > CALGFH01 > DASVXQ01. The sequence goes on from JBEDUQ010000141.1 coordinate 6,763, forward strand.
GCGCCGACCACGACGAAATCGGTCTTCTTGGAAACACTGGACGCGACCCTGCCGCCCCGCTCCTCGACCGCCTTTGCCGCCTGTTCGCGGGTGAAGCCCTCCAGCGAGCCGGTCAGCACGACCGCCTTGCCTTCGAGCACCCGCGGGAGCGACGGGCCCTGGTCGTCGCCGTCGGCCTGGGTGTTGACGCCGGCCGCGAGCAGCCGCTTGACCAGGTCCTGGTTACGGTCCTCGGCGAACCACGCGGCCACGCTGCTGGCGATGGTGGGGCCGATCTCGTCGATGGCGTTGAGCTCGTCCTCGGAGGCGGCGGCGATCGCCTCGAGCGAGCGCAGCCGCTTGCCGAGCACGACGGCGACGTGGCCGCCGACGTGCCGGATCGACAGCCCCACCAGCAGGCTCTCGAGCGGCCGCCGCTTGGAGCCCTCGATCGCCGCCATCAGGTTGCCGATGCTCTTGTCCTTGAAGCCGGGCAGGGCGGCGAGGTCCTCGGTGCTCAGCGAGTAGATGTCGGCGGCGTCGTGCAGCCTGCCGGCGTCGATCAGCGCGGCGACGGTGCGCTCGCCGAGGTGCTCGATGTCCATCGCGCCCCTGGACGCGAAGTGCACCAGGGTGGCCCAGCGCTGGGCCGGGCAGCCGGTGGTGTTCGGGCAGCGGGTGACGGACTCGCCCTCGGGCCGGACCAGCTTGGTGTCGCACTCGGGGCAGCGCTCGGGAAAGCGCCACGCCGACGAGTCGGGCGGCCGCTTGTTGAGCACCGGACCGACGACCTCGGGGATGACGTCGCCGGCCTTTCGGACCCAGACCGTGTCGCCGGGGCGCACGTCGCGGCGGTCGACCTCGTCGGCGTTGTGCAGGGTCGCCAGCGACACCGTCGAGCCGGCGACGAACACCGGCTCCAGCACCGCGTACGGCGTCGCCGCGCCGGTACGGCCGATCGACACCTGGATGTCCTCGAGCAGGGTGGTGCGCTCCTCCGGCGGGAACTTGTAGGCGATCGCCCAGCGCGGCGCCTTGGAGGTGCGGCCCAGCTCCACCTGCTGGTTCGTGGAGTCGGTCTTGACCACCACGCCGTCGACCTCGTACTCGATGTCGTGGCGATGCTCCTCCCAGCCCTGGATGAACGCCTGGACCTCGTCGAGGTTCCGGGCGAGTTGGGTCTCGGCCGCGACCGGCAGGCCGGCGTCCCGGCAGTAGGCGAGGAACTCGGAGTGCGACGCGAAGCGGACGCCCTCGGCCAGCCCGAAGGAGTGGCACAGCAAGAGCAGCGCGCGCGACCGGGTGACCTTGGGGTCCTTCTGGCGGAGCGCGCCGGACGCGGCGTTGCGGGGATTGGCGAAGACCTGCTTGCCTTCCTCGGCCTGCTGCTGGTTGAGCCGCTCGAAGACCTCGGTCGGGTAGTAGACCTCGCCGCGGACCTCGAACGCCTCCGGTGGATGTTCGAGGCGCAGCCGCTCCGGGACGTTGCTGATCGTGCGCACGTTGGGGGTGATGTCGTCGCCGACGGCGCCGTTCCCCCTGGTCGCCGCCTGAACCAGCCGGCCGCGCTCGTACTGGAGCGAGACCGCCACGCCGTCGATCTTCAGCTCGCAGACGTAGCCGTCGACGGTGCCGACCGCCCGCTCGGTGCGCTTGCCCCAGGCGAGCAGCTCTTCCTGGTTGAAGACGTTGTCGAGCGAGAGCATCGGCACCCGGTGGCGGACCGGCGCGAACGCCTCGGCGTGGGGCGCGCCCACCGTCTGGGTCGGCGAGTCGGCCGTGACCAGGTCAGGAAAGTCGGCCTCGATCGCCTCCAGCTCGCGCATGAGCTGGTCGTACTCGGCGTCCGAGATGTCCGGGTCGCTGAGCACGTGGTAGCGGTAGAGCGCGTCCCGGAGTTTGGCGCGCAGCTCGTCGACGCGCCTGGCGGCCTCCTCTGGCGGCAACGACACCGGTCCCCCCTTTCCGCGCCCGAGCGCACGACCTCTGGAAACGACTCGTCACCCAGTATCCCGCAGCCGAGCGACAGCACCCAGGCACCCGCCACTCGCCGTGGGCTCCGGGCGAGCACATCGAGGACAATGAGGATGCTCGGTGCCGTGGACGTCTGCCGCGAGGAGCGTGGGCCGTATGGCGGAACAGCCGGATCTCATCGTGATCGGCATGGGCGTCGGCGGCGAGGAGGTGGCCGGCCAGGCGGCGGAGGCCGGCCTGCGCGTGCTCGGGGTCGAACAGCGGCTGGTCGGCGGCGAGTGCCCCTACTGGGGCTGCGTCCCCTCGAAGATGATGGTCCGCGCCGCCAACGCGCTCGCCGAGACCGTCAGGGTGGACCGGCTCGCCGGCCATGCGACCGCGGAGCCGTCCTGGGCGCCGGTCGCCGCCAGGATCCGCGAGGCGACCGCGAACTGGGACGACCAGGCGGCGGTCGAGCGGTTCGAACGCAAGGGCGGCAGCTTCCTGCGCGGGCAGGCGCGGATCGTCGCGCCCAACGCGGTCGAGGTCGACGGCGATCGCTTCGAGGCCAGGCGCGGGATCGTGATCGCCACCGGCGGCGAGCCGGCCACCCCGCAGATCGACGGGCTCGCCGAGGTCGGCTTCTGGACCAACCGCGAGGCGGTCGAGGCCACCGAGCTGCCGCGCTCCCTGGTGGTGCTCGGCGCCGGCGCGATCGGCGTGGAGCTGGCGCAGGCGTTCAACCGCTTCGATACCACGATCACGATGATCGAGATGGCCCAGCAGCCGCTGCCCGGCGAGGAGCCGGAGAACGCGCAGGCGCTCGCCGAGGTCCTGCGCGAGCAGGGCATCGCCCTGCACACGGGGGTCTCGGCCAAGTCGGTCGAGCGCGCCCCGGGCGGCGGCGCGGTGGTGCGCCTCTCCGACGGGACCCAGGTGGAGGGCGAGCGCGTGCTGGTGTGCACCGGCCGCCGCTCCGACCTGCGCCCGCTCGGCGTCGACGCGGCCGGGCTGGACCCCGACGCACGGGCGATCGAGACCGACGAGCACCTCCGCGCCGGCCCGGGCCTGTGGTCGGTCGGCGACGTGACCGGCAAGGGCGCCTTCACCCACATGGCGGTGTACCAGGCGAGGATCGCGGCGGCCGACGTGATCGGCCGCGAGCACGCGCCGGCCGACTACTCGGCGGTGCCTCGGGTCACCTTCACCGACCCGGAGGTCGCGAGCGTGGGCATGTCCGAGGCCACCGCGAGCCAGGCTGGCCACCGCGTGCGCGTCGGCGTGGCCAAGACCGCATCCTCCGCGCGGGGCTGGATCCATGGACCCGGCGCCGAGCACGGCGTCTTCAAGCTGGTCGCCGACGCCGACCGCGGGGTGCTGCTGGGCGGCTCGGTGATGGCGCCGAGCGCCGGCGAGATCGCCGGGCTGCTGGTGCTGGCGGTCAAGGAGAGCGTGCCGATCGAACGGCTGCGCGAGCTGATCTATCCCTACCCGACCTTCGTCCGGGGCCTGGAGGCGGCCCTGGAGCAGCTCGGCTGAGCGGCGGCAGGCGGGCTCAGGGTCTCCGCTCGCCGGCGGCGAGGCGGCTCTGGAGCCCGGCCAGGATCAGGTCGAGGCCGAAGTCGAAGGCCTCGTCGGGTCGCAGCCGCTGCCCCAGCGGTAGCGTCTCGGCGAGCACCGGGAACCGCTCGGGGTCGAGCGCGACCTCGATCCCCTCGTGCAGCTTTCCGGCGGCCTCTGGACCACAGTCAGGCAGGCCGAGCGCGCCGGAGACCTCCTGGGTCACGAACCCGATCGCGTAGCCGATCAGCGCTCTGTATGCGAGCAGCGCCTCCTCGGGGTCGAAGCCGGCCTGGCGCAGGATCGACAGGCTCGCCTCCAGCGGTCGCATGGTGGCCTCGCTGTGGACGTGCTGGGTGGTGAGCAACTGCACGAAGCTGGGATGGCGCAGCGCCTGCCTCCGGAAGGAGCGCGCCGCCGCCCTGATCCGCTCGGTCCAGTGGCGACCGCCTCCCGGCCGCACGTCGATGTCGTCGAGCAGCCCCTCGAGCAGGCCGTCCAGCACCGCGCCCTTGCTGGGAACGTGGTTGTAGAGCGACATCGCCTCGACGCCGAGCTCGGCCGCCAGCTTGCGCATGCTGAGCGCGTCCAGCCCGTGCTGGTCAACGAACCGCAGCGCGGCGTCGAGGATCCGCGCCCGGCTGAGCGGCACGCGGCTGGCTTCGGGCATCGGGCTCCGTCCGTTCGCTTCCGTTCAATTGAATTTGACAAGGCCCACTCTACGACTGAGGCTAGTCGGCGGAGACGTACGCTGTAAGTAGCAGCGTGGGGGATCAAGTTCAAGGACGGCTGGAGGAGCTCTCGTGTTCGCTTGGCTGGGTCGCTTCGCGTACCGGAGGCGTCGGCTGGTCGCCTTCGCCTGGCTGCTGGTGCTGGCCGCCGGCCTGCTGATCGGCTCGCGCGTGTTCGCCCGCCTCGACACCGGCAGCGGACTGCGCGGCGACGCCGAGTCGTCGATCGCCACCGAGCGCATCGACCAGCTCACCCGGAGCGGGCCGCAGCTCAGCGTGCTGGTCGACGGTCGCGCGGTGCGCGACCCGGCACTGGCGGCGAGCGTCAAGTCGGCCACCACCAACCTGCGCTCGATGCCCGAGGTCAGCAAGGTGATCGACGCCGCCTCGAGCCGCGTTCCCGGGCTGGTCGCGACCGACGGGCGCGCGCAGCTCCTCCAGATCGAGCTGCGCGACGGCCTCTCGCGCGCCCAGGTCGACGCGGCGGAGGCGCGGATCCGCTCGGAGGTCGGCGGCATCGACGCCCCGCGGATCCTGATCGGCGGCCAGAACCCGGCGCAGCGGGAGTTCCAGGACGGCTCCCGCAGGGACCTCGAGCGCGGCGAGATGTTCGCGCTGCCGCTGGTGATCCTGCTCCTGCTGCTGATCTTCCGCGGCATCGTCGCGCTCACGCTGCCGCTGATCGTCGCGGTGGTCTCGGTGTCGGGCGCCCTGCTCATCCTGCTCGGAATGAGCCAGCTCACCGACATCTCGGTCTACTCGGTGAACGTGGTGACCATGGTGGGGCTCGGCCTGGCGGTGGACTATGCGTTGCTGGTGGTGAGCCGGTTCCGGGAGGAGCGCGCCGCCGGCCACGGGGCCGAGGCGGCGATCGAACGGACGCTACGGACGGCGGGCCGCACGGTCGCCTTCTCGGGACTGACGGTGATGGTCGCCCTGGCCGGGCTGCTCTTGTTCGCCGAGCCGTTCCTCCGCTCGCTCGCCTGGGGCGCGATCGGCGTGGTGCTGGTCACGATGGCGGCGGCGCTGTCGCTGCTGCCCGCCCTGCTGGCCATGTGGGGGCGGCGGATCCGGCCGCTGGCGAGCAGCGGCGGCGAGCACGGCCTGTTCTACCGGATCTCGCGACTGGTCCAGCGCTTCGCGATCGTGCTGGTGCCGCTCCTGGTGATCGGACTGGTGCTGCTGGCCGCGCCGTTCCGCAACGCAAAGCTGGAGAACTCCGGCTTCGAGTCGCTGCCGGCCTCCTCGCCGTCGCGGCAGTTGTTCGAGACGGTCCGCGACCGGTTCCCCGGCGGCGGCAGCGACCCGGTCGTGGTGGTCGCCGACCTCTCGCCGCTCTCGCCGGAGGCCGCCGATCTCGCCAACCGCATCAAGGGCCTGCCGGGCGCGACCACGGTGCAGCCGCGGCTCGGGCTGCCGCCGACGATCACCGTGCTGGACGTGACCCCGCGGGGCTCGAGCCAGGGCGACGCGGCCACCCGGCTGGTCCGCGAGATCCGCGGGCTCGAGCGGCCTGCCACGGTCCAGGTCACCGGCTCGGCCGCCTTCCTGGTCGACTACCGCGATTCGCTCGCCGGACGGCTGCCGTTCGCGCTCGGGCTGATCGCGCTGGCGACCTTCGCGCTGTTGTTCTTGATGACCGGGTCGGTGGTCGTGCCGATCAAGGCGATCCTGATGAACGTGCTGTCGCTGGGCGCGAGCTTCGGCGCGCTGGTGTGGATCTTCCAGGAGGGCCACCTGGCCGATTGGCTGCGGTTCACGCCGGTCGGCCACGTCGACATCACCGTGCCGGTGCTGGTGTTCGTGTTCGCGTTCGGGCTGTCCATGGACTACGAGGTCTTCCTGCTGTCACGGATCAAGGAGACCTATGACGAGACCGGCGACAACGACCGCGCGGTCGCGCTGGGGCTCCAGCGGACCGGCCGCATCGTGACCTCGGCGGCGGCGCTGGTGGTGCTGGTGTTCCTCGGCTTCGCCACCGGCGACCTGCTCACCATCAAGGAGATCGGCATCGGCATGGCGCTGGCGATCGTGGTCGACGCGACCGTGGTGCGGACCCTGCTGGTGCCCGCGGCGATGAAGCTGATGGGCAGGTGGAACTGGTGGGCGCCGGCGCCCATGCGCCGCCTCCACCGCCGCATCGCCCTCCGCGAGCGCCTCGAACCGCCGGAACTCGCGGAGCCGGCGGAACCGGCGGAGC
>JBEDUQ010000142.1:0-17069 GCA_040414855.1 Actinomycetota bacterium
ACCCGATGGGAACGCCGACTCCACAGCCTGAGATGATGACTACGTGGCACAAGGCGAGCGGGCGTGGGAGGTTGGATGAGGGCTCCAGGTGCCGTGCTCGAAGACATCGCCGCGCGGGTGGGGTCGCTGCTCGAGCCCCTGGGCTTTACGTTTGGTCATGGTGACCGGGCGGTCAGCTCGGGCGGGCCGTTTGCCACCGGGTTCTTCTCGCGCGCGCCCTTCCACATCGAGCTGATCGTTCGCGACGATCGCCTTGGCTTGCCGAACTACCGTTGGGATCCCGCGGAATGGACAGCCGGCCACTTCGACCTTGTCCACGCGCTGGGTCGCGATGAGGACACGCACCTTCTGTGGCAACCCTCCGGCTATCAGGTCATCGGACGAGACGGTGAGGCGGCGGCCGATGCGCTGATCGCGGACCTGGCCGCCATCATCCTTCCCGTGCTGCAAACCAATCCCGATGCGTTGCGCGAGGCGATCACGACCGCCCACGCCGCGTTCCAGCGTCGGCTCGGCGGCGGCCGCCGCCGCGGTCGGTGACCAACGGCGGCCGCCGTCCGGTGACCGACAGGCTCCAAGCCGAGCTCGCATGATTGGCAGGCTTCGCGCGCCATGCCTTTGGCGCGTCACGCGCGACCGGACGGGATGCGTTCGCATCGCGCAAGGGCGGGGGCGTTGTCGGTGGCCAGCGCATGGGCGAGCGCGACCAGGTCGGCGACGCGCGGGTCGGCAACCCGGTAGAAGGCGTTGCGGCCCACGCGGCGGCAGGCGACGTAGCCGCAGTCGGCAAGGCAGGCGAGATGCACGGACACCCGCCCCTGCGACAGCCCGACGTGCGCGACGCACTCGCTGACGGTGTGCTCGTCGCTCAGCAGGAACTCGAGCAGCCGTAGACGCGTTGGGGCCCCGAGCGCTCGGAAAAACCTGGCAACCGTGCCCACCATCGTCGTCTCAGAGGGCAGCAGCCCCGGTCCGGCGGGCAGCGTCGGCGTTGCGGGTGGCTCCGCCACGGTCCGGCTCCCTTGTGACATATCTGGACAGGCGAATACTATTTGCGCCCGACCGCATTCGGCAATGCGAATCAACTGAGGGAGCGATGTCATGCCGACCAGCATCGACCTTGGGCGGCTCCAGGAGCTGCGGGCTCGGGGCGCGCAAGTGGTGGAGGTGCTACCGACGGACGAATACACCGAGGAGCACCTGCCCGGCGCGATCAACCTCCCGCTCAAGCAGCTCGACGCCACCACCGCGGCGCGGCTCGACCCCACGCGGCCGGTGGTCACCTATTGCTGGGACGAGATATGAGACACCAGCCCCCGAGCCGCGTGCCGGCTCGAACAGCTCGGCTTCGCTGAGGTCTACGACTACAAGGCCGGCAAGGCCGACTGGCTGGCCCACGGTCTGGAGACCGAAGGTGAGCAGGCCGGACTCCTGCGCGCCCGCCACGCCCTGCGCCATGACGTCGTCACCGCCGCGCTGAAGCAGCCGATCGGCGAGGTCCGCGCCTTGGTGGCCAGCTCGCCCTATGCGTTCGCGCTGGTCGTCGCGGACGACGGGACGCTGGTGGGCCGACTGAAAGGCGATGCGCTGGCGGATAGCCCGGACGCCCACGTCGAGCAGGCGATGGAGGCGGGCCCGACCACGGTGCGGCCCGACCGGCGGCTCGCGGAGCTGGTCGATGCGATGCGGAAGAAGCAGATCGCGGCCCTCCCGGTGACCGACCCCGAGGGCCGGCTGCTTGGCGTACTGCCCCTCCAGGTGGGCGAGCAGACGCTCGAAGCAGCCGGGCCCGACCAACCGCGAGGCTAGCGAGCCGAGGCCGGAGCGATGAGCTTGCGCCGCGGCGCGAACCACCAAGGGAGGCCGCTGTGCCCAACGAGCCCGTCACTCGTGGATACGTCGTCGGCCCTGGCGAGGGGGTGCCCGACCGGGCGCCCGAGGTCAAGGCCTCCGGCAGGTCGACCGGCGGCAACCTGACCCTCATCGAGACGACCATCGAAGGCGGGCCGCCGCGGCACACCCACACCCTCGAGGACGAGAGCTTCTACGTGCTCACCGGGAGCTTGGACGTCGAGTGCGGGGAGGACCGGTTCCAGGCTGGGCCGGGGGCGTTCGTGTTCCTGCCTCGCAACCTGCCGCACACCTTCCGGTCTGTGGAGGGTCGCGCAACAGCGCTGCTGATCGCGACGCCTGGCGGTCTAGACGAGTACTTCGCGGAGCTCTCAGCGGCGCTCGCCGCCAACGCCGACGCCGCCCAGGTCCGGACGATCCAGCAGACCTACGGCATCGCACGATCGTGATTCGGCAACCGGACCAGCCGGCGACACTGGTGAAGTTCCCCGGACACAAGGTTGTCTGAGGTGCAGCAGTCTGGCCAGAGCCGATGGCCAGCCGCCATTCCGGAGTTGATCACACCCCGGCTCAAGCTTCGCGGCCCCCGAGCCGATGACGCCGCGGCGCTGCTCGAGGTGCTGGGCGACGAGCGGGTCATGCGCTATCACAGCATGCCGACCATGACCAGCCTGGCTGAGGTCGAGGAAGCGCTCGCTCGGCTCGCCGCGCGCTTTGAGGCCGGCGAGGCGATCCGATGGGTGATCCAGCCGCGCACCCAGCCTCATCCCGTTGGCACCATCGGGCTGCTGCACGTGGTCGCCGAACACTACCGCGGCGAGATCGGCTATGAGCTGGCGTCCCGCTGCTGGGGGCAGGGGCTGATGCCCGAGGCCGCCGCCGCGGTCATCGACTATGGATTCACCGCCTTGGGGTTGTATCGGATCGAGGCCGGTGTGCTGGTCGACAATCAGCCGTCAGTGCGGGTGCTGGAGAAGCTCGGCTTCCGGGAGGAAGGAACCCTGCGCGACTACCTCCACCTGAACGGCCGCTTCGAGGACGTACGCTGGTTTGGCCTACTCCGTCCCGAGGCCATCACGATGTCCTCACAGCGGTCCAGGCCATGAATCGTCGTCCAAGAGGAAGTTCCAGACGCGCCCGGGCCCGCGAATAGCGGGTCGCCGCCACCAGCGGTCCACTCCCGGATCTGCCGGCGGTTCAGCCGCCGAGACCGATCTGGCGCATGAAGGTCACGAGGTCGTAGAAGAGGTTCTCCTCGACGATCTGCTCGTTGTCCCACCTGGCAACCGTGCAGAAGTCGACCTCGAACGACTTGCCGGTGGGCGGGATCTCTTTGCCGTCCGGACCCGGCATGGGTCCGGACATCGTGCCGGTGAAGTGCGCGATCGAGCAGGTCCAGTCGCCACGCGCGATCAGCACCTTGTACGGCTGGTTGTCGAGGTGCTGGTCGGGAAACGTCCTGAAGAACTGGATCGCCTCGGCCTTGTGTGCCTCGACGCCTCGGGTGGGCGGCTGTCCTGGCCAGCGGACGATCGTGTCGGGCTTGTGGCGCCGCGCGAAGGTGTCGAGGTCCTGCGCGTTCCACGCGTCGTCGAGCGTCTGCATGAGCTCCATGTTCCGCTCTTCAGTGGTCATGGTTCCCGCTCCTTCCGAGACGACCCTGGCGACCGGCAAGCATGCGTCCGAGATTCTACGCTCGCGTCATTCGATCGGTGAGTCGGTCTCGCGGATCCTGGGGATCCCTAGCCCTCGATGCCGCCTCAGCCGAATCGACGACCGAGGTCGCCGTCCTGGTGCCCAAGCGGGTGAGCGATGGCGGGCGCGACGGGAGACTGATGGGGCAGGAGCACCTTGAACGACGAGCCACCGCCAGGCCGCTCCTCCACCCAGGCCCGGCCGCCGTGCAGCTCCGCGAATCGCGCGACCAGGGTAAGGCCGATGCCGACCCCTGGCGCGTGGGTGGGGGCGTCCGGCCCCTGACGGAACGGCTCGAAGAGCGCCGCCCGTAGCTCAGGCGGCACTCCGCTGCCGGCGTCCTCGACCGCGATCAGCACGCCGTCGTCCTGGCGGGCGAGCCTCACCCACACGGGCGTGTCCGGCGTGGTGTGGCGCTCGGCGTTTGCCAGCAGGTTCTCAACGATCCGCTCCACCTTGGCGGCATCCACCTCGGCGACGACGGGGTCCACCGTCAGCTTCAGCGGCCGGCTTGTCTCCCAACCCGCGGCGACCCGGGTCACCAGCCCGGCCAGGTCGGTGCGCCGCAGCTGCGGCGTGACGATGCCCCGGTTGAGCCGGTCCAGGTCCAGCAGATCGCTGAGCAGACGGTCCAGCTTGCCCGCGTTGGCCGCGAGCCGGTCGACCAGGTCGGCGCCATCCTCCTCAGCCAAGCTCGACCCGACCCGCTTCAGGGTGAGGGCGATGCCCACAATCGTCGCAAGCGGGGTCCGCAGCTCGTGAGAGACGGCGTTGAGGAACACGTTCTTTGTCTCGTCGAGCGCCCGCAGACGGCGGGTCGCCTGCCGCTCGCGCTCGAGCGCTTCGCGCATCGCCTGCTCGGCAAGCTTCTGCTCCGTGATATCGATGACGAAGCCATGCCAGAAGCTCGGCTCGCCCGGTTCGCCGTGCACCAGCACAGCGTGGTCACGGAGCCATACCACCCGACCGTCCTTGGCGATGCTCCGATACTCCATGCGCCAGGGGTCGCCGGTGAGCTCGACTCGCTCGTCCTCGGCCAGCACCCGCTCTCGGTCGTCGGGATGCAGCATCGTCTTCCAGAACCCCGGCTGTCCCGATTCCTCGGGCGTGTAGCCCATGATGTCTTCGACCTTCCGGCTCTCAAGCAGCCAGGACCCGCCGATGGCGTGCAGCTCGGTGTAGACGAGCGCGGGGAGCTCCTCGAACGCCGTGCGGTATCGCGCTTCGGACTGCGCGAGCTCAGCCAGCTGGCGCCGGGCGGCGGCAAGCTGCACCGCGTTGTCGATGGCCGCCCCGGCCAGCTCCCCGAGCGAGCACAGCACCTCGACCTCGGCCTGGCTGAAGACCCGGCCCGGACTCCTCGAGGCGACCCCAAGCACCCCGACCATCGAGCCCTGCGAACGGACCGGCACGGCGAGTGCGGCGCCGATCCCGGCCTCGCCGCGATCCCCCCGCAGCCGACGGGGCCAGGTCGGGTAGTGGTCCACGGCAAGCGGCGCGCCGATCCGCCACACCTCGCCGGCCAGGCCCTGTCCCCTTCCGACGCCACGGCCCAGGCTGGTCAGAAAGCATCCGGTTCCGCTCCTGACCACAAGCTGCTGGGGACCGTCCTCGCCCTGCTCGACGAGATAGAGCAGTGCGTCCGGGGCGCTGACAAGGCGTCCCGCCGAGGTCACGATCTGTTGGAGCAGCTCAGCGAACCCTGGCTGCTTGGCGGGCTTCGGCGGGGAGGCTCCAGTCTCACCCGTCGACCCGAACCAGGCGTCGGGCCCCGTGGCCGGCACGTCTCCTCCAGCTCCATCAATGCCGCCGCTCCACCTTTCGGCGGCCGATGCTCCGAGACGCTGAAATCAGCGCCACTGAGCTGGAACACACTACTGCAGGGGCACGCTCGAAGCGACCTGCGAATGTCCGGCGGGAAAGGCGGCGAACCGGGGACCGCCCAGCGGCCTCGCGGCTCAGTCGAGCTCCCTCGGGCGCAGCACGATCGCCGCTCCATGGGTACCGCGCCTGACATGTTCCAGCGCCTCGGCGGCCTGCTCGAGTGGATACCGCGCGCCGACGGAGATCGTGATCGCGCCGTCGCCGAGAAGCCCGGCGAGCTGGCGAAGCCGCGCGCCGTTCGGGAGGACCTGAACCGCGAACACCGCAATCCCCCGCTCGGCGGCGGGCGGGTCCGCGGTGATGGTGGCCAGCCTGCCGCCGTCCCTGACCGCACGCACTGCATCCTGTGCGCCCGACGGGGCGGCGTTCGCGGCTGCGTCCGCGCCGCCGCCCGTCAGCGAGCGCACCCGTTCTGGCCAGTCGGGCTGGCGGTAGTCCACGACCGTTTCCGCGCCCATGCGCAGAAGCCGGTCAGCACCTCCCCGGCCCGCCGTCGCGAGCACCCTGGCGCCCCGGTAGGCCGCGAGCTGGACGAGCATGCTCCCGGTGACGCCGCCGGCGCCGTTCACGAGGACCGTCTGCCCGGCCTGGACCTCCAACGCGTCGATGAGCGCCTGATCAGCGGTCAGCACCGGAACCGGCAGCGCCGCGGCGGCCTCGAACGACACGCCCGGCGGGACAGCGGCAACGTCCTTGGTGGCGGCGATGAACCGCTCTGCCCAAGTGCCCTGCTCGCGCAGCGGCAGCGAATGCGTGGTGACCGCATCGCCGACCTCGAGCCCGTCGACCGAGTCACCAACCGCGGCGACGACCCCGGCGGCCTCGACCCCCATCGCCATCGGCGGACGCGCTCCCGTATCCCAGCCGCCTGTGCGGACGAACTCATCCCAGTTCCCCACCCCGCACGCCCGAACGTCGACCAGCACCTCGTCGCCCCGGAGCGGACGGGGATCGGGCAGCTGAAGGACCTCGACGGCTCCGCCGATCTGACGCACGCCCGCTGCCCGCATCCAGCTCCCCCTTCACCAGCCTTGGTCCGCGACGAGCGCGCAACCGATGCCACTGAGCCATCACGGAATGTCCCTCTATCGGCATACCACTTCAGACACCTTTAGACGCCGCTTCGCCCCATTCGGCCGGGTGCGCTGGGGGGCCGCCGGCCGGGCCGGAGGCTGGCTGCGACGGCCGCAGCCACAGCGACGCCTGAGTCGGCTGCATCGTCTGCTCCACCACCGCCACCAGCTCGGCCGTGAGCGTGTCCAGGTCGACCTGCTGGCGCAGCCGGGCGCTGAACGCCGCGATCGTGCGGGCGGCGTCATAGCGGCGCCGGTTGAACCGCCGGTCGACCGCCTGCTGAATGCGACGGCGGGCGGGCTGGAAGACGGCCGCCAGGCCCAGGGTCGCGCCGGCCACGACCAGGTTAGAGCCGTGGCGGAGGAGCTGGCCGAACCCCAGGACGATCCCGGCGTAGCCGCCGCCCAGCAGCACGGTGAGCGCGCTGTAGGTCAGGGTGCGGCTGACGATGCGGTCCAGGTCGTACAGCCGATAGCGCAGGATCGCCGCCCCGAGCGCCACCGGCAGAACGGCGAAACAGGCACCGATCGCCCAGTTGACCACCGCCGTGGCCCCCACCGCCACGCCGCCCAAAGCAACCATCGCCCCCAGCACGGCCAGCGCGGCCGCCCAGGCCACCCAGCGCAACTGCTGGCGCTCGACCCCGCCGGCGCGGCGGAAGCGCACCACCAGCGAAGCGGCCCCGACCACCACGGCCAAGGTGGTGAACGCCAGGATCAGCTGGTTAGCCACCAGCAGCTCCCCGTCCTGACCGCGAAGGTCGAATGGCCCACCCAGCAGCTGGTACCGGGGGTCCAGCGGGCCGCTGGCCACCGACAGCCCCACCAGCAAGACGGTTGCGGCGGCCGCGGTCGCCCGGGCCCACCAGCGCCAGCGGGGCGAGGGCAGTGATCCGGTGGGGGTCAGCAGCAGCACGAAGCCGGCCGCGGTCTGGGCGGCGACGACGGTCACGGGCCAGTACCGGACGACGGCGTGGGCGGCGGGGAGGGCGCCGGGGCGGGCCAGCAGTCCGTAGGCGGCATAGGCCGGGGCCACGCCGCCGCAGGTCAGCGACAACCCCAGGACCAGCAGCAGCCAGCCGACCGGGTGGCGGGGCCGGCGGCTGGCCAGCACCGCCCCGACCGTGGTCCCGCTCACGGCCGCCAGCAGGGGGCCAACGAAGACGTTGGCGGTGAGCTGGGCCAGCTCGGGCCGTCCGGCCTGACGCGACAGCTGATCCAGCCAGGCGACCACGGGGATGCCGAGCATGGTCAGCGTCCACAGCGACCATGCCGCCACACCCGGCCACCAGCGTGGTCGGGCGAGTCGGGTGGCAGGGGTCAGGGTCAGGGTCAGGGTCATGGTCCTCGGCGCATGCACGCGCTCCGACTTCTGGGCACCGTCACGAGCCTGGTCGGTCACCCGTCAGTGTGGCCGCCGTCCGTCTCGGGAGCGTTACGGATGCCGTTTCTCCGGATGCTTGGCAGCCGCGTTCGGCGCCATCCCGCCGTCCTCACGAGCTCTTCGGCGAGAACGGCTGATGGTAATTCGGGCGCACCGTGGGAAGGTTCGCTATCGAAGTAGGCGCTGACTATTTGGGAGGGTGGTCCGCGGATGGCGGGGCCGGAGATCACTTCCGAGGCGCCGGAGAATGGCGTCCTGCCACCGCTGGCGTTCCGGGGTCGCTGGCGCCGCTATCAGGAGCAGGCCCTGGAGGCGTTCGAGCGCGATCGGCGGGCGGGAAGGCGGTCCACCCACGTGCTCGCCCCGCCCGGCTCCGGCAAGACCCTCCTGGGAATGGAGATCGTCCGCCGTCTCGGCATGCGGGCGCTGGTGCTGTGCCCGAACTCGGCGGTGCAGGCGCAGTGGAAGAAAACAGCGGGGCTGTTCGGCGCGTCCGATGGCGCCACGGCGGCGGACCCGGACGCCCCGATCGCATGCCTGACCTATCAATCGCTCTGCCAGATCCAGGATCCGGAAATCGCCCTGGGCAACGCGGCCGAGCGGCGATGGGTCGCCGACCGAGCCCGCGCGCTGGGCGAGACGCGAGCCGAGGTCGAGCGGGAGGCGGCGACCTGGCAGGGCGCCGCGGCGAGGCGGCGCGCCGCCGAGATCGCCCGGATCAGAGCGGCGATCAAGCGCGAGATCGCAAGGGGTGCGCACCACGGCGTCGAGCTCGCCGATCTCCTGGAGCCGGCGGCGCGGCGGCGGGTCGACACGCTGCGCCAGCTTGGCGTCGGGACGCTGGTGCTGGACGAGTGCCATCACCTCGCGTCGCTTTGGGGATATGTCGTCCGCGCGGTGGCGGAGCAGCTCGGCGACGTCCATCTCGTCGGGCTCACGGCCACCCCGCCCGACGAGCTGACGGAGGAGGAGGCCGAGCTGTACGAGGGTCTGCTCGGCCCGGTCGACTTCACGATCCCGACGCCCGCCGTGGTTCGGGAAGGGTTCCTGGCGCCTTACCAGGAGCTGGCATGGCTCACCGAGCCGCTCGACAGTGAGGCGGCCTGGCTGGCCGAGCACGACCTGCGCTTTCGCCAGCTCGTCACCGACCTGCACCGCAATGACATCGGCGAATCGCTGAGCTTCCCGGAGTGGGTCATCACGCGGCTGCGCGTCCGAGGGACAGGCGACGGTGAGCCGGAGGTGCCGTGGACGTCGTTCCAGCGCCGGCGTCCCGCCCTCGCCAGGGCCGGCCTCCGATTTCTCGCCTCGGCCGGGTTGGCGCTGCCCCAGGGTGCCCCGAGAAGCGAGGGCTACCGCGAGCCGCCAGCGCTCGACGACTGGCTCGTCCTGCTCGAGGATTACGCACTGCGCTGCCTGACCCCCGACCCTTCGCCCGCGGCCGCCGAACGCCATGCGGCGATCGCGGCGGCCCTGCGGGATCTCGGCTATCGGCTGACCCGTCAGGGAATCCGCCGCGCCGCCTCCGACGTGGATTCGTTGCTGGCCAATTCGGCGGCGAAAGGATTGGCGCTGGCCGACCTGCTGGCCTGCGAGCTGGATGCCCGCTTCGATCGGCTTCGCGCGCTGGTGCTGTGTGACGCCGAGCAGCTGCGCAAACCCGGTGAGGCGCTGGTCGGAGTCCTGCGGCCGGAGGCGGGGACCGCGCCCGAGGTCGTCCGAGCCCTCGCCGCCGACGAGCGCACCGCGATCCTGCGGCCATTGCTGGTCTCCGGGCGTGGGCTTCGCTGCTCGCCAAATGACGCCGGTCACCTGCTCGCCGCGCTGAAGGAGGCCGCCGGGGACCGCGGCCACGGGACCGGATGGCGCGCCGAGCCCGACGGCGAAGGTCTGGTCCGGCTGGTCGGCGAGACGCCGGCGTGGCAGCCGTCGCTCTGGGTGCCGCTGGCAACCCGCGTCTTCACCGGCGGCGCGACCTTGGCACTGGTCGGCACCCGCGCGCTGCTCGGCGAGGGATGGGACGCGCCGTGCGTCAACTGCCTGGTCGATCTCACCACCGCCACCACGGGCGTCTCGGTCCGGCAGATGCGCGGCAGGTCGCTGCGCCTGGACCCGAACGACCCGGAGAAGATCGCGTCGAACTGGGACGTCGTCTGCGTCGCGCCGGAGCTTTCGGGAGGCAGCGGCGACTACGACCGCTTCGTGCGCAAGCACCTCAAGCTGTTTGCACCGTCGGAGGATGGGCGGATCGAGGCCGGGCCGACCCACGTCCATCCCGAACTCGGGCCGTTCGCGCCACCTGCAGCGGAGGAGTTCGCCGCGCTCAATCAAGCGGCGGCCGCCCGAGCGAGCGACTACCACCAGGCCCGGGCGCGCTGGCGGATCGGCACGCCGTACCGTGGCGAGGAACTCGACACGCTGCTGGTGCGCAACCGCGCCCGGCGGCCGACGGTCACCGCGATGGTTTCCGAGCGACCGCCGCGCTACCCGTACAAGCAGACGGTCCCGCTCGGCTTCGGAGTGGTCGCCGCGGCGGCCGGATGGATCCTCAGCGCGGTCGCCGGCGGACCGGCGGCGGCGGTCGCGGGTGTCCTGATGCTCGCGGCCCTTGCCTGGGCGGGATTCCGCCTCGGGCGGGTCCGGGCCCAACTCGCCGACGCGCTGCCGCTGGACCGTGCCGCCCACGCCGTCCTCGACGCCTTACAGGAACTCGGCGAGATAAGCGCCGAGGCGGCCTCGTCCCTGGCGATCGAGCCGCGCCCGTCCGGCTACCTGCGTTGCCTGCTCCGCGACGCGACCGAGGAGGAGAGTGCCCGCTTCACGGGGGCGCTGGACGACCTGCTCGTCCCGCCAGACGGGCCGCGCTACCTGGTCTCCCGGCTGCTCCCAGGGCCGGCGGGACCCGTGGGCCTGCTCCTCAGACTCTTGAGCAGGCGCGCGCTCTTCCCAGTCCGGTGGGAGGCCGTCCCGGAGGAACTTGGGAACCGGAAGGACCGCGCTGAGGCGTTCGCCCGCGCGTGGCGACGGTGGCTCGGTCCGAGCGAGCTGATCTTCACCCACCGGAGCGAGGCAGGTCACGCGGCGCTCGCCCAAGCCCGCGCGCAAGCAACCGACTACGAGACCAGCCCCCGCACCGTCTGGGTGTGACGCCCGGTACCGAGTGATGGGAGCGCCAGGGCACAGGCGCCCCGGCGGATATGCGGGAGGGACGGCGACTCACCGTCCCTCCCGTGGTGCCACGGGTCGCCGGTCGCCAAGGGTGCTTGCGCGCCTAGAAGGTGCCGGGGATGTTCGCTCTGGCGCCGCTGGTCTCGTCCACGAGCCTGACGTCGGTGAACTGCACCGTCATCGGTGGGCTGCAATCTGGCTGGAAGACCGCCGTCACCGACAGCGTGCCCTCGGCCTTGCCGTTCTGCACCGGGAAGTCGTCCGCGGCGCTGACGCTCTCCTTGTTCACCGCCTTGGGATGCTTGCCGCCGCCGTTGATGCACAGCGCGGTGGCGCTGAGCACCACGTGCACCTGCGGCTCGTTGCCGAGGCCGGCTTCCTTGAAGGTCACGGACAGGGTGTTGCCCGAGCGTGATGCGTCAGCGGTCACAAAGTGCGGGCTTCCTGCCGATGCTGGCGCGACGGCAACCGCCGTCAGGCCCAGCGCGAGTAGTCCTGCCACTACGAGTCGTCGCATGCGTCTGCTCCTCCCCCCGGGGGCTACGCTGCTTCCTCAGACTCTTCTGGATCGTGGGCCGACATGGGTTGGGCTGGCGGCGAACATCAGGCCAACAGCACCCCTCCTTCCGGAGCCCTGCTGTCCGCGCCGTCCGCGGCGAGCGCGCGAGAGCAAACCGCGTGCGAAAGGTCGCCCCGGTGTATCGAGAACCCCCCAAGACGCCTGGCTCGTTCTGGCGAACCATCGGCCGTCTCACGCAAGAGGCCACTAATCGCCCAGCCCATACTGGGTCCGCAGAAACGGGAGCACCATCCACCGTTCCCGTAACGGGCCTACCTCAGATCGATGAGCTTGCTTTGGTCCGCCAGCGCGGCCACGACCGTCCAGCCCTCGGGAATGCCTTCCGCGGTGCCGTCGGTCGAACCGGCAACGAGGTGGTCGCGCCGAATCCGTGCGGGTCCTTATCAACCTCTCATTAGAATCTTTCCGACAAAGCTTGATAATGCTCCGATCCCTGGCATTGGCTACGTTCCCAAAGGGGGAGCGCATGCGCATGCGAAGGGCGGCCCTGTTGAGCGCGGCGGCGCTCGCGATCGCCATGATGGGGCTGGGTCCGGCCAACGCGGCCGGCACCATGGCGAAAGCCGCGGGGGCCTCCGGCGGCCTGGACTGCAACGGCTTCAGTCCGCTCCAGGGAGGGCTGGCGATCCAGTCTCCGAGCGGCGTCCGCTCGTACCTGGGCTGCACCGAGGTCGCCGCGAACGACGAGCACGGCTTCGAGGACAACGGCCACTACGTCGGCCACGACGAAGCCGACATCGGCTTCTTCTCCAGCCGGCACGGCTCCGGCAATAGCGCCAGCTACCACGTCAACCTTCCGGTCGACCCAAAGGGCAGCCCCAGCCGGTCGTTCTCGGGGCCGACCGCGACCTTCCAGATCATGATCGTTCCCTGGTTCGGCATGACGCTGTGCGACACCGAGAGCTACCCGGAGGGCACAAAGGTCTGCAAGCCCGACTCGGACAGCAACATCCAGGTGCCGCCTCGCCCTGACCACGCCGGCGCCGCGTTCATGGAGCTCCAGCTCTACCCGCCGGGCATCAACTGCTCCAACACGACCTGGTGCGCCGCGCTCACCATCGACAGCCTCCAGGGGCAGTTCGGCGCGCTCCACGGCCCGGGCAGCCCGCCCAACGCGATCGCCAACCCCAACTGCAGCGAGCCGGTGAACTTCGCGTTCATCACCCACAGCGGGACGCCGACCGGTCCGCCGGGTCCAGACTCGACCGCGCCCATCCCGGTCACCAACGACGTGCTGTCGATGAACCAGGGCGACAGCCTGACGGTCAGCATGCACGACACCCCGGACGGGTTCTTCACCGAGATCGTGGACAACACGACCGGCCAGCGGGGCACCGAGACCGCCAGCATTGCCAACGGCTTCCGCCACATCCTCTTCGACCCGGTGAACCTCACCTGCAACGGCGCGCCGTACGCGTTCCACCCCATGTACGACACGGCCGCGGCGCCGCTGCCGAACGGCCAGCCAACCGCATGGACCACCTGGGCCGCGCACACCGACAACATCGCGCACTCGGCCGAGGTCGGCCACTTCGAGCCTCGTGACAAGGACTTCGACGAGTCGTGCACCGGCGCGATCTGCTTCGCGACCGACACCGATTTCGACGGCTTCTCCTACCAGCCGGACTGGCCGAACGGATCCGCCCGCTTCCCGACCGCGGAGTATCTGTCATCACCGCGCAGCCTCGGCCGTGGCGGCAGCTTTAACCAGACCTACCCCACCGCCCGCTTCGAGACGGACCTGCCGAGGATCGAGGAGGCCGACAGCGGCCCCAACACCTGTGACCATCACACGGGGCAGAATTGCGTGAACCCGCCGCCAGGGGCGCAGTTCTATCCCTGGTACCACCTGGCGACGGCGGAGGGCGTTTCCGGCTCGGGCCCGAGCTGCGCCTGGACGCCCAGTAACGACCTGCCGAACCAGATCAGCAACTTCGGCGGCGAGCAGGCCGCCTGGGGGCCGCTGGAGCTGACCGACTACGGCTTCGACAAGCGCTTCCACAATTTCGCCAGGACGATTCCCAACCCCTGCCCCTGAACTGACAACCCGGGTCGGGCCGGCGGGGCGACCAACCCGCCGGCCCGGCCAGACCGAAGCGCCAGCGCACAGCAAGGTCAGGGGACGATCGCGGGCTCTCCCTTGCCGGCCGCGCGGCAGAGGTCGAAGGCGAGCCTGCCGTCCGGCCCGGGAGGCTGGATTCGCACTGTGTGGGCTCGTACGATCGGCGGATGCTGCCGCGTCCGGTCTTCCTCGTCGCTCGCAACCCGCAGCCTGACACCAAGCTCCCTTACCTGCTGAATCTCCCCGTGGAAGGGGGCCTGGTGCTGAAGGCCCGCGACACCTGGCCCACGGTCTCCCGAATCTACTGCCATCGGTTCGAGGAGGGCTGGCCAGACGATCCCGAGATCCTCGAGCGCGTCGCCGTGACCTCGTGCCGGCGGCGGGGCGCGGCGATCGACCTGGTCCTCGATCGTCCCCGCCTCGCCCGCTCGCAGTTCGTGTTCACCGAGGTACGGGGCAGACCGGCGATCTTCTGGCAGACCCAGAAGACCGCCAGAGCCGCCAACCCGGGAGGCAGAGTCCCGCGCCGGCGCTCGCTGACCGAGGGCTTCACGATCCTGGTCGACACCAGGGAGCGCTACCCGTTCCGCTTCCCGGACCGGGACGTCACCACCGAGAGGGCGGCGCTTCCGGCAGGCGACTACGCGGTCAGGACCCAAGAGGGAGAGGTCCTGGCGGCGGTGGAGCGAAAGAGCCTGGACAACCTTGCCAGTGCCCTCTCGGACGGGACGCTCGCCTTCCAGATGCAACGCCTCGCCGAGCTCCCCGTGGCGGCCGTGGCCGTCGAGGCGAGATATTCGGCCCTGTTCAAGCTGGAGCACGTGAACGGAGTCTGGCTGGCCGATGTCCTCGCCCGCCTCCAGGTCCGCTACCCCGAGGTTCAGGTGGTCTTCGCCGACTCGCGCCGCTTCGCCGAGGAGTGGACCTATCGGTTCCTCGCCGCCGCTCTCGCCGATGCCGCCGACCCAGTGCCGCGGCGATAGCGGTCCAGGTCACCGTGCCGGTGATCCGGCCGGACGGCAGCAGGCCAGACCGTGCGGGTCACTGTCCGCCAGTACCCCGGTTGGCACGCCGAGGGTGGCGCCAGGACGATCCGAGGCGGCCGGCGCCGGCGTCCAGCACCGACAGCAGCAGGAACCCCGGAGCCACGACGGCGAAGGCTAGCAGGGCGCCGCCCCCGGCCGCGGCGGGCAGCAGGTGCGCTGGATCGCTGCCTGCCACCAGGACGAACACGCCGACGACCCCGATCAGGACCGCATAGCAGCTCGCGGCCACCAGCAGCACGCGGAGCAGCAGCCCGCCGAAGCGGACCGGCTGCCGGCGGTCCTGGCCGTCCCGGGGCGTCCCAGCTCGGCGAGCCCCACCCCGCAGGAGGCCGACGAGGGTCAGGACCAGCGTCATGCCGAGCACGAGGACCTCCGCAAGCAGCTCGCGACCGGACCCACGTGGGCTCGGGGGCGGCGCCGGGGCGCCGGGACCGCGCAGGAAGAACTGCCAACCGCGAATGAAGAGGTGCCATCCAAGCCACAGCCACGCGCCGAACAGTACCCACCGGCCGACCGGCGTCCGCGTGACGTCTCGCGTGACCCGACTCAGCGTCGGCCAGCCGTGTCCCACAAACAGCCCCAACGCCTCCCAAGCGACAAAAGCAGTCAGAATTGCGATCCATCCGATACTGCCAAGTGTCCGCGCTCGGTCGAATGAGGAGACCATTCGCTCCACCCCCTCGAGATAGTGGCGGCTGCCCCACCAAGAGGGGTTGCCCGGCTGCGGCGGTCGACACCAGGGCCACCGGGCCACCACGCACCCGACTACGTTTCGAAGAAGCTCATCGCGGCCGCGCCCTCGAGGGATGGGGAGTTCGACACGTCGACGACCACAGCGGCTCCGTCGAGCACCTCGGCCAGGCCCTCGCCGGTGAGCGTGTTGACGCCTGACTTCGGCGACGCCGGAACCGCTTCGTGGCCCTGCTGACCAAGCTTGTTGACGAGCTTCGACCCGATAAGACCGCTTCCGCCGATAACCACGATCTTCAAGACGAATCCTTTCAATAGTCGCTTCCGGCTCCAGGCGTGCTCGTCAGGGGCCGACCTTGCGGTCGGCGGAGATACGGATTCGGGCCACCGAGCCGGGGCGCTCAGGCCGGGGGATTGGCGACCTTGGCCCGGTACGCGGGGAGATGCAGCTGGGCAAGCGCGTCCAAGGCCGTCGAGGTCAGCGACGCCAGACGGACAAGGTGAGCCTCGTCCTGGGCGGTGAAGTCGCCCTCCAGCCGGTCCGACGCCTGGATGAACCCGTAGTTGTCCCCGTCGGTCCCGATCAAGGGGACCGCCAACCAGCCCCGCATCGGGGGATGGCGGTCGTGCTCGGCGCCGAAGTTCCGCCACTCCGGATGCGCCCGCAGCTGCTCGTCGGTGAGCCGGATCGGCTGGTGGACCCTGTGCGCGTAGGCGTGGATGCCAAAGCCGCGCGCAGGCGTGTGGTAGTCGACCCACGCCGCGTACTTCTGCGAGAGCGAGAAGTACTTCCGGGCCTGGGCCCAGTCATCGCCGATCACCTGCGTCGCGGCGCCTTGGTGGGCGCGGGCGAGCACCCTGGCGAGCTCGGCAGCCTGCGCAAGGACCGGGTCGGCGGCGAGCATGAAGCCGGCGAGGTCTGCTGGGACGTCTGGGTCGGGCGGGGTGCTTTCGTTGTGGTAGCTGTTCAGAAACTGCTCGTCGTCCATGCCAGGGGTCGACCTCCCCGCGAGGCCGCGGCGCCGCCCGTCATGCAGTCGTCAGCCGAGCGCCTCGCCGATGAGCTTGATCAACAGCCGTCCCAGAATACTGCCGCACGCCTGCCTTCAGATCAGACGCCGGAGTTCCTCGACGGTGAGGCCGGCGTCGGTCAACTCGTCAGGTACGCCGAACTCCTCCATCAGGGCGGCCAGCGCCTCGCGCAGATCCGCGATCGCGGCCTCTCGGGTGGGACCGTCGCCATTGGCACCCACGCCTGGGCGCAGCTGAGCATGCGCACACCAGACACCGTCTTCGTCCTGCTCCACCGTGTACGGCACGTGGACGACCCGAGTCATCGCGAGGCCTCCAACCCACCTCCCGCGGAGATGACGTTGTCGTTCGATCGCTCAGGGCGAGCCGGCCTGCTTGGCGGCACGTTCCAGGCGGTCGCGATAGCTCGCCCACCAGGCCCCGTCGCCAGGCGCCATGTTGTCGTTGTCCTGCTGCAGCCCGACAACCCCGTCGATTAGCTCCCGGACGATATCGGCGTGGCCGGCGTGCCGGTCGGTCTCGGCGATCATGTGCACCAGGACCCGGTGCAACGTGACCTCGCGACGCTCCGGCGGCCACCACGGGACCTGACCGGCCGCCTCCA
>JBEDUQ010000143.1:0-7669 GCA_040414855.1 Actinomycetota bacterium
CGGCTGGAACCTCAAGGGCTGGCCAACCACCACGATCGTCCGCGGCGAGGTGGTCATGCAGGACGGGCAGGTCGTCGGCTCGCCGGAGCACGGCCAGTACATCGTCCGCAGCCCCGCCTGACGAGCCAAAGCCGCACGGCAGGCCGGCGCCCGGGCCCTCCCTCAGACCCGGGGGCTCAGCCCCGGGCCCTCAGACGACCCGGGCGCTCAGACCCGGGAGCCGACCAGCGCCGCGACCGCCGCGCCGAACAGCTCGGTGTGCAGGTCCACGTCGGCCTCGGAGGTGTCCGGGCACATCAGCGCCATGTTGTGGAACGGGGTCATCAGGACGCCGCGGTTGTGCATGAACAGGTGCAGGTAGTCCTCGAGCTCCGGGTCGCCGGCCGCGGCCGACGCACCGCCGTCGACCGGCGGCGGTGCGGTGAACCGGTACTCGGTCCGCGCGCCGAGCCGCACCACCGACCACGGCAGCAGTTTCGCCTCGATGGCGCCGGCGACCCCGGCGGTGAAGCGGGTGGCCAGCGCGGTCATGCGCTCGAACGCCTCGGCGGTGAGCACCTCGCCGAGGGTGGCGCGCATGGCGGCCACCGAGAGCGCGTTGCCGGCGAGCGTGCCGCCGACCCCGCCGGTGTCGATCAGGTCGGCGTCATCGTTGGCGGCGATCCGCTCGGCGACCTCGGCCGAGACGCCGTAGGCGCCGGCCGGGACCCCGCCGGCGATCGCCTTGCCGATGGTGACCAGGTCCGGCCGCAGGCCCCACGCCAGCGTGCAGCCGCCCGGCCCGGCCGAGAAGGTGTGGGTCTCGTCATTGATCAGCAGCGTGCCGTGGCGCTCGGTCAGCTCCCTGAGGTCGTCCAGGTAGCCGGGCAGCGGCAGCACGATGCCGATGTTGGTCAGCGCCGGCTCCATCAGCACGCAGGCGACGTCGCCGGCGGCCAGCTCCCGGTCGAGCGCGTCGAGGTCGTTGAACTCCACCACCCGGGTGGTCGTCGAGGGGTCGACCGGCGCGCCGACGTTGCCGGCGCGCTCGGCGGTCCCGTCCGGCCCGAGGGTGATGAAGGCCTCGTCCACGCTGCCGTGATAGCAGTAGTTGAACACCAGGATCTTCGGCCTGCCGGTGACCATCCGCGCCAGCCGGATCGCCCAGCGGTTGGCGTCGGTGGCGGTGAGCGTGAAGCTCCACAGCGGCACGCCGAAGCGGTGCGCCAGCTCGGCGCCGACCCAGGCGGCGTCCTCGGTCGGGAGCATGGCGGTGACGCCGCCGGCCTCGGCGATGCGGCGTTGCACCGCCATGGTGGTCGCCGGCGGCGAGTGGCCGGCCATCGCCCCGGTGTCGCCGAGGCAGAAGTCCGCGTAGGCGTGGCCGTCGATGTCGGTGACCCTGGCGCCGCGCGCCTCGGCCAGGTACACGGGGAAGCCGCCGGCCGCCTTGTTCATCCAGGTCATCGGCACCCCGCCGAGCAGGCTCGCGCGCCCAGCCTGGTAGGCGGCACGGCTCAGGGGATGCCGGCGCAGGTAGGTGGCCCGCTCCGCGTCGAGCAGGGCGGCCAGATTGGCGCGTTCGATCACGGACCGGAGTCTATCGCGCAACAGAGCAAGGTCGCAGTCTATCGCCCAGCGGAGCAAGGTCGGACAATGCAGGCACGAGGAGCCCGCCGCGCTCCCTCACTCGAAAGGTGAGTGAAGAATGTTCCGAATCCCTTCCCCTCGCTCCCCGTGCCGTCGCCGTCCTGGTTTCCGCGCCGTCGCCGTGGTCGCGCTGACGCTCGTCGCCGCGCTCGGCCTCGAGTTGGCCGGCGCGCTGGCCGCCAACGCCTCGCCGGCCGCCCGCCCGACGTCCGCGCTCATGGCCACGGCCGCTCCGGCGGCGGCGCTGGTGCCGGCCGCGCTCGCCACGTCCCAGCCGGTGCTCAGGACCGGCTCGCGGGGCGCCGCGGTGACCACGTTGCAACGCAGGCTGGTGGCGCTCCACTACGACATCGGCGGCGTGGACGGCGTCTTCGGCTCCCAGACCTTCCACGGCGTGGTCGCGTTCCAGAAGGTCAACGGCCTGTCGCGCGACGGCGTGGTCGGCCCGCGCACCTGGGCCGCGCTCTCCCACCCGGTGATCCCTCGGCCGCGGCGCACGTTCAGCGGCATCTCGGTCGAGGTCAATCTGACCAAGCAGGTTGTCTACCTGGCGCGCAACGGCGCCGTGATCCGGATCCTCGACGCCTCGTCCGGCAAGTCCAGCACCCCGACGCCGTTGGGGAACTTCAGGATCCAGCGGCGCATCGACGGCTGGCGTCAGAGTTCGCTCGGCCTGCTGTGGCGGCCGAACTACTTCTTCCGCGGCTACGCGGTCCACGGCTCGACCTCGGTGCCGGCCTTCCCGGCCAGCCATGGCTGCGTGCGGGTGACGATCGCCTCCATGAACCGGCTCTGGTCCGTGCTGAAGATCGGCATGCCGGTTTCGCTCTACCGCTAGAACCCACCACGGCTGCGAGTCGCCGGGCGCCCGGACATGGGTGCCCGGCGACTGCTTGGGCTGCTAGGCTCGGGTCGTGAGTGACCAGAAAGACCGCGCCGGCGCACTGCTCGAAGCGGAGCTCGCCTTGTCGTCGGAGCGCTCGCTGCCGGCGATCCTCGACCGGATCGTCCAGTTGGCTACGCGGCTGGTCAGCGCACGATACGGGGCGATCGGGGTGATCGGGACCGACGGGCGCACCATCTCTCAGCTGGTCACCGCCGGGATCCCGCCGGACCTTCACGCGTCCATCGGGCGGCTTCCCACCTGCGAGGGTGTCCTCGGTGAGGTGCTGCACGGCCGCGGGCCGGTGCGGATCGCGAACGTCGCCGAACACCCGAGGGCGGTCGGGGTTCCGCCCAACCACCCGCGGGTGCGGTCGTTCCTCGGCGTCCCGGTGAGCGCTCGCGGACGCCTGTTCGG
Source organism: Actinomycetota bacterium (assembly GCA_040414855.1). Taxonomy (GTDB): domain Bacteria; phylum Actinomycetota; class CALGFH01; order CALGFH01; family CALGFH01; genus DASVXQ01. The sequence goes on from JBEDUQ010000143.1 coordinate 2,930, forward strand.
GGCCATCTACCTGGGCGAAAAGCGGGGCGCCGCCGAGTTCGACGCCGACGACGAGTCGGTCCTCGAGGCGCTGGCCGCGCAGGCCGGGGTCGCGCTCGAGAACGCCCATCTCTATGAGGAGCTGCGGGACCGGGCGCAGCGCCTGGACGCGCTCTACGAGATCGGCGCGGCGACCGTGCGGGGCGATCCTCCCAATGCGGTCATCCGGCTGGTCGCCAGGCACGCGCGCGCGCTTCTGCACGCGGACCTCGCGAGCATCGCGGTGCCGACCACGGACCGGCGTCACCTCACCGTCCAGTCCGCCGACGGGACCGGCGCCGAGACCATGCTCGGCGAGCGGTTCCCGCTGGACCACTCGGTGTCCGGCGACACGATGCTCCGCGGCGAGGTCACCCTGCTGGAGGACGCCGCCACCGACGACCGGGTGGAGCAGCCTCTGGTCCGCTCCGGCCGCTTCGGCCCGGCGATGTTCGTGCCGCTGGCGGCGAGGGGCGAGCCGTTCGGGACCCTGCTGCTGGCGCGCGGGCGGGGCTCGGCGCCGTTCGGCGAGGGCCAGGTCCGGCTCGCCGAGACCTTTGCCAGCCAGGCCGCCGTGGTGCTCGAGGACGCGCGACTCCGCCGCGAGGTGCTCCGGCTGGAGAAGCTGGAGGACCGCGAGCGGATCGCCCGGGAGCTCCACGACGGCACCATCCAGTCGCTGTTCACGGTCGGCCTGGGGCTCCAGGCCACCGCCTCGCTGGTCAGCGAGCCAGGCGCGATCCGGCGCATCGACGACGCCGTGTGGCAGCTGGACCGGGTCATCCGCGACCTGCGCAACTACATCTTCGGGCTGGCGCCGAGCGAGCTGGCCGAACGGCAGCTCTCGCAGGCGCTCCAGAAGCTGGTCGGCGACTTCCGGGAGCGGAGCGGCATGGTGGCGGTGGCGGACATCGAGCCGAAGGCCGCGGCGGCGCTGGCGCCCCATGCCGCCGAGCTGCTTCAGATCACCCGCGAGGCGCTGTCGAACGTGCGCCGCCACGCCCGCGCCGCGACCTGCCGAGTCTCGCTCCACCGCGACCAGGGGGCCGCCACCCTGGAGGTCGACGACGACGGCGACGGTTTCGACGTCGCGGCCGCCGAGGGCAGCGGGCACGGTCTCGAGAACCTGCGCGCCAGGGCGGCTCGCGTCGGCGGCAGCGCCGAGATCGCCAGCGCCCCCGGGCAGGGGACCACCGTCCGGGTCAGGGTCCCGTTGGCCGGTGCGGTGGCTCCCGGGGCGTAGCCGGGCGCCCTCGGAGGAGGGGGAGTGGTCAGGCGCCGCCGAGCGCGCCGGCTTCCACGATCCGGGCGCGCTGCCAGTGCAGCTCCGCGAAGATCCGCTCGGTGACCGCGTCGACGTGCCCGACCGCGTCGACCCGCAGCAGCACGCCACGCTCCCTGTAGAACTCGATCAGCGGCAGGGTGTCGCGCTGGAACACATCGAGGCGGTGCCGGATGGTCGCCTCGGTGTCGTCGCTGCGGCCCTCCAGCTCGCTCCGCTTGAGCAGCCGACCGATCAGCTCGTCCTTGCCGATGTCGAAGTAGATGGCGAGGTCGAAGGTGACGCCGCGGGCGCTCGCCCAGCGATAGGCCGCCTCCGCCTGGGCGAGCGTGCGCGGGTAGCCGTCGAGCACGTAGCCGCCGTTGCCGATCGCCTCGACCACTTTTGCGACCGTCAGCGCGATCACCAGCTCGTCGGGCACCAGGTCGCCGTGGTCGACGTAGCGCTTTGCCTGGCGTCCCACCACGGTGCCGGACGCCATCTCCGCGCGCAGCAGCTCGCCGGTGGCGATGGCGGTGAGGCCGAAGTGCTCCGCGATGCGCTTCGCCTGGGTCCCCTTGCCGGCGCCCGGCGCGCCGATCAGCAGGATCCGCATGGGCCTCCCTCCCCCTCGCCGATTTCGATGGTACCGGCTCAGGACCCGCCGGCAACCTCACCTGCCGGCGCCGGATGTGCTTGCATTTGTCCTGGGCAGCGGATATCCGAGGAAGCCGGGGTCCCCGCGGCTGGACGACAAGGGGGACCAGATGGCCTCGCTGCCGATCGGCGACTACGCCCTGATCTCTGACTGCCGCACCGCCGCGCTGGTCAGCCGCGCCGGCTCGGTCGACTGGCTGTGCTTCCCGCGCTTCGACGGGCCGTCGGTGTTCGCCCGCCTGCTCGACGAAGGGGCCGGGCATTTCTCGGTCAGCGTCCCCGGCGCGACCCCGAGCAGGCGCTACCTGCGGGGGACCATGACGCTCGAGACCACCTTCCGGACCGGGTCGGGGACCGCGGTGCTGGTGGACGCGATGGCGGTCGGTCGCAACGAGCGCGGCCACGAGCTGGGCGCCGGCTCGCCCGGCGCGCTGCTGCGCCAGCTCACCTGCACGCGAGGCAGCGTCGAGGTCGAGGTCGAGTACGCGCCAAGGCCCGAGTACGGGATCGTCTTCCCGCTGCTGGCGCAGGTCGACGGCGGGGTGAGCGCCCGGGGCGGCGCGGACCTGCTGCACCTGTCCTGCTCGCACGGCCTCCAGATCGAGGGCTCGACCGCCACCGTCCGGCGGCGGCTGCGGGCGGGCGAGACCGTCAGCTTCGCGCTCCAGCAGCGCCGCAGCTGGGACGATCCGGCCGAGGCCTGGCCGGCCGAGGCCATCGGCCGGCGGCTCGACGACACCACCGAGGGCTGGCGCACCTGGTCGGGGATGCACCAGGGCTACGAGGGGCCATGGCGCGACCTGGTCCGCCATTCCGGCTGCGTGCTCCAGGCGCTGACCTTCGCGCCGACCGGCGCGATCGTGGCCGCGCCCACCACCTCGCTGCCCGAGGCGGTCGGCGCCTCGCGCAACTGGGACTACCGCTACACCTGGGTCAGGGACGCGAGCCTGACGCTGGAGGCGCTCTGGGTCGCCGCCTGCCCGGACGAGGCGCACAAGTTCTTCGCCTGGATGACCGGCGCGGTGGCGACCGAGCTCCATCGCGGCTCCCACCTCCAGATCATGTTCGGCGTCGGCGGCGAGCGCGACTTGACCGAGCGCGAGCTGCCGCACCTGGCCGGCTGGCGCGACAGCCGCCCGGTGCGGGTCGGCAACGGCGCCTGGAACCAGCGCCAGCTCGACGTCTACGGCGAGCTGCTGGCCGCGGCCCACCGGCTCAGCGACCAGCTCACCAGCCTCGACGACGTGACCCGGGAGTTCCTCGCCAGGGCGGCGACCGTTGCCGGTGAGCGCTGGCACGAGGCTGACCAGGGCATCTGGGAGATCCGTGGCGAGCCGAGGCACTTCCTGTACTCCAAGCTGATGTGCTGGGTGGCGCTCGACCGGGCGATCCGGCTGGCGCCTCTGCTCGGCGCCGAAGACCGCGTCCCGGGTTGGACCGAGGTCCGCGACCAGATCCGCGCCACCATCCTCGAGCGCGGCTGGAGCGACCGCGCCGGCGCCTTCACCCAGTCCTTCGGCTCGGACGAGTTGGACGCCTCGGCGCTGATGCTTGGGATCGTCGGGTTCCTTCCCGGCGACCATCCGCGGATGAAGGCGACCACCGAGGCGATCGCCGACCGGCTGGTCGACCGGCGCGGGCTCGTCTACCGCTACCGCGGCGAGGACGGGTTGGAGGGCGAGGAGGGCGCCTTCCTGCTGTGCACCTTCTGGCTGGCGCAGGCGCTGGCGCTCGCCGGCGAGGTCGGGCGGGCGCGGGAGACCTTCGAGCGGGCGGCCGCCTACGCCAATGACGTCGGCCTGCTGGCCGAGGAGGTCGACGCGGTCACCAACCAGCCGATCGGCAACTTCCCGCAGGCGTTCAGCCACATTGGCCTGGTGAACGCCGCGTGGGCGATCCACCAGGCCGAGGAGGCCGGCCGCGCGCGGTGAGCCGCGGTGAGCCGCGGTGTACGGCGGTGAGGTCGGCTGCGGCGACCGCCCGAACTCATATCGCCGACCTCAGGAGCACTCCGAAGTCGGCGACCGGGCCGAGGTGCGTCAGCTTCTCGGGGTTGACGATCGCGCTGATGCCGGTGATCTGACCGCCGGCGATCTCGAGCGCCATCACGCCGATCAGCCGCTGCTGAGCGTCGAGATAGAGTGCTCCCGGGGTGCCGTTGACCTCGGCGGGGCGCAACGACACGCCCGGAATGCGGGCGGACAGGCGGGCCCAGTTGATCAGCGTGCGCGCGACACGGATGCGCCCGCGCACCGACCGCGCGAGCGCGGGGACCTTGCCGCCGCCGTCGCCGGTCAGCTCCACGTCATGAGCGAGCAGCGCCTCCAGGCCAGCCAGATCGCCTTGCTCGGCGGCCGCCAAGAACCGCCGCGCCAGCTCGTCGCGCTGCTCGTGCGTGGCTTGGAAGCGGGGCCGGCGCTGCTGGAGGTGGCGTCTGGCGCGACTGGCGAGCTGGCGCACGTTGTCCTCGCTCTTGCCGACGATCGCCGTGATCTCCGGATATCCGTAGTCGAACACGTCGTGGAGCAGCAGCACGGCCCGCTGCTCAGGCGAGAGGCTCTCCAGCAGCACCAGCATCGCCAGCGACAGCGAGTCGGCCGTCTCAGCGTGCCGGGCCGGATCATCCCGGCCTTCGGTGATGATCGGCTCTGGCAGCCACTCGCCGACGTAGCGCTCACGACGGGCATGCGCGGAGCGAAGCTCGTTGATCGCCAGCCGGGTGGTCACGGTGGCGACGAACGCCCGCGGCGATGCGATCCGCTCGCCGGCATCGAGCGCCTGATGCACCCGCAGCAGCGCCTCCT
>JBEDUQ010000144.1:0-18065 GCA_040414855.1 Actinomycetota bacterium
CGGTGGTCGCGCCGCCCGCCCCGCCGGCGCTCGCCGCGGCCGCCGCGGCGGCGGGGCCGCCCGTGGTGGCAGGGGTCGCGGCCACCTCGGGCACCGCGTCGACCGCGCCCGCCCCTGCGGTGGCCGCCGCGGCGCCCTCGGACTCGAGCGTCTCGCGCAGGCACTGCGCGAACTGCTTGAAGAGCTTGTTGGAAACGTCCTGGATGGCGCCGCGGCCGAAGGAGGCGACCTTGCCGGTGAGCTGGACGTCGGCGGTGACCGCCATGCCGGTCGAGCTGTCGGAGACCCGCTCGAGCTTCATCAGGATCCCAGCTCGTGCGGTCCCGCCGCCGCGCACGTCCTTGCCGTTGGCGGCGATGCGGGCGGTGTGGCTGGCCTCGTCGACCTCCTCGAGCACGGCCGTGCCCTTGTAGGACATGTTGATGGGGCCGAGCTTGACCCGCACCGTCCCCTCATAGGTCTTCTCGTCCACGACGTTGGTGAGCTGGGCCCCAGGCATGCACGGGGCGATCCTCGGCACGTCGTTCACCAGCGCCCAGACGCGGTCCATGGGAGCGTCGATCTCGACGTTCTGCTCGATCTTCACTGCTCGTCACCTCCAGGTGCTGACCTCGACGACCGGACACCAACCCTGGTGCCAGGACCCTTGCCGGCTGATCGGCGCGCCTTTCGGGTACTCGGATTGTGCTGGATCCCACGGTTCCGCGACACGACGAACTCGGCCATCGGCCCAAATCTCGCCCGGGATGTACCCGGGCTAGCCTCTTGCGACGCCCGCCTGGCGCTGCCTCGCCAACAGCTCGGCGACCCGGGCCAGGCCCCGCTCGTCGTCCACGTCGGCATCGTCACCGAGCCCGCCGGCCTCGACCGCCACCACCCACTCCGGGTGGCCGGCGAGCAGGTCGCGAGCGCCGGTGTCCCCGCGCAGCTCGCCGAGACGGGCGACCACCGAGCGGTCGAAGAGCTTCGGGTTGCCGTGGCGGCCCTGGTAGGCCGCGGTGACCACCGGTCCGGCGCCGCCGCGCCAGGCGGCCACCAGCTCGGCGACCACCGCCGGCCCGACCAGCGGCTGGTCGCCGAGGCAGACGACCAGGGCGTCGGCGTCCGGCTCGAGCGCCCGCGCGGCCCGCGCGAGCACGTGGCCCATGCCCAGCTCGAAGCCCTCGACCGGCAGCGGCTCGGCGCCGTGCAGGTCGACGGTGTCCAGGATCGCGGCGGCGTTGGCGCCGAGCGCCACCACCCTCCGGTCGAGCGGAGCGGCCTCGAGCGCGGCGAGGACGTATTCCAGCAGCGGCCGCCCGTCCAGCTCGGCGAGCTGCTTGGGGCGGCCCATCCGGGTGGACCGGCCGGCGGCGAGCACCAGCCCGATCACCGCCACCGGGCTACACCGTGCCCCGTTCCCGCAGCGTGTGGACCGGCTCCTTGCGGTCGGAGAGCATCCCGCCGCGGCGGCCGTGCCTGGCGGCGATCACCTCGGCCATGATCGAGACGGCCGTCTCCTCGGGCGACTTCGCGCCGATGTCGAGCCCGATCGGGCCGCTGATGCGGTCCAGGTCCTCCTCGCCGTAGCCGTCCTGGAGCAGCCGCTCCAGCCGCTCGCCGTGGGCCCGGCGGCTGCCCATCGCGCCGATGTAGGCGACCTCGCTGCCGAGCAGGGCCCGCAGCGTCGGGTCGTCGAAACGCGGCTCGTGGGTGAGCACGCAGGCATAGGTCGAGTCGTCCGGCGGGTTGGCGGCGAGGTACTCGTGGGGCCAGGCGATCACCACGTCGTCGGCGTCCGGGATGCGGTCCTTGGTGGCGAAGCGCTCGCGGGCGTCGACCACCACCACCCGGTAGCCGGTCTGGCTGGCGACCCGCGCCAGCGCCGCCGCGAAGTCGACCGCGCCGACGATCAGCAGCTTGGGCTGGGGCGCGTAGACGTCGAAGAAGACCTGCCTGCCGCCGATCTCGCGGACCGCGGACTCCTCGCCGGGGAGCAGGTCGCGGGCGATCGCGGTGGCCTCGGCGTCGAGGGCCTCGTTCCCCAGGGAGCCCTCGGTCGAACTGGTGGTGACCAGCAGCTTGGCGCCCATGCCGTCGCCCTCGACCACGGTGACCAGGGCGCCGCGCCGGTCGGAGCGGATCAGCTCGCGGACGGACTCCCAGCTGACGCCACCGGCCCGGGAAGCCCCGTCGACGGTCCCGCTGGCCATCTACGGCACCGGCTCGATGAAGACGTCGATGATCCCGCCGCAGGCGAGCCCGACGCTCCAGACCATCTCGTCGGTGATGCCGTAGGTGACCAGCTTGGGCGGGTCGCCGGCGAGCACCTTGCCGGCCTCCTCGAGCACGGCCGCCTCGACGCAGCCGCCGGAGACGCTGCCGAGCCAGCGCCCGTCGTCACTGATCGCCATCTTGGCTCCCGGTGGGCGCGGGGCCGATCCCTTCACCTTCGTCACCGTTGCGATCGCGACCTGGTGGCCCTCGGCCTTCCACTCGTCGATCGCGTTGAGCACCTCTCGCATCACCCACGCTCCTTGGCCAGGTCTCCTGGCTCGCACGGCTGCACCGCTGGTGGCGACCGGCTGCGGGGGCGGTCGCAGCACCTTGAATCAAGAGTACCCGTCCGGAGTTTTCCTGTGGGAGGGGCTGATGCGCGCTGGTAAAGGGCTGTGGACAGCCGGTTTCTCTGCCGCAGGGCCGGTGTTAGGCTTTTCTCAGCTCTCAGATCGAGATGGGGCAACGGAATCGGATGCAGCGGGGCAAGCCGGTCGGAGTGCTGCCTCGCCGTACCAGAGAGCGGGAGCGAGGCTCCCAGTCAAGGGAGGTGGCCCTTTGCGGCACATCACTTGCACGGTCAACGGGGTACGGCGAGAGGCGGATGTGGAGCCGCGCCAACTCCTCGTCTACTTCCTGCGAGAGACCCTCGGGCTGACCGGCACGAACGTCGGCTGCGACACCTCGTCCTGCGGCGCCTGCACGGTCATGGTCGATGGCAAATCGGTCAAGTCGTGCACGATGCTCGCAGTGCAGGCTGACGGCAGCGAGATCCTCACCATCGAGGGGCTCGCCAAGGACGGCCAGCTGCACCCACTCCAAGAGGCCTTCCGCCAGGAGCACGGCCTCCAGTGCGGCTACTGCACACCGGGAATGATCATGGCCTCCCTGGGGCTGATCGAGAGCGGCGCCAGCCTCGAAGAGAAGGACATCCGGCTCGGCCTCGAGGGCAACCTCTGCCGCTGTACCGGGTACCAGAACATCATCAAGGCGGTTCAGAGCGCGGGCGAGACGATGCGCGCTCCGACCAGTGCCTGACGGGGGGAGGGTGCACTATGGCGCAAGACTCGCAGGCCGCGGCTGACGGAGGCGTCGGCACGCTGTCCGGTACCTCAGTCGGGATGGGCGCGTACATCGGTTCGCGCGTCCTCCGCAAGGAAGACCCGCCGCTGGTCACGGGGCACGGCCGCTTCGTCGACAACCTCGTGCTGCCCGGCATGCAGTGGGTCGTGATCGTCCGCAGCCCGATGGCGCACGCCCGCATCCTGCGGGTGGACGTGTCGGCCGCGCTCCAGATGCCCGGCGTCACCGCCGCCTACAGCGGCGCCGACCTGGCCTCGGAGTGGGCGGCCTCGCTGCCGTGCGCGTGGCCGGTGGCGCCCGATACCAAGATCCCGAACCACTGGCCGGTCGCCACCGACAAGGCCCGCATGGTCGGTGACGCGGTCGCGGTCGTGGTGGCCGACACCCGTGAGCACGCGGTCGACGCCGCCGAGGCGGTCGACGTCGACTACGAGCAGCTCCCGGCCGTGACCTCGATCGAGCAGGCGCTCGCCGACGGCGCCCCGGTGATCCACGAGGAGCTCGGCGACAACATCTGCTACAGGGACCTCAAGATCGCCAACGGCGACGTGGACAAGGTCTTCGCCGAGGCGCCGGTGACGGTGAAGCAACGCTACTACCACCCGCGGCTGATCCCGAACGCGATGGAGCCGCGCGGCGTGGTGGTCCAGCCGGTCCCGATCACGGGCGAGGTGACCATGTGGTCCTCGACCCAGATCCCGCACATCCTGCGGACCCTGCTGGCGCTCACGCTCAACCTCCCGGAGTCCAAGTTCCGGGTGGTCGCGCCCGACGTCGGCGGCGGCTTCGGCTCCAAGCTCGACGTCTACGCCGAAGAGGCGATCTGCCTCGCCGTGGCCCGCAGGCTGGGCGTCCCGGTGAAATGGATCGAGGAGCGCTCCGAGGGCTACCTGACCACCATCCACGGCCGCGACGTGATCCAGGACATGGAAGTCGCCGCCACCGAGGAGGGCAGGCTCCTCGGCGTCCGCGGCAAGGTCTACTGCGACATGGGCGCCTACTGTCAGCTGGTCGCCCCGGGCATCCAGGTGCTGGGCGCGACCCTGTTCGCGGGCGTCTACTCGGCGGCCGCGGCCTCGTTCGAGTGCACGGCCGTCTTCACCAACCGGACGCCGACCGACGCCTACCGCGGCGCCGGGCGGCCCGAGGCGACCTACGCGATCGAGCGCATCATGGACGCGCTCGCCCACCGCCTCGGCAAGGACCCGGCCGAGGTGCGGCGGATCAACTTCATCCCGCCGTTCTCGCAGCCGGTCGCCAACGTCTTCGGCGCGTTGTACGACTCCGGCGACTACGAGGCCGGGCTGGCCAAGGCGCTCCAGCTCTCCGACTACGACAGCCTGCGCCGCGAGCAGGCCGACCGCCGCCAGCGCGGCGACACAAAGCAGCTCGGCATCGGCCTGTCGACCTACATCGAGGCCTGCGGCAGCGCCCCGTCGCGCGGCTTCGGGGCGGTGAACTTCGGGGCCGGCGGCTGGGAGGCCGCGACCATCCGCTGCCTGCCGACCGGCAAGGTGGTGGCGGTCACCGGGACCTCGCCCCACGGGCAGGGCCACGAGACCTCCTGGTCGCAGATCGTGGCCGACGCGCTCGGCGTCAAGTTCGAGGACGTCGAGGTGCTCCACGGCGACACCGCGATCTCGCCGCAGGGGCTCGACACCTACGGCAGCCGCAGCCTCGCGGCCGGTGGCGTCGCCCTCCAGAAGGCGGCCGACAAGGTCATGGCCAAGGCCAAGCGGATCGCGGCGCACGAGCTCGAGGTCGCCGAGGAGGACATCGAGTTCAGCGAGGGCGCGCTGCGGGTGCGCGGTGCGCCGGACAAGTCCAGGGCGATCGGCGACATCGCGCTGTCGGCGTTCCTGGCCCACAACCTGCCGGACGACATGGAGCCGGGGCTGGAGGAGAGCGCGCTGTTCGACCCGGTGAACAACACCTTCCCGTCGGGCGCGCACGTCTGCGTGGTCGAGGTCGACACCGACACCGGCCTGGTCGACATCGTCAAGTACGTGGCCGTCGACGACTGCGGCAACATCGTCAACCCGATGATCGCCGAGGGCATGGTCCACGGCGGGGTCGCGCAGGGGATCGCCGAGGCCCAGTACGAAGAGGCCACCTACGACGAGGACGGGCACCTGACCTCGGCGAACATGTCGGCATACCTGGTGCCATCGGCCGCAGACCTGCCGTCGTTCGTCACCGCGCACGTCGTCACCCCGTCCACCAGCAACCCGGGCGGATGGAAGGGCGTCGGCGAGGCCGGAACCATCGGCTCGCCGCCCGCGGTGGTCAACGCCGTGGTCGACGCGCTCACGCCGCTGGGCGTGACCAACGTCGGAATGCCGGTGAGCCCGGAGCGGGTCTGGCGGACGATTCAGGACGCGCGGGCGGGCTCGGGCGCCGCCACGGAAGGAGGCCAGGGGTGATCCCGGCATCGTTCGAGTACGAGGTGGCCGAGTCGGCCGACGACGCGGTGCGGTTGCTGGGCCAGCACGGCGAGGACGCCAAGCTGCTGGCCGGCGGCCACTCGCTGCTGCCGATCATGAAGCTGCGTCTGGCGACGCCGTCGGTCCTGGTCGACATCGGCCGCATCCGTGAGCTGAACTACGTCCGCGACGGCGGCGACCACATCGCCATCGGCGCGGTGACACCGCACGAGGACATCCATTTCAACGAGCTGCTGCGGCGCGAGAACCCGCTGCTGGCTCACACCGCCGGCGAGGTCGGCGACCCACAGGTGCGGCACCGGGGCACGATCGGCGGCTCGGTCTCACACGGCGACCCGGCCTCCGACCTGCCAACCGTGCTGCTGGCGATGGACGCCAGCTTCGTGGTGCGAGGGCCGAACGGCGAGCGGACGGTGGCGGCGAGGGACTTCTTCAAGAGCTTCTTCGTCACCGACCTCGGCGAGCAGGAGATCCTCACCGAGATTCGCGTCCCCAAGCTGGCCGGCGCCGGGTGGTCGTACCAGAAATTCCACCCGCGGGCGCAGGACTGGGCTATCGTGGGTGCGGCTGCCCTGGTCACCCGGGGCAACGGAGACCCAGGACGGACCGCGGTCGCGCTCACCAACATGGGCGAGACGCCGGTGCGGGCACAGGCGGTGGAGGAGGCGCTCGGCGCGGGAGCCGGCGTGGCCGAGGCGGCCGAGCAGGCTTCCCAGGGCACCAGCGCCCCCAACGACGCCCAGGCCACCACCGAGTACCGTAACCACCTGGCGAAGGTGCTCACCCGCCGCGCCATTGAGGAGGCACGATCGCGCTGAGGACGAGCAGCACTCCACGGGAGGGCGCCTCGGGCGCCCTCCCGTTCGAATCGGTCGAAGAGCTTCAAGCGGACCTCGGACGCTACAAGTACCTGGCGGACCGCAGCCTCGGGACGGCGCTCTGGCTCAGCCTGGCGCTGAGCAAGCCGCTCTTGCTCGAGGGTGAGGCCGGCGTCGGCAAGACCGAGGTCGCCAAGGTCCTGAGCGAGCTGCTCGGCCGCCGGCTGGTCCGGCTCCAGTGCTACGAGGGGATCGACGCCAGCCAGGCGCTGTACGAATGGGACTACTCGCGGCAGCTGATCGCCGTCCGCGCGGCGCAGCTCGGCGAGCACGAGGCTGACCTGTTCGGTCCGGATTTCCTGGTCGAGCGCCCGCTGCTCGCCGCGATCCGGGCCGGCTCCAGCGCCGTGCTGCTGATCGACGAGCTCGACCGGGCCGACGACGAGTTCGAGGCCTTCCTGCTCGAGGTGCTGAGCGAGTTCGCGGTCACCATTCCCGAGCTGGGCAGGGTCGCCGCCGCCCACCCGCCCGCGGTGATCATCACCTCCAACCGCACCCGCGAGCTGCACGACGCCCTCAAGCGGCGCTGCCTGTATCACTGGATCGACCACCCGTCGGTCGAGCGCGAGGTCGAGATCGTCCGCGTCCGCGCGCCCGAGGTGCCCGATTCGCTCGCTCGCGAGGTCGCCCGCGCGGTCGCCAGGCTGCGCGCCATGGACGTCGCCAAGCGGCCGGGGGTCGCGGAGACCATCGACTGGGCGCAGGCGCTGGCCTTCCTCGGCGCCGAGCGGCTCGAGCCGGAGACGGCGACCGCAACGCTCGGCGCCCTGCTCAAGGACCACGAGGACCTCGAGCTGGTGCGCGCCAAGCTCGACGAGGTGCTGGAGCCGGAGTGACGCCGTCCAGCGCGGTCGAGCTGCGCGGTCTGCGACGGCTGGTCGGTTTCGGGCGCTTCCTCCGCGCCAGGGGCCTGCCGGTCGGCACCGGGCGGATCCTCGAGTTCTGCCGGGCCGCCGCGGCCATGGGCCGCTTCGACCGCGAGAGCCTCTACATCACCGGGCGGCTCACCATGATCGCCCGCCACGAGGACTTCGAGGCCTACGACCAGGCCTTCGACCAGTACTTCCCGCGCAACGCCAGCTTCGAGGACAGCGGCGGCTACTCGGGCTCGCGGATCGAGATCGAGCGCGAGATCGAACTGCTGGTCGGCGAGGCGCTGCCCGAGAACCAGGCCGAGGCCGGCGAGGGCGGCGCCGAGGAGGTCACCATCGGCCTGGTGGCCAGCGGCACCGAGGTGCTGCGCGCCAAGTCGTTCGAGGACCTGTCGGAGAGCGAGCGCCACGACGCGGACGCGGCCATCCGCCAGCTCGCGGTCGCCCTGCCGCTGCGCAGCGCCCGCCGCTACCGCGCCTCGCCCCGTGGCCGGCGCTTCGACCTGCGGCGCACGCTGCGGGCGTCGCTCCGGACCCAGGGCGAGCCGTTCCGCCGGGCCTGGCGCGACCGCCGCACCAAGCGCCGCCCGCTGGTGCTGCTGCTGGACGTGTCGGGGTCGATGTCGTCCTACTCGCGCGCGCTGCTCCAGTTCGGCTACGCGGCGGTGCGGGCGGGCCAGCGGGTCGAGGTGTTCGCCTTCGGCACCAGGCTGACCCGCCTGACCAGGGCGCTGCGCCGCAGCGAGCCCGACGTCGCCCTCCGCCAGGTGGCCGACTCGGTGGTCGACTGGGAGGGCGGCACCCGCATCGGGTCCTCGCTCAAGGAGCTGCTCGACCGCTACGGCCAGCAGTCCTGGATGCGTGGCTCGGTGGTGGTGCTGTGCTCGGATGGGCTGGAGCGCGGCGACCCGGCGCTGCTGGCGGCCCAGATGGCCAGGCTCGGCAGGGTGGCGCACCGCCTGGTCTGGGTGAACCCGCTGAAGGGCAGCCCGCGGTATCAACCGCTCGCCCGGGGCATGGCCGCCGCGCTGCCGCACGTCGACTCGTTCCTGCCCGGACACAACCTGCAGAGCCTGGAATCCCTGTGCGAAGTGCTGTCGTCGTGACCGTCCACTTGGCAACAAGCAGCGCGTTTCAGCTCGTGGTAACGGGGACCTCCCTCTGTACCATGGATGACCGGGAGTGATCGGCGGAACTGGCGAAACCGACCAGCGGAGAGGTGGAGACCGGATGACCCTGGCCAATCGGATCACCGTGTCGCTCACCGGCGAGCCACTGTCGCTCGACGCCGCCTTCAAGGCGGTCTCCCTGCCGGACTGCGGCGGTATCGCGCTGTTCGTCGGTACCACCCGCAACCATTCCGAGGGCCGCACCGGCGTCGAGGAGCTCGAGTACGAAGCCTACGACGAGCTCGCGACCAAGGAGCTGGAGCGGGTGGCGGTCGAGGCGATCGAGAAGCACGGCCTCGGCGCCGCCTACCTGGCACACCGCGTCGGGATCGTCCCGGTGGGCGAGCCGAGCGTGATCGTCGCCGCGTCGGCGGCGCACCGCGCCGAGGCGTTCGCGGGCTGCCGGGCCCTGATCGACGAGCTGAAGAGCTCCGTGCCGATCTGGAAGAAGGAGCGCTGGAGCGGCGGCGGCCGCTGGGTGGGCGTGCCGGACGAGGTCCAGGACGTTCCTCGCATCGAGGAGGTGCCGCGTGACCCGGCCTGAGCCCGAGCGCGTCATGATCGACAGCTTCGGCCGCGTGGCCCGCGACATGAGGGTCTCGATCACCGACCGCTGCAATTTCCGCTGCCTGTACTGCATGCCCGAGGACGGGCTGCCGTGGGTGCCCGCCGAGGACCTGCTGACCAGGGACGAGCTGATCCGCGCGCTGCGGGTCGCGATCGACCTCGGGGTCCAGACGGTGCGCATCACCGGCGGCGAGCCGACCCTGCGCCGCGACCTGGTCGAGATGGTCGCCGCACTGGCGCCGCTCGGCATCGAGCTGTCGCTCACCACCAACGGCTACCTGATGGACCGGCTCGCCGAGCCGCTGCGCGAGGCCGGCCTGAAGCGCGTGAACATCTCGGTCGACTCGCTGGACCGCGACCGCTTCAAGCGGATCACCCGCCGCGACGGGCTCCAGCGGGTCCTGCGCGGGATCGAGGCGAGCCTGGAGGCGGGGCTGCACCCGGTGAAGATCAACAGCGTGGTGGTCCGCGGCTTCAACGACGACGAGATCGTCCCGATGGCCAGGTGGGCCAGGGACCTCGGCGTGGAGCTGCGGTTCATCGAGTTCATGCCGCTGGACGCGCCCGGCGACTGGACCCGCGACCAGGTGGTGCCTGCCGGCGAGGTGCTCGCAAAGATCGACAGCGAGCTGGGCCTGGAGCCCCCGGACACCCGGGCCGAGCGGGGGAGCGCTCCGGCCGAGCGCTATCGCTACCGCGACGGCAAGGGCTCCGTCGGGATCATCGCCTCGGTCACACGGGCCTTCTGCGCCCAGTGCGACCGCGTGCGGCTGACCGCCGACGGCCAGATCCGCACCTGCCTGTTCGCCGAGACCGAATACGACCTGCGCACGGTCCTGCGGGCCAGCGCCGACGACGAGCTCGTCGCCCGCTGCTACCTCGACGCGGTCGAGCGGAAGCAGTGGGGCCACCGGATCAACGAGCCCGACTTCGTCCAGCCGGCCCGCGGAATGTCCCAGATCGGTGGATGAGTCGCAAGGGGGACACTGGGGATGACCGAGATCAACAGGACCGACAGCGAATGGCGTGAGAAGCTCACGCCCGATCAGTACCGGGTACTGCGCGAGGCTGGGACCGAGGCGCCGTTCACCGGCAAGTACGTCCACGTCAAGGACGACGGCGTCTATCGCTGCGCCGCCTGCGGCGCCGAGCTGTTCACCTCCGACACCAAGTTCGAGTCCGGCACCGGCTGGCCGAGCTTTACCGAGCCGGTCGTGGCGTCCGCCGTCGAGCTGCTCGACGACGACAGCCACGGCATGCACCGCATCGAGGTCCGCTGCCGCCGCTGTGGCTCACATCTCGGTCACGTCTTCCCCGATGGCCCTGCTCCGACGGGGCAGCGCTACTGCATCAACTCGATCGCCCTCGATCTCGACCCCGCCGCTGCCGATTCGTAGAGAGGGCGTGGGCGCGGCTGCTGCCCGGCCGGCGATGCCGGAACCTCGCGATCGCGTCGGCGGAGGGCGCCGCGTATAACCTCGCCCCCTCGATGGGTATAGGCTCCGAGAGCCTGACCCGGGCTCCCGCCCGGCGCAGGCGCGGACGAGGAGGGCGGAATGCAGGCTGACTGCACGTTCTGCCAGATCGTGTCAGGTGAGTTGCCGGCGGACTACGTCCACGAGGACGAGCGGACGGTCGCCTTCATGGACATCAACCCGGCGACGCCGGGACACCTGCTGGTCGTCTCCCGCAAGCACGTCACCGACATGATGAGCGCGGCCGAGGAGGACTGGCTGGCGGTCGCCTCAACCACCAGGCGCATGGCGCGCCTGGCCGTCGAGGCGTTCAAGGCCGGTGGCGTCGACATCGTGCAGGCCAACTCCGACGGCATCACCGGCACCCAGACCATCTTCCACCTGCACGTCCACGTGGTCCCGCGCTACCACGACGACCAGCTCGGCCAGTGGTGGAAGCCGGAGACCGCCGACCCCGCCGAGGTCACCGAGGCGGCCCGCACGCTCGTCGAGCACGGCCGTCGCATCAGCGACCGCGACCGCCCGCCCGCCTGGGCGTAGCGCCAGGGGCCGCCGGCCGTCGTGCCGGGACCGGGGCCGAACCGCCACGTCGGGACCGGGGCCGAACCGCCACGTCGGGACCGGGGCCGAACCGCCACGCCGAGGCCTCGCGCCAGCATTTGGCGCTCGAGGCCCAATTCGCGAACGCGCCGATTCGGCCGTCCGTTTCCATTGGGCCGGCCCGCTCCCGTTAGAGTATTGACGCCTTCGCCCGATGGCACCCGCCTCGACGCGGCGGTGTCGACCGCGTGCGTTTGGACGAAGGCCTGCATTGGCATATAGGTGATTTCAAGGAGGGCCCCGCTTGGACCGTCATCGAGCGGGAGTCGACCCAGATACCCCGACAGGAATCTTCGAACGAAAGGAGCAGCGAGTGACTACCGGCCTGCTCATTTTCATCATCGTTCTGGTGCTCGTGGCGGCGCTCGTGTTCGTGTTCAGCCGGCAGCGGCGCACCGCCCGACTGCGCGACCAATTCGGTCCCGAGTATGAGCGCACGGTGGGCGAGACCGGCAGCCGCCACGCCGCCGAGGCGGAGCTCGAGGAGCGGCGGGACCGGCTCGAGGAGCTCGAGATCGCTCCGCTCGACGCCGCCGCCAGGGAGCGCTACCTGGAGCGGTGGCACCTGGTCCAGGCCAAGTTCGTGGACTCGCCGACCGAGGCGACCCGCGCCGCCGACCAGCTGATCAACGAGGTCATGCGCGACCGTGGCTACCCGGTCGAGGAGTTCGAGCAGCGGGCCGCCGACATCTCCGTCGACCATGCGCAGGTGGTCGACGACTACCGCGCCGCCCACGCCGTCGCCGAGGCGAACGAGCGCTCGGAGGCCTCGACCGAGGACCTCCGGCAGGCCCTCGTCCACTACCGGTCGCTGTTCGAGGACCTGCTCGACGTCCCCGAGGCGGACCGCACCCTCGTCCACGACCTGGTCGAGGAGGAGACCGCCGGCCACGCTGAGGCCCCGGTCGCTCCCGGCGCCTCTGCGGACGGGCGCGTCGAGCGCGACCCCGTCCCCGCGGCCGAGCGGGCGCGCACGGCGACCCCGGCCTCCGACCGCACCGAGCGCCCCGAGGAGGAGGCTCGATGAACGAACGCTACCGCTACGGCTACGGCGAGGACGTGCCCGGCCGCGACAGCCCGCTCACCGGCGGAAGCTCCGTGACCGACGAGCGCGAGGACGACGCCACCAGCACCGACGAGGAGGACGAGGAGCGCCGAGCCGACCGGATCCGCGAGGCCGCCGCCGAGAGCCGGACCGACGAGAGCGCGCACCAGACCGCGGGTGACGCCTCCGGCGACGACCCCGAGGTCTCCGCCACGGCCTCCGACTCCTCCGGCGACGCCGCCGACTCCTCTGACGCCTCCGATGCGCCCGACCACAGCAACGGCTCGGCCTCGACCTCGGACACCAGCACCAGCACGACCAGGCACTCGGTGTTCGACATCGAGGACGACCCCGCCGGTGCCGGGGGCGCGAAGGGCGCGGGCGCCGAGGCCTCAGAGGCGTCCGGGAATGAGGACGACCAGGAGCGGGCGCCGATCGCGCTCGGACCGCCACCGCGCGAGGAGGACGACGAGCCCACCACCAACGACGACCTCGCCGCCTCGACCAACGGCGCGCCGGCCACGGGCACCGCGACCCCGTACGGCTCCACCGCTGGCCAGGCGACGTCGGTCTTCGAGCCGGCTACCCCGGCCGGGACCGCGCTCGGGGAGGGCGGCACCGAGGCGCCGGTGGTGGCGACCGAGGAGCCGCCGGTGGTGGCGCCCGACCAGGACGCCGCGGTCACCGCGGAGGCGGCCGAGGCGGCCCGGGTGGCGGGGGTGGCCGGGGCGGCCACGGCAGACACCGCCGCCACCACCGCGACGACCGCGACGACCGCGGACCGGCGGTCCGAGGGCGCGTCCGGAACCGTCGGGCAGGCCAGCTCGCTGCTCGGAGCGATCGACCCCGACGAGACCAGGGCCAAGTTCCTCGACATCCAGGCTGGCTTCGTCGACGAGCCGCGGCAGGCCGTCCAGGAGGCCGAGAACTTCGTCGACAACCTGGTGCGGCAGCTGGTGAGGGCGCTCGAGACCGAGCGCGCCAGCCTCAAGGCCGCGATCGAGAGCGGTTCCACCGAGGACCTGCGGGTCGCGCTGCGCGGTTACCGCGCCTTCGTGGACCGGCTGCTCAAGCTCGGGTAGCGCTCCCGTAGCGAGGCCGCGCCCGGATCCTCCGGGCGCCGGCCCTCGTCCGGCCCCGCCCGGCTTCTCCGGGCGACGGCCACCGTCCGGTCCCGCGGCTCAGGCCAGCCGCGGGGCCAGGAACACCAGCAGCACGACCGGGTCCGGCCCGAGGTTCTTAAGCGAGTGCTTGGCACCGGCGGGGACCAGCACGGTCTCGTACTGGGCGATCTCGGCCGTCTCCTCCTCGACCCGTACCAGCACGCGCCCGGCCATCACCACGACCACCTTGTCGGAGGCCTCGTGGACCAGCAGGAGCTGCTCCTGGTTGGGGTCGAGGCAGTAGAGGTCGGTGAGCGTCCGGTCGGTCTCGAAGATCCGGTGCTTGCCCATGCGCCGATCGTCGAAGGCGATGATCTCGCCGAGCTTCCGGACCTCCATGCACCAGCTCCCACGACCGCTCGGGTTGCGCCGCCGGTCGCGGCGCCGCTCGAAGGCTACGTCACCCGCGGGCGCTTGCGCTCGATCAGGCGAATGGTCACGCCGGCGGTGCGGGGCGGGATGCCGGTGGTGGCTACCCGCCGGATAAGGGAACAAGCGCCGGAATTGTCCGCGATCATCGTGCCGCCGGCTGCCCCACCTGTACGATCGCATCGTCGTCCCTGCTGACGGGCTCGACGGGCGGATCGCATCAGCTTCTGGTGGAGGAGCCAATGGAGGTTGCACTCGGCACGACCGACGCGCTGACCGCGCAGGCAGACCTGCTCGCGGTCGGCGTCTTCGCCGACCTGGAGCCCGGACCCGGCGCGGAGCCGGCGCTGGAGGCGCTCGGCACCCCGCTGCGCCCGCTGCTCGAGTCGCGCGGGTTCAGCGGCAAGACCGGCGAGTCGGTGGCGCTCCCGACACTCGGCCGCCTCCCAGCCGCGACGCTGCTGCTGATCGGCCTCGGCGACCGTGCGGCGGTCGACAACGAGGCGCTGCGGCGCGCCACCGGCTCGATCGTGCGCGAGGCCCGCGGCGCCAAGCACGCCGTCACCACCCTGCCGCGGGCCGGTGGCGACGAGGCGGCGGCGACCCGCGCGGTGACCGAGGCCGCCCTGCTCGCCGCCTACCGCTTCGACAAGTACAAGGCGAGCTCGAACGGCAGCCGGCAGCGTCTGGAGCGCCTGGTGATCGCCGCCGGCGACGGCGCCGACCGGGACGCGCTCGCGGCCGCGGTGGCCGCCGGCCGCGCCCGCGCCGCCGCCACCAACCTGGCCCGCGACCTCTCCAACGAGCCCGCCAACAACCTGCACCCCGCCGACCTCGCCGAGGCCGCCGTCCGGGCCGTCGAGGGCAAGGGCGTGACCGTCTCGATCAAGGACGAGGTCCAGCTCGCCGCCGAGGGCTTCGGCGGCATCGTCGGCGTGGGCCAGGGCGCGAGCAACCCGCCGCGCCTGGTCGAGCTGCGCTACGAGCCCGAGGGCGCGGTGGCCAGCGTCGTGCTGGTCGGCAAGGGCATCACCTTCGACTCCGGCGGGCTGTCGCTGAAGCCGCCCGACGGCATGATCACCATGAAGACCGACATGTCGGGGGCCGCGGCCGTGGTCGGGGTCATGTCGGCGCTCCAGGACCTGGGCATCAAGGTGGCCGTCACCGGCTACCTCGCGTCGGCCGAGAACATGCCGTCCGGGACCGCGATCCGTCCCGGTGACGTCCTGAAGATGAAGAACGACAAGACCGTCGAGGTGCTGAACACCGACGCGGAGGGACGGCTGGTGATGGCCGACGCCCTGGCGCTCGGCGCGACCTCGGAGCCGGACGCGATCATCGACATCGCCACCCTGACCGGCGCCTGCATGGTCGCCCTCGGCAAGCGCTACACCGGGCTGATGGGCAACGACGAGGCCCTCGCCGAGGAGGTGCTGGCCGCGGCCGCCGAGGCGGGTGAGCGGACCTGGCGCCTGCCGCTGCCCGAGGAGTATCGCAAGGACCTGGACAGCGAGGTGGCCGACATAAAGAACGTCGGCTCGGACCGCTACGGCGGCGCGCTGACCGCCGGCTTGTTCCTCAAGGAGTTCGTGGACGGCCGGCCCTGGGTCCATCTCGACATCGCCGGGCCGGCCAGGGCCGACTCCGACGACGGCTACATCGGCAAGGGCTCGACCGGGACGGCGGTCAGGACCCTGCTGTCGTGGCTGGAGGCCCGCGCGGCCGCGAACAAGTAACTAGATAATTCGAGTTAGGGTACGTCGGCTCATTGCCGGTCCCGGCTCCGGAAAAACGCGCAGCTAATGCCCAAAGAATTGGGCGGCGGCGGTGCGGAGCCGGGGTCCGGCTGAGCCGCCCGCGCGGGTCGCCGCCGCCCCCGACATAAGCCGCGCCACCGGTTCCATCGTCCCGGACGCTCGCGCCGCTGCCGCGCACCGGCGCCTGGCTGGGCTTACGCGACGCGGGGCCCAATGCGTGGATGCACTGCTCAGGAGGGGTTTCTCGGCTCCGACGGCAAGCCGGGCGATCGTGCGAGTTGGTCCGGTTGCTTGTGATTACAGTATTACGCGAACCGGCAGGATGGTAAGCAGCACGAGTTTTCTTTTCGATTTGGCGAAGCGAAACCGGTATGATCCGGTGTGCCAACGGCACGCTGATTTTCGCAAGCCCTATCCCGCCACAGAAGCCAGGCATAACGTGACTCTCGACCTGAGTAACTTTTTGGCGACACACGGCGCAGAGTTGACATACCTGCGCCGTCACCTGCACCAGCACCCGGAGCTCGGTCGTGCCGAGCGCGAGACCAGCGCCCTGGTCGCGCGCCGACTCGAAGCGGTCGGCCTGCGCCCGCGCCTGCTGTCCACCGGCACGGGTGTGATCTGTGACGTCGGCGAGGGCGACGGTCCGACGATCGCGCTGCGCGCCGACATCGACGCGCTCCCGCTCCAGGACGAGAAGGACGCCGCCTACCGCTCGACCGTGCCAGGGGTCTGCCACGCCTGCGGGCACGACCTGCACACCACCATCCTGCTGGGCGCCGGGCTCGCGCTCGCCGAGCTCCGCGACGAGCTGCGCGGCCGCGTGCGCCTGATCTTCCAGCCGGCGGAAGAGAAGGTCCCCGGCGGCGCCATCGACGTGATCGAGGCCGTCGAGATCAAGGACGTCAGCGCCATCTTCGCGCTGCACTGCGACCCCAAGATCGACGTTGGCAAGCTCGGCGTCCGGGTCGGCTCGATCACCGCCGCGTCGGACCTGATGGAGATCCGGCTCACCGGGCCGGGCGGCCACACAGCGCGCCCGCACCTGACCGCCGACCTCGTCTACGCGATCTCGCGCGTGGTCACCGACCTGCCCGGGGCGCTGTCGCGGGTGGTGGACCCGCGCGCCTGCCTGACGGTCAGCTTCGGCTGCGTCCAGTCCGGGTCGGTCCACAACGCGATCCCGACCCAGGCGGTGGCGCGGGGCACCGTGCGCGTCCTCGACCGCCACGTCTGGGCGGAGATGCCGAAGCTGGTCGAGAACATCCTCGAGTCGACGGTCGCGCCGCTGCATTGCAAGTGGGACGTCGAGTACCAGCGCGGGGCCCCGCCGGTGGTCAACGACGAGACCGCCACCGAGGTCATGGCCGCGGCCGCCCGCACCGCGCTCGGCAACGCCGCGGTCCAGACGGCCCCGCAGAGCATGGGGGGCGAGGACTTCTCCTGGTACCTCGAGCACATTCCCGGCTCGATGGCCCGGCTCGGCGTCCGTATCCCCGGCACCGACCTCGACCTGCACGCCGCCCTCTTCGACGCCGACGAGGGCGCCATCCCGATCGGGGTCCGCATCCTGGCGCAGACCGCGCTGGACGCGCTCGACCACTACGCCATCCAACGCTGAGCGTGGTCGGCCCGTATGAGCACGAAGGCGTAGGCTGGCGCGCATGACCACTCCCAGCAACCACCGGCGCGGCCTCGACGAGAACGCGGTCGACCTCGAGCTCGCCTTCGAGCTCGCCGACATGGCCGACGAGATCACCACCGAGCGCTTCCGTGCCTCCGACCTGGTGGTCGAGACCAAGCCAGACCTCACCCCGGTCACCGAGGCCGACCGGGCGGTGGAGCGGCTGCTCCGCAAGCGCATCGGCGAGCTGCGGCCCGGGCACGTGGTGGTCGGCGAGGAGTTCGGGACCGGCGGCGCCGCCGACGGACCGACCAGGTGGATCGTCGATCCGATCGACGGCACCAAGAACTACGTCAGGGGCATCCCGGTCTACGGCACCCTGATCGCGCTCGAGCACGCGGGCACGCTGGAGGTCGGCGTGATCTCGGCCCCGTCGCTCGGCCGGCGCTGGTGGGCCACCAGGGGCGGTGGCGCCTTCGCCAACGGCACGCCGATGCGGGTCTCGCGGGTGGCCAAGCTCGAGGACGCGCAGCTCTGCCACTCCGGGGTCTGGCTGTGGGCGGAGCACGGGCTGCTCGACCAGTTCCTCGAGCTGGAGCGGCGCTGCTGGCGCGGGCGCGGGTTCGGCGACTTCTGGCAGCACATGCTGGTCGCCGAGGGCGCCGTCGACGTGGCCGTCGAGCCGGAGGTCTCGCTGTGGGACGTGGCGGCGGTCCAGGTGATCGTCGAGGAGGCCGGCGGTCGCTTCACCAACCTGGCCGGA
>JBEDUQ010000145.1:0-19753 GCA_040414855.1 Actinomycetota bacterium
GACTACTTCGAGTTCTCCGAGCCCTTCACCAAGCTGCCGTCGCACCGGGTCCTGGCGATGTTCCGGGGCGAGAGCGAGGAGGTCCTCGACCTGGTCTTCTCGCCGGAGGACGCGCCGGACGCCGCCGACGGCAACGGCCGCAACGGCCGCAACGGCGCCAACGGCGCCAGTGGCGCGCCAGCGAGTGGCTACGAGTTTCGCGTCGCCGAGCGCTTCGGGGTCGCCGGCCGGGGCCGTCCGGCGGACGCGTGGCTGCTCGAGACGGTCCGCTGGGCCTGGCGCACCCGAATCCTCGCCCACCTCGCCCTCGACCTGCGCTCCCGGCTCTGGCAGGCGGCCGAGGACGAGGCGGTGCGGGTGTTCGCCGCCAACCTCCGCGACCTCCTGCTGGCCGCGCCGGCGGGCTCGCGGTCCACCATCGGCCTGGACCCCGGGCTGCGGACGGGCGTCAAGGTGGCGGTGGTCGACGCGACCGGCAAGGTGACCGCGACCGCCACCATCTACCCGCACCAGCCGCAGCGGCGCTGGGACGAGGCGCTCGGAGTCCTGGAGCGGCTCGCGCGCGAGCACCGGGCCGAGCTGATCGCGATCGGCAACGGCACCGCTTCACGCGAGACCGACAAGCTGGCAGGCGAGCTGATCCAGCGGCACCCCGACCTCCAGCTCACCAAGGTGGTGGTCTCGGAGGCCGGCGCGTCCGTCTACTCGGCCTCGGCCTATGCCTCGCAGGAGCTGCCCGACCTCGACGTGTCGCTGCGCGGCGCGGTCTCGATCGCCCGCCGGCTCCAGGATCCGCTCGCCGAGCTGGTCAAGATCGATCCCAAGTCGATCGGCGTCGGCCAGTACCAGCACGACGTCGCCGAGGGCAAGCTCTCACGCTCGCTGGACGCGGTGGTCGAGGACTGCGTGAACGGCGTCGGCGTCGACGTCAACACCGCCTCGGCGCCGCTGCTGACGCGCGTGTCCGGCATCGGCGAGGGGCTGGCCGTCAACATCGTCCGCCACCGCGACGCCAACGGTCCGTTCCGGTCGAGGCGCGCGCTCAACGACGTCCCGCGGCTCGGCCCCAAGGCGTTCGAGCAGTGCGCCGGGTTCCTGCGGATCCGCGGCGGCATCGACCCCCTGGACGCGTCCAGCGTGCACCCAGAGTCGT
Organism: Actinomycetota bacterium; assembly: GCA_040414855.1. GTDB lineage: Bacteria > Actinomycetota > CALGFH01 > CALGFH01 > CALGFH01 > DASVXQ01. The sequence goes on from JBEDUQ010000145.1 coordinate 1,154, forward strand.
ACCCGGTGGTCCGGCACATCCTCGAGGCGACCGGGACCGACATCCGGTCGCTGATCGGCAACGCGGCGGTCCTGCGCTCGCTGAAGCCCCAGGACTTCGTCGACGGCGGCTTCGGGCTGCCGACCGTGACCGACATCCTCGGGGAGCTGGAGAAGCCGGGCAGGGACCCGCGACCGGCCTTCAAGACCGCGACCTTCACCGAGGGCGTCGAGACGCTCGACGACCTCCGGCCGGGCATGCTGCTGGAGGGCGTGGTCACCAACGTGGCCGCGTTCGGGGCCTTCGTCGACGTCGGTGTCCACCAGGACGGTCTGGTCCACATCTCGGCGATGTCGAACCGCTTCGTCAACGACCCGCGCGACGTGGTCAAGCCGGGCGACGTCGTCCGGGTGCGGGTGCTCGGCGTCGACGTCGCCCGCAAGCGCATCTCGCTGACCCTGCGCCTCGACGAGCCCGCCGAGGGCGGTGCGGATGGAGGGCGCCCCGGGCAGCGCCCGGCCCGCCAGGGCGGCGGGGGTCAGGACCGGCGCCAGGGTCGGGGCCCGGCGCAGGGCCGGCCACGGCAGCCCGCCGCGAGCGACCGCGGCGGCCCGAGGCGGGAGCGGCGAGAGGCGCCGCCGGACACGGCCCTGGCCGACGCCCTCCGAAGGGCCGGCTACGACCTCGACCGCCGCGACCCCCGCGACCGCGGGAGCCGCTGAGTCCAGGCGGGCGGCCCCGGGCCGCGGGCGGCCCGGCAGAGGGGCGCCACGCAGGCCGGCGTCACTGGACGATGGTGGCGGAGATCAGCGCGCCGATGGCGAACGCGGCGGCGGCGACCAGCATCGCCACGGGCATGCCGGCGGTGAAGCCGCGTCCGGAGGCGGCCAGCGCGCCGAGCAGAGCGATGCCGACCGCGCCGCCGACCTGACGGCTGGCGTTGAGCACGCCGGAGGCCAGACCGCCGCGGTCGTCCGGCGCGGCGCCCATCACCGCGGCGGTCGCCGCCGGCATGGTGAACGAGGTCCCGAATCCGGCGGCGACCATCGGCGCGACCAGCATCCCGTAGGGGGTGCCGGCGCGCGCGAGCGCCAGCGCGCCGAAGCCGAGCGCGCCGGCCAGCATGCCGGTGGCCATCGGGACCCGCGGGCCGACCCGACCGGTGATCCGTCCCGACAGCGGCGAGGCCACCATCACCGAGAGCGCCTCGGGCAGCAGCGCCACCCCGGCGAGCGCGGCCGACTGGTGCCGCACGTGCTGGAGGTACAGGCTCATCACGAACAGCTGGCCGTAGAAGCCCAGGTTGAGCAGCAGCCCGGCCGCGGTGGCCCCGGAGAACGTGCGGCTGGCGAACACCCGCGGCGGCAGCATCGGCTGCGCCACCCGCCGCTCGGTCAGCAGCCAGACCGCTCCGGCCACGACGAAGAGACCGAGCCCGGCGATCGCCGGCGGCTGTCCCCAGCCGTGCTGGCCCGCCTCGATCAGCGCGAGCACCAGGCCGCCGAGGGCCGCGATCGCGGTGACCTGCCCGACCGGGTCGATCCCCGAGATCGCCGTCGACCTCGAGGTGCTGGTGACGTGGCGAATGACCAGCCACAGCGCGAGCGCGCCGATCGGCAGGTTGACCATGAACACCGCCCGCCAGGAGACCGCGGCGGTGAGCACGCCGCCGAGCACCGGCCCGGAGGCCGCCGCGATGCCGGCGATCCCGCCCCAGACGCCGAACGCGCGCGCCCGCTCCCTGGTCTCGGGATAGGCGGCGCGGAGCAGCGCCAGCGACGACGGGACCGCCAGCGCCGCGCCCACGCCCTGCGCCGCGCGGGCGGCGATCAGCGCGCCGAGCGACGGCGCCAGGCCGCACGCCAGCGAGGCGAGGCTGAAACCGACCAGCGACGCCTGGAAGACGCGCCGGCTCCCGAACCGGTCGCTCAGCCAGCCACCGAGCAGCAGCGTGCCGGCCAGCGCGACCGTGTAGGCGTCCACCACCCACTGCAGCCCGGCGACCCCCCCGCCCAGCTGCCGTCCCAGCGTGGGCAGCGCGACGGTCACGATGGTCGCGTCCAGGATGACCATGAAGTAGCCGAGGCTGATCGCGACCAGCGGCAGCGCCTTCGACCTCCCCTGGGAAGGCGCCCGGCCGGCGTCCGGCTGCGGCGCTTGGCGGGTCTCGCGTTGCGCCAGCTGCTCGAGGTCCATGGCGCCAGGGTACCCAGCGATCATTTCGGTCTGAGCCGAAACGTTGCTGTGCTAGCCTGCGGGCATGCCTGGAGACGCTGATATCGCCTCGGTCGCCGCGCTGCTCGCCGACCCCGGCCGCTGCCGCGTGCTGGCCGCCCTCGGGGACGGCCGCGCGCTACCGGCCAGCATGCTCGCCTCGGAGGCCGGCGTGGCCGCCTCCACCGCCAGCGAGCACCTCGCCCGCCTGGTCGCCGCGGGCCTGCTGACGGTCGAGCGCCACGGGCGCCACCGCTACTTCCGGATCGCCGGCCCGCAGGTGGCCGACCTCCTGGAGGCGCTGTCGCGGGTAGCGCCGCCGGCGCCGGTGCGCTCGCTGCGCGAGGGCACCAGGGCGCAGATGCTGCGGTTCGCGAGGACCTGCTACGACCACCTCGCCGGTCAGGTCGGCGTGGCCCTGATGGACGCGCTGGTGGAGCGTGAGTACCTGGAGCCGGACCGGCCGGCCGGCACGCTTACCGGCGGCGACCGGCTGTCCTCGCCGGGCAGGGCGATCGTCTACGGTCTGACCGAGAAGGGCGCCGCCTTCCTGGAGGACTTCGGCGTCGACCTCGACCGGCTGCCGCCGCGCCGCCCGGCGATCCGGTACTGCGTCGACTGGAGCGAGCAGCGCCCGCACCTGGCCGGCGGGGTCGGCGCGGCCCTGACCGACCGCCTCTTCGACCTCGACTGGATCCGCCGCTCCGAGCACAACCGGGCGGTCCGGGTCACCGACGACGGTCGCGACGGCTTCGCCAAGGTCTTCGTGGTCTCGGGGGTGCCCTCCGTTTAGATCGTTTAGATCGTTTAGATCCCCAGCTCCCGTTTCGCCAGCTGGACCCCGGCGGTCATGTTCGCGAGCTTCTGATAGGCCACCGACCAGGTGCGGGTGCGGAGGCCGCAGTCGGGCGTGACGTGGATCCGGCTCGGGTCCCCGAACACCTCGACCGCGTACAGCACCCGGTCCCGGACCAGCTCGGGGGGCTCGATGAAATCGGTGTGGATGTCGAGCACGCCGAGGCCGAGCGCGGGCCGGTGGGGCAGGTCGCGGAACTTGGGGATCACCCGGTACCCGGGCCGCCGCTCGGCCGAGACCCCGAGCTCCCGGCTGTCGTCGTTGGCGAACCCGACCGCGAACTGCTGGCAGCCGGTCATCGCCTCGATCGCCGGGAAGAACAGGTCGTAGTCCGAGAAGCACAGGTGGGTCGAGAACACCGCGTCGGCGCCCTCGACGCTCTGGTTGAAGCCCTCGACGAACAGGTCCAGCTCGTCGGCCTCGGTGGAGGCGCCCGGCTCGTCGATCTGGATCCAGCTCGCGCCGAGGCCGATCAGCGACTCCAGGTTCGGCCGGATCAGGTTCCTCGCGACGTCGAGGATCAGCTCGCGCCGGGCGGCGCGGCGGCGCCGGTGGCGCTCGGCGGCGGGGACCGACAGGTCGGTGGCGGTGTCGTAGCGCTCGTCGAAGGACCAGTCGGCGATCGTGTACGGGCCGGTGATCGGGATCTTCAAGGTCGAGTCGGCGACCGAGTGGACGAAGCCGAACTCGTCGTCGTGGAACGGCTCGCGCACCGAGAGCGGCCCGGTCACCGCGGCCTTGGCGTAGTACTTGTTGTCGAAGGCGCGGACGTCGCCGCGCCGCTCGAAGCCGTCGGAGTGCGCCACCGCCCAGGCGTACATCTCGCTGCGCTGCTGCTCGCCGTCGTAGACCACCTCGACGCCGGCGTGCTCCAGCAGTCGGACGCCGTAGACGCTGGAGAACGTCCTGATCCGCTGCTTCGCGGCCGCGTCCAGCTCGGGGCGGCGGAGCAGCTCGATCAGCTCCTCGTAGCCGGGGACGCCGAGCCTGGCGCCCCAGCTCCGCGCCTCCTCGAGGTCGCCGCCGTCGATCCGGCTGCCGGAGATCGCCTTGACCCGCCAGTTCGGCTTGGCGAGCGAGCCGAGCTCGTGCGTGAGCAGGGGCCGGGCGAGCACGTCCCTGCCGGCGGACTGGACGGTCGCGGTCATGCCAGCTCCTCCCCAAGGCGGCGCGCGGCCGCGCCAAGTCGCAGGACCTTCTCGACCGCGAGGTCGCGCGGGAGCAGCTCGAGGTCGCAGTTTGACGAGAGGTACAGCACCGGCGGGCGCAGCCGCTCGGCGACCCCCACGGCGAAGGCGACCACCTCGTCCTCGTCCTCCAGCAGCGAGCGGCGCCCATCCAGGCCGCCGACCAGCACACCGACCTCCCAGTCGGCGCCGAGCCCGGCGAGGTCGGTCTCCACGAAGTCGATCCCGACCGCGTCGACCGGCAGCCGGCGCAGGCGGGCCGCGTGCGGCGACGCGTCCCCGAAATACGTGTGGAGCACCAGCGCCGCGTGGCCGCCGACGGCCTCGCGCACGGCCTCCAGCGCCTCGGCGAACGGCTCCCAGGCGCCGTCGTCCATGCCGTGGTAGGCGAGCCACGGCTCCTGGAGGTGGACCACCTCGTAGCCGCGCGCCGCGAGGTCGGCGGCCAGCGGCGCCAGCGCCTCCGTGGCGATGGCGAGCATGAGCTGGTCGCGCGGCAGCTCGGTGATGGCCGCCCTGGAGAACATGTACGGGGACGGCAGCGTCGCGACCCGCGGCTTGGGCACCTCGCCGGGGTCGGCCAGCTCGGCGGGGATCTCGACCAGGGTGGGCATGCCCTCGACCTCGGGTGCGCGGTAGAAGGCGTTGTTGGAGAACCAGCGCACCAGCGAGCGAGCCTCCATCCCGGCGCAGGCGGCCGCGACCGGCCGGAAGAGGTCCTGCCAGCGGAGCAGGCCGTCCGACAAGTAGTCGAGCCCGGCGCCGCGCTGGACCGCGACCAGGTCCTCGAGGTCCTTCTCGAACCAGCGGTCGACCTCCTCCGGCGTGGTGCGGTGCCGTTCGAGGTCGCGCCTGGCCCGCACCAGAGTCTCCGAGTGCGGGTAGATCCCGTGCTGGTAGGCGCGGACGGGAATGGTCAAGCCGATCTCCTCCTCGTCCTCTGATGTCGGGTCGGTGGCGCGGACGGCGCGTCGCCCTCCGGTTTACCCGCGGGAGTCGCGGCACCGCCAAGGCGTTACCGGCGCTCGGGGATCTGCTGCACCGCCCAGCTGTTCCCGTCCGGGTCCTTGAAGAACACGAACAGGCCCCAGTCGAACCGCTGGACCTCGCTGACCTCGACCCCACGCTCGACCAGCTCAGCGTGGGCCGCCTCGATGTCGGGCACGGTCATCTGCATACCCTGGACCGAGCCGGGCTCGCTGTTCACGAGCCCGTTGCCGATCGCGATCGAGCAGGCCGACCCCGGCGGTGTGAGCTGGACGAAACGGATCTGCTCGCTGACGGTGTGGTCGTAATCCGGGTTGAACCCGATCTTGTCGACGTAGAAGGCCTTGGCGCGGTCCACGTCGGAGACGGGCAGCGCGACCAGTTCGAGCTTCCAGTCCATGAGTGCCCCTTTCGCAGCGGGCGATCGCCGGCGGCCGGCACGGACGCCGGTGCCGAGCACACTAGCCGAGCACACTATCGGAAGGTGGCGACACCGGGGTTCAGCCATGCTGGCGCCGGATCACGCCGGGCTCAGTCCGGGAGCAGTGGGACCTCGAGCCGTGGGTCGCGGCCGAGCAGGACCGCCCGCGTGATGGCCTTGGAGCCGAACTTCTCGCGGACGTCGTCGAGCGCGCTGTCCAGCGCGGTGCCGCTGTGCCGGTCCAGCGGCAGCTCGAGCTGCTCGGTGCCGTCGTCATCGAGGTTGCCGACCGCCAGCCCGACCAGGGTGATGCCCTTGTCCCTGATCAGCGGCATCGCCGCCGCGAGCAGCCATCTGGCGGTGGCAAGGATGGCCCGGGTCTGCGCGGTCGGCTGGGTCAGGGTGTGGGAGCGGCTCGCCCTGGTGAAGTCGTCGAACCGTAGTCGCAACATGACCGTGCGGCCGATGCGGCCGGCGGCGCGCATCCGCCGGGTGATCCGGTCGACCAGCCCGACCACGATGGCGTCGAGCTCCTCGGGCGTCCTCGGCGAGCGGCCGAGGGCGCGCTGCGAGCCGATCGAGCCACGGCGGCGGCCGGTCTGGACCCGGCGGGGGTCCTGGTTGTGGGCGAGCGCATGCAGGTGGCGGCCGGCGGCGCGGCCGAGCATCGCCACCAGCACGTCCTCGCCGAGCTTGGCAACCTGCCCGACGGTCTCGATGCCACGGTCGTTGAGCTTGCCGGCGGTGACCGGCCCGACGCCCCAGAGCCGCCGCACCGGCAGTGGATGGAGGAACGCCAGCTCGCCCTCGGGCGGCACCACCAGCAGACCGTCCGGCTTGGCGACGCCGCTCGCCACCTTGGCGAGGAACTTGGTCCTGGCCACGCCCACCGTGATCGGCAGGCCGACCCGCTCCCTGACCTCGGCCCGCAGCCGCGCCGCGATCTCCGGCGGCGTGCCGGAGATCTTCAGCAGGCCGCCGACCTCGAGGAACGCCTCGTCGATCGAGATCCCCTCGACCAGCGGGGTGGTCTGCCGGAAGACCTCGAACACCGCCTTGCTCGCCTCGGAGTAGGCCGACATGCGGGGCTCGACCACCACCGCCTGCGGGCACAGCCTGCGCGCCTGGGCGCCGCCCATGGCGGTGAACACGCCGCACGCCTTGGCCTCGTAGCTGGCCGCGAGCACCACGCCGCCGCCGACGATAACCGGGCGGCCCCGGAGGCGGGGATTGTCGCGTTGCTCAACGGACGCGTAGAACGCGTCGAGGTCGGCGTGCAAGATGGTTGCCTTGGCCCGCATCGAACGTATGTTCGCACCGCTGGCCTGGTGCTGGCAACGACCGGGAGCGGTTGCGGTGATGGCGCGACCAGGGCGACCATCGGGGCATGTGCCGCAACATCACCACCCTCCGTGGCCTCGAGCCTCCGGCCACCAGCGAAGAGGTCGAGGCCGCCGCGCGTCAGTACGTCCGCAAGATCAGCGGGATCACCCGCCCGACCGCCGCGACCGACGAGGCGTTCGAGCGGGCGGTCGCAAAGATCGCCAGCGTCACCGCCGAGGTGCTGCGCGACCTGCCGCCACGACGCCAGCCCCCGAAGAACCTGCCGCCCCTGCGCCGCCCCGAGGTCCGCGCCCGCATGGGCTGACCGGGGGTCAGGGCCCCAGGCGCCCGGTCCCGGTCGGGGCTTACCGGCGTCACCGCATAGCGTTCTCGGCGCTCGGTCCCGGTCGGGGCTTACCGGCGTCACCGCCCGGGCGCCCCTGGCGCCCGGCCCGATTCGGTGCTGTCCGGCGGCGGTGCGATGATCCGCGGATGACCACACTCGGTGCGGTGTTCGTGCCGCAATTTCCCCCTGAGCGGCTGCGGGAGTTCGCCCGCGCCGCTGACGACGCCGGCCTCGAGGAGCTGTGGCTCTGGGAGGACTGCTTCAAGGAGAGCGGGGTGGCCAGCGCAACCGCGGCGCTGGCCTGGACCGGCCGCCTGCGGGTCGGCGTCGGGCTGCTGCCGGTGCCGCTGCGCAACGTCGCCCTCACCGCCATGGAGATCGCGACCATCGAGCGCCTGTTCCCCGGCCGGCTGGCCATCGGCGTCGGCCACGGCGCGCAGGACTGGATGGGCCAGGCAGGCGCCCGGGTGGCGTCGCCGCTGGCCCTGCTGCGCGAGTACATGGTCGCGCTCCGCCGCCTGCTCGACGGCGAAGAGGTGACCACCGAGGGGACCTACGTCCGGCTGGACCGGGTCGCGCTCGACTGGCCGCCCTCGCCACCGCCGGCCCTGCTCGCCGGCGCGATACGCCCGCGCACCCTGCGGCTCACCGGCGAGCTGGCCGACGGCACCATCCTTCCCTCCGAGGCCTCACCCGACGACCTGCGCGAGGCGCGGGAGCACATCGACGAGGGCCGCGCGGCCGCCGGCCGCCAGGACTCCGGGCATCCGCTGACCGTGTTCCTGCTCACCGCCACCGGGCCGGACGCCGAGCGGCGCGTCCGCGCGGACCTGCAAACCGACCCGAAGGACCCGGCCGAGGTCTCGGTCGCCGGCGACGCCAGGGCGGTCGCGGAGGCGGTCGGACGCCTGGCGGACGCCGGCGCCACCACCGTGGTGCTCCAGCCGACCGCCGACGAGCCCGACCCCGAGGGCTTCGTGCGCTTCGTGGCGAGGGAGGTCCGTCCCCTGGTCCCGTGAGGGCCCGGCCCGAGCCACCCCGATCGAGCCAACCCCACCCCGCGACCCCGCCCTACCCGGCGCCGCCGAGGCCCCCGGCGCCGCCGGGAACGCCTACGCGTCGGCGGTGATGATCAGCTCCGCGACCTCGTCGAGGTCGTCGGCGACCACGTCGGGCGGCTCGGCCAGCGGGTCGAGGACCTTGCCAGGCCGCGCCACGAACGCGGCCGCGCAGCCGGCGTGCCTGGCGCCGGCGACGTCCCAGCCGTGGGCGGCGACCAGCCGCACCTCGCCGACGCCGACGCCGAACCGCTCGGCCGCCATCCGGTAGGGCTCTGGCGCGGGCTTCAGCCGCCGCACCGTGTCGGCGGAGAGCACCTGGTCGAACAGGTCGATCAGCCCCGCGTACTCGAGCTGGGCGGCGGCCACCTCGAGGGTCGAGTTGGTGAGCGCCGCCATCCGGAACCCCTCGCCCTTGAGCCGCTCCAGCGCCCCGCGCACCTCCGGATGGGCGGGCAGCCGCCGCATCTGCCCGGCGATCGCCTCGGCGTCGCCGGCGGCCAGCTCGGTCCCGGTCTGCTCGGCGAGCATCTGGAGCGCGGCCATGGCGTGCTCCCCGAACTGGCGGTAGGCGCCTGTCACGGTCGCCAACAGGGCCGACTGGATCATCTGACCGAACCACGCCCGGCGCTGGCCGGGGTCGCCGAAGACCCGCTCGAAGTGCGGGTCCATCGCGGCCAGGTCGAGCAGCGTCTCGTTGACGTCGAACACCTGCACGCGGCGCATCGGCTGCCTCCCTCGGTCAGGTCAGAAGCCGCCCGAGCGGCGCAGCCGCCAGGGACGGCCGTCCGGGTCGACCAGTGTCCTGTAGATCGGTACGGCCCACCAGGCGGCCCAGGGCTGGACCCGGCCGGGGTGGTGCTCGAGCACCCGGCCCACCGGCCTCGGCCCGGCCTCGCCGCCACGGTGCCACGCCTCCAGCGTGGCGGCCTGCTCGCGCCACGCGTGGAAGCCCTTGTCCGGGTCGACCAGGTCGCCGTCGTCGCCGTCCGCCCTGCCCAGGTGCTCGCGCCAGAGTCGCAGTCGCAGCTCCCGCGCGAACACCCTGGCGCCGTCGCCGAGCCCGCCCGGGTCCTCGGGCGCCCGGTGGTCGCGCTCGGGGTCGAGCACCGCCGCGGTCAGCTCGGCGTCGTGGGTCCATGAGCGGCGGTTCAGGTTGTCGGAGCCGATCGTCGTCCAGACGTCGTCGACGACGCAGACCTTGGCGTGGACGTAGATCGGCGTGCCGGCCTCGTTCTCGAGGTCGTAGAGCGCGACGCGGTCGCCGCCGGCGCGCTTGACCAGGTCCATCGCCGCCTGCTGGCCGATCCGGTTCGGCGGGCCCGAGACGCGCCCGTCCTGGTCGGGGTACCGGGGGACCACCGCGATCACGCGCAGGCTCGGCGCGGCCCGCAGGGCTTCCGCGAGGATCCGAGCGACTTCGTCCGACCACAGGTACTGGTCCTCGACGTAGATGAGGCGGCGGGCGCGCGCGAACGCCTTGGCGTAGCCGCGGGCGACGCTGCGCTCGCCGTGCGGGGCGAACGGCAGGCGCGGGCGCTTCGACGGGTAGGTCCGCAGGATCTGCACCGCGTGGCGCCCGGCCGGTCCCGGGTCCGGCAGTGCGTCCGGCAGGGGGTCGGGATGGCGCGGCTGGCCGATCCGCCTGGTCAGCCGGGCCCGCCAAGGGTTGCGGTGATCCAGCGGGGTGGGGTCCTCCCAGCGCTCCCTGAAGGTCAGCACCAGGTCGCCGACGGCCGGGCCGCGGATCTGCAGCTCGGCGTCGTGCCACGGCGGCCGGCTCCCGAAGCGGGGGTCGAGGTCGACCGCCTGCGGGTCGCCGAGGTGCTCCTCGCCGTCGCCGCGGCCGTGGCAGAGGTCGATCCCACCGAGGAAGGCGAGGTCGCGCTCGGGCCGGTCGCGGTGGCGCAGGACCACCAGCTTCTGGTGCTGGCAGCCCGGCCCCTTGACACGCTCGTCGAGCAGGACCTGGCCGCCGGCCGCGTTGACCTTGGCGCCGAGATGGAGGTTCGGCTCTTCGTTGAAATGCGCCTTCGACGGGTGCGAGCGCCAGAGCAGCCCGCGCACGTCCACGCCCCGGCCCGCCGCCTCCGCGAGCACCTCACCGAGCTCGGTTCCCGGGCCGTCCAGGAGCTGGTCGGCGTCGCCGCGCCAGTCCGTGAAGCAGACCAGGTCGCCGGCGCGAAGGTCGCGCAGCTCGGCGAGCAGGCGGGGGAAGTAGGTCGCCCCGTGGATCAGCGGCTCGACCTGGTTGCCCAGCGTCCAGGGCCGGATCCTCGACGCCGGGTTGCCACGCTCCCCGGCCCCGAGGAACCAGCGCTCCACGGTCCGCCCATCGGTCGCGTCCACGCGCAGAGTGTGCCATAGCGGTCAGCTGCCACGTTTCCGCAGAAAACGCGGCGCGGTGCGGTAGAGTCTTCCCGCTTTTCATCGTTTGCACGGAAGGCGACGGTCACGATGAGCCTCGCCGCCACGGCTTCCTCCGCCCCGCCACCACCGGCACCGGCGTGGCGCGCGCTCGGCATGCGCCTGCTGCGGGTGGCCGCCGTGGTGGTCCCGGTCGGGGGCGGCCTGGCGCTGTTTGCGCAGTGGCCGCTGTGGCGCGAGGCGCCGCTGCTGGCCAGCGTCAACGTGCTGGTCACGGTCACCTTCCTGATGACCGCGGTGCTGCTGTCGGAGGAGCCGGGGCAGCGCACGACCGCCTGGACGCTGGGGCTGGCCGGGGTCTTCTACTCGGTGAGCTGGGTCAATGAGTGGAACGTCGGCCCGCTGCCGCTGATCGCCTCGGTGCTGGGGCTGCTCTCCGACCTGTTCGGCGCCTGGGCGCTGCTGCGCTACCCGGAGCCGAGGCTGCGCCGCTGGCACGACCGCGGCTTCATGCTGGTGGCGCTGGTCTGGCTGGTCGGCGGCCCGCTGGTGCGGGCGCTGGTGTCGCGCCCGTCCTGGCACCCGTTCAACCCGGCGGCGTGGTGGCCGTCGCTGTTCCCGAGCCGGCGGCTGTTCGAGGTGGTGACGCAGGTCTTCGAGCTGGGAGCGATCGTGCTCGCGGTCTGCTTCTCGGTGCTGCTGTTGATGCGGCTGTGGCAGCTCCGCGGGGTCGAGCGCCACGTCGTCCTGCCGGTGATGGTGGCGGCGGTGGCGGCGGGGGTCTTCGCCGGCGTGGTGACGGTGAGCCAGGTGGTGGACCTGCCGGACGCGGAGATGAACCGCGTCTACGCGATGGACGGCCTGGTCTGGCTGGCGGTGCCGGCGGGCTTCCTGGTCGCGGTCCTGCAGCGCCGCCTGCTCCGCAGCCGGGTCGCCGACGTGGTGCTGCGTGTGACCGGCCCGGTCACGATCGAGACCATCCGCGAGATCCTCCGCGAGGCGGTGCGGGACCCGAGCCTCGAGGTCCTCTACTGGGTGCCCGAGTACGAGGTCTACGCCGACCCGTCCGGCCGCCAGGTGGAGCCGGCGGCGGCCCCGGCCGGGCGGCTCGCGGTCGCGGTGCGCGCCAACGACGGCACGCCGCTCGCCCTGGTGCTCACCGACCCGGCGCTGGAGGCCCACCGCGGGCTGGTCGACGCCGCGGTCGCCGCCTGCGGTCTGGCGCTGGAGAACGCGCGGCTGCTGGTCCAGGTCCGCGCCTCGCGCCTGCGGATCCTCGAGGCCGGCTGGGCGGAGCGGCGTCGCGTCGAGCGCGACCTGCACGACGGCGCGCAGCAGCAGCTCCTGGCGGTCGGGACCAGTCTCGGCGTGGCGCGCTCCCACGCCGAGGACGCCCACGACGACGCGGCGGTGGACGCGATCGACGACGCCCGCCACCTGCTCCACAACGCCCAGAAGCAGCTCCGCGAGCTGGCGCGGGGCATCCACCCGCCCGCGCTCCGCGACCACGGGCTGCACGCCGCCACCCGCGAGGTCGCCTCGCGGATGCCGCTGCGGGTCGACCTCGACCTGCCGGCGGTCCGCTTCCCGCGTGCGGTCGAGGAGGTCGCCTACTTCGTGGTCTGCGAGGCGCTGGCCAATACCGTCAGGTACGCGAACGCGCGGCGGGTGACGATCCGCGCGCGCAGCGCCGGCGGCCTGCTCGAGCTCGAGGTCGCCGACGACGGCGCGGGCGGCGCCGACCCGGCGCTTGGCACGGGCCTGTCGGGGCTCGCCGACCGCGTCGAGACCCTCGGCGGCGAGCTGCGCGTGGTCAGCTCGCCGGCGACCGGGACCCGGATCAGCGCGAGGATCCCATGCGCGTAGCCATCGCCGAGGACTCGCGGATCCTGCGGGACGTGCTGACCCGGCTGCTCACCAAGGCGGGCCTGGAGGTGACCGCCCAGGCCGAGAGCGGCGAGGAGCTGCTGGCCGCCATCGCCGCCGACCCTCCGGACGTCGCCATCGTCGACATCCGGCTGCCGCCCGGGTTCTCCGAGGAGGGCCTCGACCTCGCCGAGCGGCTCCGCGAGCGATACCCCCAGGTCGGCGTGCTGGTGCTCTCCGCGTACGACCAGCTCACCTACGCCGACCGTCTGTTCAGGAACGGCACCGCCGGGCTCGGCTACCTGCTCAAGCACCGGGTCGACACGGTCGAGGAGCTGCGCGACGCGATCAATCAGATCGCCGCGGGACAGCACGCGATCGACCCGCAGATCGTCGACCTCCTGCTCGCCAAGCGCAGCCGGGAGGCGGGCGAGGGGCTGGCCAGGCTAAGCGAGGACGAGCGCGGCGTGCTGCGGCTGATGGCCGAGGGGCGCTCCAACCAGGGCATCGCCCGCCGCCTGCGCCTCAGCGAGGAGACCGTCGAGAAGCACGTCGCCAGCGTGTTCGACAAGCTCGACCTGTTCAGGGACCTGCCCGAGGCCGACGACCACGACTGGCGCGTGATCGCCGCGCTGATGTGGCTCCGCGGCGGCGAGCCCGAGCCCTAGCCGGCTGGCCGAGCTCGCTCCGACTCCCGCCTCTTTGACGACGAGGCCTTCGTCATCACGGCGGCACAAGCCCCCTGGTCAGGCCGCACTTCGGACTTCGGCGTCACATCACCGCAAGCAAGGCAAGTATAGACATTCTTCTCGACTTCGTCGCCGGTCTGAGAAAGACTTGCCGGAACCGTCAGGAGGAGAGAGTCATGTCTCGTAGGTTCATGGCCGCGCTCTGCGCGGTCGTCGTCGTACTGAGCATGTCGATCTGGGGCCAGGCGTCCGCCGCCACTCCAGCGGTCACACAGACGGGAACCCAGGCGGGTGGCGCGGAGCTGTCGGTCACCAGCCGGCTCCAGGACCGCCGCGAGGCGTCGTCGGGGACTCGGGCCTACTCGGTCGGGTTCGAGGACGGACGCTTCTACGCCAACGGCTGGCATATCACCGGCGAGATGGGAGGCGTGTGGACGCCGCCGCTGAAGCTGGTCGACGGCGTGTGGTTCGGGCTGGACGGCCAGTGGGTCGGTCCGGCGACCAAGTTCACCAGCGGATGGGGCTACACCCGCTTCGACCTGCCGGACACAGCCGGCCTCAAGGTCGAGCGCACCGACTTCGTTCCCGACGGCCGCCGCGGCGCGCTGTTCGGCCTCAAGGTCACCAACCCGGGAGCGGCACGGACCGCGAAGCTCTCGGTCGACGCGCATTCCGAGCTGATGGGCCAGTACCCATGGGGGTTCGGCGGCGTCACCCCGAACGCCAGCGACAACCTGCCCGACAAGGGCAGCTTCGACGGTCAGCGGCTGGTGTTCACCGATGACGGCTCGCTCCCGGGCGCGCCGGTCCACCACTACGCCGCGGTCGTCGGCACCGCCATGCAGCCCGACTCCGGCACCATCGGCCAGCAGTTCTGGGGCCCGCAGCCCGGCCACCGCTGCACCGGCAACGAGCCGGGCGCGCCGGCCGACCCCAAGCCGTCGGTGTGTGACGACGGTCCCTTCGGCAACGGCATCGGTGGCGAGCTGACCTACTCGGTCCCGCTGCCCGCCGGCGGCTCCAAGACCGTCTGGCTGGCGGTCGCCGGCTCCGACGGCGGCCTGGCGCCAGCCCAGGACGAGCTGACCAAGACCCTCAGCGACCCGGACGCGCAGCTCGCGGCCAAGAAGGCCTCCAGGGAGCAGCTCGGGGCGATGACGCAGCTGTCGCTGCCCGGCGACCCGCAGGTGCAGCAGGCGATCGACTGGGGCAAGCAGAACATCGCCGACCTCACCCGGACCGCCAACAACCTCGAGGTCCGCTGGACCAACCAGGGCAAGCAGTTCCCGGCGTCGCTCGGCACCGTGCCCGAGGCGACCTGGATCGGCGCGGGCCTACCCGACTATCCGTGGATCTTCGGCGTCGACGCCGAGTACACCGCCTTCGCGTCGGTCTCGGTGGGCCAGTTCGAAGCCATCAAGGACCACATGAAGGCCGTGCGCGACATCTCCGACATCCTGAACAACCGCTCGGGCGTGGTCGCCCACGAATCGGTGGCCGACGGCTCGATCTGGTTCGGGCACGACTCGCGCCAGGCGAACCCCGACGGCACCACCAGCTTCGACTTCAACACCGACGAGACCGTCAAGTTCCCGGGCGCGGTCGCGCTGATCTGGCGATGGACCGGTGACAACGCCTTCCGCGACTCGATGTACGACTTCTCGGTCCGCAACCTGCGCTACGTGGTCCGCACTCTCGACGCCGACCACGACGGCTGGCCCGAGGGGCTCGGCAACGTCGAGCGCAGCGGCATGGGCCCGGAGAAGCTCGACAACACCGTCTACTTCATCCGCGGTCTCTATGACCTTGCCGACATGGCCCGCTCCAAGCACGACGGCAAGACCTTCGCGTGGGCCAGCAACCTCGCCCGCAAGCTCCACCAGCGCTTCGACGGCACCTGGTGGTTCGACGCCGCCCAGCAGTACGCCGACTCGCTTGGCGCCAACAACCAGCAGTCGTTCCAGAAGCACTGGATCGGCCAGACGCCGATGGAGGTGGAGCTGAACGTCGACGGGCGGACGGTTCCTGGGCTCGCGCCGTTCGGGCACGGCGAGACCGCGCTCGCCGGACGTGAGAACTCCTGCTTCAGCGGCGAGCACCCGCTCAACCCGGGGATGTTCCACACCGGCTGCGAAGGTGGCGCCAATGGCCAGGGCGAGAAGGTCATCTTCGGCCTGAACACCTCGATCCAGGCGGTCGGCGAGGGCAACTACGGCCGCCTCGGCCCTGGCGAGCAGCAGCGCTACACCCACGCGATCGCCGAGACGATGTTCGGCGAGCCGGCCACCAACGGCACCCCGGACGAGCAGCCCGGCTCCTCGCCGGAGATCTTCCCGTCGCCCGACCAGGGGCCGAACATCGACCGCTGCTGGACCTGCCGCTCGATGTTTGTGCAGGCCTGGAACCACTACGGCACCACATGGGCGGTCGTGCACCAGTGGCTCGGCGTCCGGCCGGACCTGGGCAACCGCGCGATCGAGTTCGTGCCGCAGGTGCCGGAGGGCCAGACCACCGTGCGCGGGCAGAACATCCGCCTCGGCGGCGGCTCCGCTGACGTGCTGGCCACCCACCAGGGCAGCCGCTTCACCACTGAGATCGACGTCAGCGGCGGCGTCGGCGCGTCGGCGGTGACCATCGGCCACACGCTCGCGCGCGGGCAGCGGCCGGCCACTGTCGTACTCGACGGGCGGACCGTCAACAACTACAAGCTCGTCGAGACGAACCGTGGGACCGAGGTCACGGTCGCGACCGGCGCGGGGCACCACACGCTGGCGATCACGGTCTGAGCCATCTGGGCTATCTGAGCCAGGGCTGATCCTGGTGCGAAACGGGGCCGCCGGCCATCACGGCCGGCGGCCCCGGTGCAGGATCCCGCCCATTCCGACGATACTGAGGTGGAAGCCGAGTCCGCGCCGATCCGACCGATAAAGGTGGATGTATGGCCCCACGACCTCCGTTGCCGCCGTTCACCCGAGAGACCGCGATCCAGAAGATCCGCGCCGCCGAGGACGCCTGGAACACCCGTGACCCCGAGAAGGTATCGCTGGCGTACACGGTGGACAGCCGCTGGCGGAACCGGTCCGAGTTCATCGACGGGCGCGAGCAGATCGTGGCGTTCCTGACGCGGAAGTGGCGGAGGGAGCTGGACTACCGGCTCATCAAGGAGCTCTGGAGCTTCGACGGCAACCGGATCGCGGTCCGGTTCGCCTACGAGAGTCACGACGACTCCGGCAACTGGTATCGGTCCTACGGCAACGAGAACTGGGAGTTCGACGAGGAGGGCCTGATGAGGACCCGCCACGCCAGCATCAACGACCTCCCGATCGCCGAGTCCGACCGCAAGTACCACTGGCCGCTCGGCCGCCGCCCCGACGACCACCCCGGCCTCAGCGACCTCGGCCTCTGAGCGTTCGCGACCTCGGCCCCGCCTTCCCTTTGGGGCGCCGGATCCACGACACTGGCCGCGTGGACACCATGGCATGCTCGCGGGCGCGCTTCTCCGAGGTGGCCGTCGCCGCTGGGCACTACGAGAGCTTCTACCTGAAGGCCTGCGCGCCCAGCGGCGGCATGGGGCTGTGGCTGCGCTCGACCGTGCTGAAGCCGCCAGGCGGCCAGGCCTCGGCGTCGCTGTGGTGCACGCTGTTCGACGCGGGCGCCGCGGGGCCGGTCGCGGTCAAGCAGACGCTGCCGGCGGCGGCGCTCACCAGTCCGGAGGGCGGCTACATCGCGGTGGGCGAGAGCCGCTTCGGGCCGGAGGGCCTGTGGGGACGCGCCGAGGCGGGCGGCCGGACGGCGAGCTGGGCGCTGGCCCTGGACGGGAACGCTCCGCCGCTGGCGCACCTCGGCGGCGAGCGCATGTACCGCGGGCCGCTGCCGCGCACCAAGCTGTGCAGCCCGCGGCCGGCGGTGCGGGCCAGCGGGGTGGTCACGGTCGACGGCAGGCGGGTGGAGCTGGACGGCTGGCCGGGCGTGGTCGGGCACAACTGGGGCACCCAGCACGCCGAGCGCTGGGTGTGGCTGCACGGGGCGTTCGGCGAGGGCGACGGGACCGATCGCGACAGCTGGCTCGACGTCGCCGTCGCCCGGGTGCGGCTCGGCCGGCTGGTCACCCCCTGGCTGGCCACCGGGGCGCTCAGCCTGGACGGCGTTCGCCACCAGCTCGGCGGTCCCCGCCGCTGGCGCGGCACCAGGATCGCGGAAGATGTCGACGGCTGTGACTTCGTCCTGCCGGGCCGAGGGGCGAGCGTGCGGGGCACCGTGCGCGCCGCCCGCAAGGACCTGGTCGCCTGGGTCTACGCCGACCCGGCGGGCGGCGCGCACGAGGTGGTCAACTGCTCGATCGCGTCGATCTCGATGACCGTGCTCCGCGACCGCCGCCCGGCCCTTCAGCTCGGCTGCGAGAGCGCCGCCACTTATGAGCTGGGCATGCGGGAGCGCGACCATGGCGTCCCCGTGCAGCCCTTCCCGGATGGTCCGGTCTAGCGCGGCGGGGCAGGCGCCGCCTCCGACCAGGCCGCGTCAGCCTTGGTGGCGCCCGCCGAACTGCCAGTCGAAGATCTCCACGCTCGCATACAGGCCTGCCCGCACGTAGGGCGCGCCGGCCAGCATGGCCTCCACAGCGGCCCGGTCGCGCAGCTGGAGCAGCAGCGCGCTGCCCACCCACCCGGTGCCGTCGTCAGACAGCAGGGGCCCCCGCAGGATGACCCCCTCGCGGTGGGCGGGCTCGCCGGTCCAGCGCCGCTGCGCCTCCCCCAGGGCCTGGCGGGCCGCCTCCATGCCCGGCTTGCCGTGGCCGATGACCAGAAAGCGCCGGTCATCGCCGAGCTCTGCTGGGTAGTCCCACATCGTGCGGCCCAGCGCGTTGCGCCAGCGGCGCACCAGCACCTCGCCGTACACGCCAGCCCGGTAGTACGGCTCCTGGAAGGCGAACGCCCCCGCTGCCTGGGCATCGGGCAGGTCCACGATGTGCATGCTGCCGGTCCAGGTGGTGCGGTCCGGGGTCAGCGTCGGCCCCCGGGCGATCATCGCGTCCGCGTAGCCGTCCATGAACGACCAGTGGGCCTCGGCCAGCTCCTCCAGCAACGCCTCGGTTCCCTGCCGGCCACGGCAGTGGAAGAAGTACTCCACGGTCAGGCTCTACTCGTCGTCGTCGTCATCCTCACCTCGCCTCACTCACCATAACCTCGCGCACAATCGGTTTTCGTCGTGATATCCTGATATCACCATGACGACGAAACCGGGGAGCACCAAGAACCTGCTGCTGCGGCTCGACCCCGAGCTGGCCAGGCGGCTCGAGGTGGTGGCCGA
>JBEDUQ010000146.1:0-13258 GCA_040414855.1 Actinomycetota bacterium
TCGACCTGCTCCGGGACGGCGGTCGGGTCTGCGTCTACGGGATGGCCGGCGGCGCCTTCGCCGAGCTCCCCGAGGAGGAGGTGGCCAGGCGGGGGATCGAGGTCGTCCACACGCCGCGGGTCACACCAGAGGAGAGCCGCGAGCTGACCATCGACGCGATCGCGGAGGCGGCGGCGGACCGGCTCCATCCAGTGATCGGCCAGACCTTCCCGCTCGAGCGGGCCGCCGACGCGCACGCCGCCATCGAGGCCAGGGAGACGGTTGGCAAGACCCTGCTGCTGGTCGGGGACCACACGGCCAGCGGGTGAGGCCGCGGCGCCAGACGAGCCGAGCTGGGCGCGGGTGCGAGCGGGGGGACTCGAACCCCCACGTCCTTGCGGACACCGGGACCTAAACCCGGCGCGTCTACCATTCCGCCACGCTCGCCTGCAGGTTCCACCTGGGACTGTACCCTGTCGCCGCTGGCCCGGTCGGCCGGGCTCGCATTGCCGAGCAACCCCTGGGTACCTACCATCATGGCGGTCTCATCCTCCACGGCGCGAGCTATGCCAGCACGGCCGTGGTTCAGCTCCCGGGCTCGCGGTCGCCGAAACGGCATCGCCACCCACTGCGTTCTCTCCTAACGAGACAGCCGACGCGAGATCGGCCAGAGTTTCCGAAGGCATCACCCGTTGAACCGAAAGGAGGCGTCGGTGCGGCGCGGTTCCAGGCAGGGCGTGGGGTACCTGCGCGCGTGGGTCCTGATCCCGGTGATCCTGGTGACCGCTTCGCTGACGGGGATCGGCCTGGCCGCCCTGGCCAACGGGTCGGGCTCCGCGGTGACCACGCCGATCCATGCGCCTGGGGCGCTGCTCGCGGCGGCCGGGGACATCGCCTGCGACCCCAAGGACCCCCGGTTCGCCCAGGGCTCGGGCACGGCCAGGGCCTGCCAGGCGCGCGGCACCGCGGAGCTGCTCCCGGGTCGGGGCCTCCGGGCGGTGCTGGCGCTGGGGGACGTCCAGTATGGAAGTGGCGGCATCGCCGACTACCAGGCCTCCTATGCGCCGTCGTGGGGCCGCGCGAAGGCGATCACCCACCCGGTGCTGGGTGATGGCGACTACCACAATCAGAACGCCGCCGCGTATTTCCGCTACTTCGGCGCCGCGGCCGGCGCGTCGAACAAGGGCTACTACAGCTTCGACGTGGGCAGCTGGCATGTGATCGTGCTCAACACCAACTGCTCCCGGGTTGGCGGCTGCCAGGCCGGCTCGCCACAGGAACGCTGGCTCAAGGCGG
The DNA here is from genome assembly GCA_040414855.1 of Actinomycetota bacterium. Taxonomy (GTDB): domain Bacteria; phylum Actinomycetota; class CALGFH01; order CALGFH01; family CALGFH01; genus DASVXQ01. Next base: position 1,276 of record JBEDUQ010000146.1, read on the forward strand.
ACCTCGCCAAGAACGCGGCCAAGTGCACGCTGGCGGCGTGGCACCTGCCGCGATTTGGCTCCAACGCCGTCCGTGTCGACGACACCAGCCTGCCGTTCTGGCGTGACCTGTACGCCGCGGGCGCCGAGCTGATCCTCAACGGCAACAACCACTTCTACGAGCGGTTCGCCCCCCAGGATCCCGGCGGCAAGGCCGATCCGGCGCGCGGGCTGCGCGAGTTCATCGTGGGTACCGGTGGGCGCAGCCACGAGCCGCTGGAGGCGCCCGCGGCCAACAGCGAGGTCCGGAACGACCAGACCTTCGGCTTCCTGGAGCTCACGCTGCGGCCGGACGGGTACGACTGGCAGTTCGTTGCCGAACCCGGTTCCACCTTCACCGACTCCGGCAGCGGCACCTGCCACTGAGCGCCGCCCGACGCCCGGACCGCTCGCCGGGGCCAGCTCCCTAACAGACGTTGCACCGCGGTCGGGATGGCCGACTACAGGCCGACCGGCTCCGGCTGGTCGCGGTCGAGCAGGGTGGCGAAGTTGGACCACTCGAAGGCGCCGACCATGCGGCCGACCATGCGGACGATGCCGACCGGGTCGCGGCCGATGGCGGTCTCGGCAGCCAGCACCAGGCCGTGGACGCCGTCGAGCAGGGTGTTGGCGACGTCGTTGGCCTCGGCGATGGTCGGGTTCCGGTTGGTGACCATGGATTCGAGCAGGTTGGTGGCGACGTAGACGGGGCGGCTCCAGCGGTTGGCGCGACGGACGATGGCCTTCTGGTAGAAGGGCACGTGCTCGAGGGGGACTTCGCGGGAGAGGTCGCCGCGGTCGATGAGGATGGCGTCGGCGCGCTGGATGATGCCGTCCATGTTGCGGACGCCGGCGCCGCTTTCGATCTTGGCGATGACGTGGGCGGTCGGGGCGAGGGAGCGGACCAGGTCGACGTCGCTGGCCGAGCTGGCGAACGACAGGGCGACGTGCCGGATCCCGCTGGCCATGGACATGGCGATCGCGGCGCGGTCCTTGTCGGTGAGGGCGGGCAGCGCCGGCGCGGGCTCGACGACCACGCCCTTGTTGGACCGCACCATGCCGCTGGAGATCACCACCGCCTCGGCGTGGTCGTCGCGGGCGCGTTCGACGCGCACCTGCGCCCCGTCGAAGTCGATCGCGACCAGGCTTCCCTCCTCGAGCGTGGCGAACACCGAGCGTGGCCAGAGGGTCAGCTCGGCGGCGGTCCCATCGACCACGGCCCCGGTGAGGCGGACCGTCGCTCCCTTGCGCAGCACCACGTCCGGCGTCATCGCGCCGCAGCGCACCTGGGCGCCCTCGAGGTCCACGCACAACGGCTTGGCGGTGCTGGACCGCACCAGCTCGATGCAGGCCTGGAGCCGTTCGAGCGGCGTGTGGGACAGGTTGATCCGGAACACGTCCACACCCGCGTGGTCGAGCTGCTCGATGACCTCGGCGGACAGCGACGCCGGCCCCAGCGTGCAAAGGATCTGGATTTTCATGGTCCTCCGATCCGCCATCCGGACAATCGGGCGGCCGCCAGGCGCGGCGCAGCGAGGTGGCTCGGCGAATATCATGTGAACGCTCAGGCAAACCGCCGATCCGCACATTGCGTGCCGCGATCTCCTTCGCTTGCAGTACCTCGGTGGAGCTTTACCGCCCCGCGCTGCGTACCGAAGGCGATTTGCCGTATCGGCCCGAGTCCGGCGTGGTTACGGAGCCGCACGAACCGAATTGGACGATGGTCGTCCACTGCGACACCTCCGGCGGAAACGACCGGCGACAGCGCCGGCACCGGAACACGCAGGAGTCCTCAGAGAAGCTAAAAGGCCCCACTATCTTCAAACCGCTTGATCGAGCAGAGAGGTCTCAGGGCCCGCTCCGTCGCCGCCGCGGGACGCGCCGGGCCCCCATGTGCTGAACCCGCTGGTCAGATGCTATGTCGATGGACCATCGGACAACCGCACGCGGTCCCGGGGGCGTCGAGATCCGCAGGCCCGCGGCCGTGCGGGAACGCCGGTCTCGTCCCACACATGAGTCCTTAATTAATTTCCGTAAGGCAAATGCGCCGACCGTCGTATGAGCTATTACTGCCGAGGCGTATCCATGCGGCGGAAACCCGATGCGAAGGTGTCCGGGTGATGGACGATCCATGGACGGCCGGGTGTCCGGCCGTCCGGTTCCACACGGACAAACATCGATGGCGGGGCCGTGCAAGTAGGAGGATGAATGCCCGTCCACTCGCGTGACGCGACGCATGGGTCTCCTTCGCTGGCCGAATACGGGACGGCGCTTTGGAGGCACAAGAACATCGTGGGCATCGCCGTGCTGGTAGGGATCCTGGCGGGCGTGTTCGCGCTGCCGCGTCTCGCCTCGGCGCCCGAATACCAGGTGACGCAACGGGTCGACGTCAAATCGACCATCGCGGAGCGGCTGTTCGGGTCGCAGGCGCTGCTCGGCAACAAGAGCAACAAGGTGAGCCCTGGCACGACCCAGACGCAGGCCGCGCCGCTCGACCCCAGTCTGGTCCCCGACATCACCGCCCTGGAGATGGTGCTCAACCAGCCGGGCAGCCAGTTCGGGAGGCTGGAGGTCCTGAACGGCGTCAAGCGCTCTCTGTGGCTCGGCACCGTGGCCAAGAACCTGGTGGCGGTCGGGGTCCCGGGCACCACCCAGATCGACGTCTCGCTCACCGATCCCGACCCGCAGTTGGCGGCCGACCTGGTCGGCGGCTACGTCCGCAACTACACCGACCGGCGCAACGAGGCGGACTCGCAGATCACCAAGCAGGCCATGAGCAAGCTCCAGGCCTCGTACAACCAGTACTACTCACGGGTCTCCAATCTGGGCCAGCAGGCCGAGAGCGAGGCCGGTCGCTCGGCCGTCCACCAGGCCTCCCAGACCACCTTGGCGCAGCTCGACTCGGCCAAGGCCAACCTCAACAACGTCGCCAGCCAGATCGACCAGGTGACCAGCGCCCAGTCGTTCCAGTCGCTGTCGACGCAGGTGCTCGGGAGCCCGACCGTCACCCAGCCGGGCCGCCGGCCGGGCAAGGTCCTGTTCATCGCCACCGGGCTGCTGCTCGGGCTGCTGATCGGGGTGGCGGTCGCGCTGATCGTCGACGCGCTGCGGCCAAAGGTGATCACCGCCGAGGACGTGGAGGATGCCACCGGCCTGCGCGTGGCCGGCTCGGTGCCGGCGATCGCCAGGAAGGCCCAGGCGGTCGCGGTCCGGGACCGCCCGCTCGGCCCGACCGCCGAGGGCTTCCACTGGACCCGCGCCAGCCTGGAGCGCCAGGGCGTGGGCCGGGACGTCAACGTGATCGCGGTGCTGTCGGCCGAGGGCAAGGAGGGCCGCTCCACGGTGGCGGCGAACCTCGCGCTGTCGCTGGCGCGGCAGGGCCGCTCCACGGTGCTGGTCTCCGCCGACCTGCGCGGCGGCGGCGCCGAGAAGCTCTTTGGGCTCCCGTCGGGCGCCTCGGGCCTGGCCGACATCGTCGAGGCGACCACCGACCAGCACACCAGGGCGCTGCTCTGGTCGGTGCGCGAGTGCCTGTACGTGCTGCCGCCCGGGCAGCCCGCGTCGAGCCCGGCCGAGCTGCTCGCCTCGCCGCGCTTCCCGCAGGCGATCGCCAAGCTGCGCGAGACCGGCTCGGTGATCATCCTCGACACGCCGCCGGCGACCTGGTCCGCGGACGCCCTCCAGGTCGCGGGCGCGGCGGACGGCGTGATCCTGGTGGCCCGCTCCGGGCACACCAAGCGCCACGTCGCCGCCGAGATGGTCGAGGACCTGCGCGCCGAGGGCCTGGTCCCGCTCGGCGTGGTCCTGCTCGGAACCAAGCGGCCGGTCCGCCGCGTCCGCCAGCACCTCGAGCCGCCGTCCAAGGGACTCGTCCGCGACGCGAGCCGGGAGCCCTCGACGGGCGAGTGGTCGCTGCCGCAGGAGGAGCTCGCCCCGCTCGGCAGGCGCGCGGAAAACGGGCAGGCGGAGCTGGGCAAGGGCTCGACCAGCGAGCTGATCGACTGAGTGGGGGGATGATGACCAGGGCCAGGCGCCTCGCGTTGATCGGCCTCGACTGCGGCACGCCGGAGCTGCTCTTCGAGCGCTTCGCCGACGACATGCCGACCCTGACCAAGCTGCGCGAGCAGTCGCTGTGGGGTCCGCTTCGGAGCATCGACCCGCCGATCTCGATCCCGGCGTGGATCTGCATGCTGTCCGGCCGGACCCCGGGCGATCTCGGGGTCTACGGCATGCGCAACCGCAGCGACCACAGCTACAAGGGGCTCGCGTTCGCGACCTCGAACACCTTCAAGGCGCCGCGGCTCTGGGACCTGCTGAGCGCCGCCGGCCGCGAGAGCATCGTCCTGAGCGTCCCCGGCACCTACCCGCCGACGCCGCTCCAGGGCTGCATGGTCTCGTGCTTCCTCACACCGACCACCGACGTCCAGTTCACCCATCCGCCGGACCTGCGCGAGGAGGTCCAGCGCGTCACCGGTGGCTACACCATCGACATCCCGGGCTTCCGCAAGGACACCGAGCCGGTCGCCCAGCGGATGTTCGACATGACCGAGCAGCGCTTCGCGCTGGCCACCCACCTGGCCACCACCAGGAGCTGGGACCTGCTCTCGTTCGTGGACGTCGCGCCGGACCGCCTGCACCACAGCTTCTGGAAGTACTGCGACCCCGCCCATCCGAAGTACGAGCCGGGTAACCGCTTCGAGCACGTGTTCCGCGACTACTACCGCGCGGTCGACGACCATCTCGCGGAGTTCCTGGAGGCGCTGCCCGACGACACCGCGGTGGTGGTCACCTCCGACCACGGCGGCCAGCCGATGGTCGGCGGCTTCTGCTTCAACGAGTGGCTCATGCGGGAGGGGTTCCTCACGCTGGCCGAGCAGCCGGCCGAGCCGGTGGCGCTCTCGAAGGCCAAGGTCGACTGGTCGCGGACGGTCGCGTGGGGCGAGGGCGGCTACTACGGCCGGCTGTTCCTCAACGTCGAGGGTCGCGAGCCGAACGGGACGGTACCGGCGGCAGAGTACGAGACGGTCCGGCAGCTGCTGATCGACAAGCTCGAGGCGCTGACCGACCACGAGGGCCGGCCGATGGGCACCCGCGCGCTGCGGCCGGAGGCGGTCTATCCGGAGGTCAACGGGATCCCGCCGGACCTGATCGTGTACTTCGGCGACCTGCGCTGGCGGTCGGTCGGGTCGGTTGGGCTCGGGCGCGGCCTGTACGCGTTCGAGAACGACACCGGCCCGGACGACTGCAACCACTCCGACCGCGCGGTCTTCATGCTCGCCGGCGAGGGCCTGCCGAGCGGCTACCGCGACGACCTTTCGATCATGGACGTGGCACCGACGCTCCAGTCGCTGTTCGGGATTGGGCGGCAGCCCGGCCAGCGGGGGAGGGTGCTGGCATGAGGCTGCTCCGCAGAGGCGCGGCTGCGAGGTCGAAGCGACGGGTGTTCGTGCTCGGCTTCGACGGCACCCCGCACAGCTACCTCAAGGCCGAGACCTCGGCGGGTCGCCTGCCGAACCTCGCGGCCCTGTTCGAGAACGGCGCTTCCGTGCCGATGCGCTCCTCGCTGCCCTCCGTCTCCGGTTCGGCCTGGATGAGCGTGTTCACGGGTCGGGATCCCGGGGGCCACGGGATCTTCGGGTTCATGGACTGCAAGCCCGACAGCCACGACTTCTACTTCCCCAATTTCGACCACGTCAGAGCGCCGGCGCTCTGGGACCTGCTGGCGGGGGCCGGGAAGCGGTCGGTGATCCTGAACGTCCCGGGGACCTATCCGGCGCGCCCGATGGGAGGCTCGCTGGTCGCGGGGTTCGTGGCGCCGCAGTTGGAGCGGGCCGTCTACCCGCCGTCGTTGCTGCCGCGCCTCCAGGCGCTGGGCTACCGGGTCGACCTCGACACGCGCGCCGCGAGGGAGGCGTTCAGCCGCCTGGAAGAGGACCTGTTCACGACCTTCGCCAAGCGCAAGGAGGCCGTTCGCCTCCTGCTCGACGACGGCGACTGGGACCTCTTCGTCGCGGTGGTCACCGAGACCGACCGCCTCTACCACTTCCTCTGGAACGGCATGGCCGACGGGGAGCCTCGGGTCCTGGACCTGTTCCAGCGGTTCCACGCGGAGCTGGACGCGTTCGCGGGGTGGCTGGCGGAGCGCCTCCCGGAGGGGACCGAGCTGCTGGTGATGTCGGATCACGGGTTCACCAGCGCGAGGGTGGACGTCTACACCAACGCCTGGCTGGTCGAGCGTGGCTATCTGAGCTTCGACGAGGAGGAGCCGAAGGGTGTGGCGTCGATCAGCCCGACCTCGACGGTGTACTCGCTGGATCCCGGTCGCTTCTACGTGAACCGGGCGGGATTGCGGCCGCGGGGCTCAGTGCCGCCGGAGCGCGTGGGCGGGGTGGTCGAGCGGCTGGTCGCCGACCTTCGGGGGTTCCGCCAGCCGGAGACCGGGGAGCTGGTCTACGGTGAGCTCGTCCGGCGTGAGCAGGCGTATCACGGGCCCGAGGCGGTGCGCGGGCCGGACGTGGTGCTGACGCTGAAGTCCGGCTATGAGCTCAAGGGCGGGACCCGCGGCAAGGACGTGTTCCGGTCGCCGGCGCAGGGGCTCGCGGGTATGCACACCTCTGACGACAGCCACCTGTTTCTGCGGGGCCGCCCGATCCGGGACGGGAACGTCGACCTCCACGACGTCGCGCCGACGATCGCCGAGCTGCTGGACGTCGACCTGCCCGAGGGGACTTTCCAGGGCCGGTCGCTGCTCGAGCGCGGGGACCGGGGGGACGGCACGCCGTGAGCGCGACCCGGGTGGTCGTGACCGGCGCCGCCGGGTTCATCGGCTCGCACCTCTCCGAGGCACTGCTCGACGACGGGTTCGAGGTCACCGGGATCGACGCCTTCACCGCCTCGTACGCACAGGCCCACAAACGCGCCAACGCCGCCGCGCTGCTGGGCCGGCCGGGGTTCGACCTGGTCGAGGGCGACCTGTCCACCATGGACCTGGACAGCGTGCTGGACGGCGTCGAGGTCGTGTTCCACCAGGCCGCCCAGGCAGGCGTCCGCGCCTCGTGGGGACTCGACTTCGACGTCTACGTCCGCGACAACGTGATCGCCACCCAGCGACTGCTGGAGGCGTGCGTCCGCCGCAACGTCGCCCGCCTGGTCGCGGCGTCGTCGTCCAGCGTCTACGGCGACGCCCCCACCTACCCGACCACCGAGGCCTCGATCACCCGCCCGGTGTCGCCGTACGGGGTGACCAAGCTCGCCAGCGAGCACCTGTGCCTGGCCTACGCGCAGCTCTCCGGCTCGACCCTGACGGTGGCGACCCTTCGCTACTTCACCGTTTATGGTCCGCGGCAGCGGCCCGACATGGCCTTTCGCCGCTTCCTCCAGGCCGCCTACGCCGGTAAGCCGATCACGGTCTACGGCGACGGAGAGCAGACCAGGGACTTCACCTTCGTCGGCGACGCGGTCCGGGCGAACCTGCTGGCGATGACCGCGCCGTTCCGTGCCGAGCCGGTGAACGTCGGCGGCGGCCGCCGCGTCAGCCTGAACGAGGTCCTCGACCTGATCGGCCGGATCACCGGGCGGCCGGTGCGGGTCGTGCGACTGGAGCGTCAGGCGGGCGATGCCCGGCACACCGGTGCGGACGGCGCGCGAGCCGAGGCGCTGCTCGGCTACAAGCCCGAGGTGGACCTCGAGACCGGGCTGGCGCGCGAGGCCGCCTGGGTCGCCAACCTGGTCGGCGCCGGCACCGGGGTGGCACCGTGAGCGTCGCCATCGAACGGCCGACGCCGGCACGTCCGTCGCCGCCGGAAGGGCCGGTCCCTCGCCGGACCCGCCGGCGCCGGGAGCCGCTGCCGCTCAGTGTGCTCATGCTGCTGCCGGCGGTGATGTTCCTGCCGCTGCTGATCCCGCACGGTCCGAGCAACACCGCCCCGGTCGACGTGCTGATCGTCCTCTACCTGTTCACGGCGACGATCGGATGGTTCACCGCCGGGCGGCGGATGACCTTCCCGCTGCTGGCGGTGACCGCGTTCATCCTGGTCGTGAGCCTGGTCGGCATCGGCACCAGCCAGTTCGCCGGGGTCGGCCGGACCGCGGTGCTGATCGACGTCTACCTCTACGTGTTCTTCCTGGCGGCGGTCAACGACCTGCGCCCGAGCCCGAGGGCGCTCCGGATCGTGCTGGCCACCTGGGTGCTGACCGCGCTCGCCTGGGCCCTGCTGGCGAACGGGATCACCTTCCACTTCCTCCCGGAGAGCCTGGCCAAGCTGATCCTCGCCAACTCCCGCGCGCTGAACCGCGCCTCCGCGGCGGCGAGCAACCCGAACCTCGCCGCGAGCTACTTCCTCGTCTCCCTGTTCGTGCTGGCCGCCTCGCCGTGGCCGCGGTCGCGGTGGCTGCGCTGGCTCGCCGGCGGCTGGCTGCTGCTCGCCATCTACGCGACCGGCTCGGTGGCCGGGATGGTCGGCCTGTTCGTTGGGGTCGCCGCGATGCTCGGCTCGTTCCTGGTCCGGCGGGCCGGCTCGACGGCGAGGCAGGCGCAGGTCGTGATCGCCCTGGCGATCGTCGCGGTGGCGCTCGTCGTCGGCGGCGTGATGCGCACGTTCGCGACCAGGTCGGTGCTCAGCGACGTCGCCAGCATCTCCGCCGAGCAGAAGCAGGGCGGGGTCTTCCAGAACAGCCTCGGGCGCTCGAACCGGTCCCTCAACGGACGGCTAACCCTCTGGGCGCAGGGGCTGACCAAGAGCAGCGGCCGCGGCTACGACCTGTTCGGCGTCGGCGCGGGCGCGGCCAAGTACACCGTCGACTACAAGAGCCTCCACAACGACTTCCTCGCCTATCTGGTCGAACGGGGGATCTTCGCGCTCTTCGGCCTGGCGGTGCTGTACTGGCTGGTCTTCCGCCAGGCGCTGCGGCTGCTCGGTCCGCGCGGGCCGACCCGGTTCCACGCGCTCGGCGCGGCCGTGTTCGCCAATTTCGCCTTCAGCATGACCCATCAGACCCTGCACTTCCGTCACGTCTGGCTGCTGTTCGCCCTGGTCTGGGCCGCGACCGGCCTGCGCGGGGAGGAAGCACCACGCTAAGTGTCGCCAGGCCGCAACCTGTCCGCGAGCAGCGCGACGCCCGCGACGAGCAGGTAGGCGCCGAGCACGTCCGTGAGCCAGTGGTCGCCCACGGCGACCCGCGCGAACAGGTGGACCGCCAGCGCCAGCGCGGCGATCGCGACCATCGGCAGTCGCCAGCCCGGCCGCGGCGATGCGATCACGGCGACCCCGATGGTCCAGCCGAGGGCGACCAGCAGCGCCCCGCCCGACGGGTAGGCGCCCTGCGACCAGGCATGGACCGGCCCTTCGTCGGGCCCGGGCCGCGCGAAGCCGACCCGCAGCACCCACGCCAGCGGCACCGTCAGCAGGATCGCCACGAGCCACGGAAGCCAGGCCAGCAGGCGCCGCCCGCGCGTCGCGAGCGCCACCGCGGCGGCCGCGACCAGCGGCACCGCCGCGGTCACGTAGGCCCCGTGTCCGGAGCTGCGCTCGGCGCCGACGGCCTTGACCAGACCGCGGTAGGACCGGTGATCGAGCCAGGCCCCCAGGTGCCGGCGCACGCCGTCGTCCAGCCTCGCCGGGGTGGGCCCGCGGCCGACCGCCAGGCCAATCGCGACCACGGCGGCGAGACAGGCGATGCCCGCCGCGACCTTCATCCGACCCGCATGCCGAAACGCCCCTCGAGAGCTGAGGTAAGGAACCGATGACCACCTCTGAAAGCCAATCACGGAAACGGGTCTTTCGTACGTTCGCCGGCGTGGCGCTGGCGGTCGCGGTCCTCGGCGCGTGCGAGCCCCAGCGGCCTCCGCCGGCCATCCACACGCAGTCCACGCCTTCGCTGCCGGGTCCGCGTAACGGGCCGGCGCCGGTGCTGGCGGTCCACTTCGACCTCGGGAAGTACCCGCTGCTCGGCAGTCGCGACGCCGACCTCAGCAAGGTCGCGGAGGCGTTCAACGCGGTGCTGATCTCGTCGGGCGACGAGCAGCTCATCCAGGCGGCCCGTGCCCGCGGCCTCAAGGTCTACCTGGGCTTCGACGAGCACAAGGAGTTCGCGGCGGGCAAGGACATCACCGCCGACGTGGCGGCCCTGGTCCAGTTCGCCCAGGCGCACCGCGCCGATATCGCCGGCATCCGGGTCGCCGACCGGGTCAACCAGGGCCTGACTCCCGACCAGACGCTCGGCTACCTGCGTGCCACCGGCGACGTGCTCCACCGCGAGGTGCCGGGCCTGCCGATCATCGTGGACCTGTCGGACCCGCAGCTCACCTGCGGCCTGCCCGGGCAGGACCGCTGCGACAAGCCCCGCCTGCCCGACTACAAGTACCAGGTGGACTCGGAGCTGCTCCGGATCTACCACAGCGGCTACGTCGACGGGTTCATGCTCGCGAACGGCCTCGCCCGCGACTCCAACGACTGCGGCGGCTGCAACGTCCGCGACGTCGACGCGATCGCGCAGGCCGCCGCCTGGCGCAAGGCCAGGGCCATGTTCCCGCCGCCGTTCCTGCTGTTCGCGCGCGTGGCGCCGCTGTCCTTCCCGCAGTCGGTCTACCCGGGCGACCCGCAGGAGGCGGCGCTCGCCGTCCACGTCTACGAGACGATCCCCCTGCAAGAGGGCGCCGACGGCGTCGACCTCTGGGCCTGGAGCCGCAAGTTCAACGGCACGGTGCGGACCTTCCTCGACAAGAACGGTGCCGAGAACCCGCTGTGGCAGCGACTGGTCCAGGTGGCCGCTTCCCTGCACGGCCAGGCCCGCACCAACTGAGGGCGCGGAAGGCGGGGAGGGCGCGGGAGGCGCGAGGGGCGTGAGGGCCGTGAGAAGCGCGGGGATCCCGGCCCTCACGTGGTGACGGCCGGGCTCGCAGCCTCCTGCTGGATCTCGGCGGTCGCGGCGATCGGGACCGCCCGGTGGGTCCGGCCGCCGGTGACGATGTAGAGCATCGTCTCGGCGATCACCCCGAGGGTGCGCAGCAGCGTCGGCGCGGTGAGGAACTCGAGGTCGACCGCGACCTTGGCCGGAACGACCACCTGGAGGTAGTACTCCTCGAGGTCCTGCGCGGACGGGCGCAGGCGGTCGCGGTCGCGTAGCCGCACGGCCGCCGGCCCGGTCAGGCCGGGGCGGTGGGCGAAGACACCGTGGCAGCCGGTTGGGTAGCGGGAGGCGAGGTCGAGGGTCTCGGGCCGCGGGCCGACCAGGGTCATCTCGCCCTTGAGGATGTTGATCAGCTGCGGCAGCTCGTCGAGGCCGACGAGGCGAAGCAGCTTGCCGACCGGGGTCAGCCGGTTGTCGTCGTTGGTGGTGACGTTCGGCCCGGATGAGCCGGTCCGCATGGTGCGGAACTTGAGCAGGGTGAAGGGGATCCCGCCCTGGCCGACCCGCTCCTGCCTGAAGATGACCGGGCCCGGGCTAGTCATCGTGACCAGCAACGCGACCAGGGCGAACAACGGGAGCACCAGCACGAAGGCCGCTCCGGTGATCAGCAGGTCGAGCACTCGCCGGGGAACACCGAGCGGAACTCCGAGCTTGGATGCCCTCATCTACGCCTCCGTTTCGAGTCCGGTCGTCGCGGTCGCTGGCTGGGAGCGATTTCCTTGCGGCTCGGGGATGCTCGGGCGCCCTGCCGGGAGCCGATGGGTCTGGTGGGTCGGCTGGGTCTGGTGGCCGCGCTGCGGCGGCGCCTCCGCTGCCGGACCGGGAAGGCCGAGGAGCCGGCTGTAGGTGTGGTCGATGAGGGTGCACATCAGCGTGGGGTCGAACATCCAGCGGACCCAGCGGCTGCCGGTCTGGCCCATTTGGCGGGCCTGGGCCGGGTGGTCGAGCATCCAAAGGACGGAGCGGGCGATGGTGGAGGGGTCGCCGGGGGTGGCGAGCAGGCCGGTGATACCGGGGACGATCAGGTCGGGGACGCCGTTGACCGCGGTGGCGACCAC
>JBEDUQ010000147.1:0-5152 GCA_040414855.1 Actinomycetota bacterium
GGCTCGATGCCGATGCCCGTGTCGGTGACCTCGAAACGCACCCGCGGCTCATCCACGCCGGAGCAGACCAGCTCTACCCCGAGCGTCACCGAGCCGGCCGAGGTGAACTTCACCGCGTTGCCGACCAGGTTGAGCAGGACCTGGCGCACCCGGCCGCCGTCGCCGTTGAGTACCGCGGGCACCGCCGGGCTGGCCCCCCAGGTGAGCGAGAGCGCCTTGTCGCGGGCCTTGGGGCCGACGATCTCGCACACCTCGGCGAGCACCGCGGCGACCTCGAAGTCCTCGGCGACGATCTCGAGCTTGCCCGCCTCGATCTTGGAGAAGTCCAGGATGTCGTCGATGACCCGCATCAGCGCCTGAGCTGAGATGGCGGTGACCTGGGCATACTCGAGCTGCTCGGGGTCGAGATCGGTGCCGAGCAGCAGCTCGGACATGCTCACCACGCCGTTGAGCGGGGTGCGGATCTCGTGGCTCATATTGGCCACGAACTCGGACTTCAGCCGGGACGCCGACAGGGCCTGCTCGCGGCTCTCCCGTAGGCGCTCTTCCATCTCGCGCCGCTCGGTCACGTCGCGCGCGGTCGCGTAGACGAAGCCGTCGTCGAGCGCGGTCGCGCTCCACAGCAGCCAGCGGTAGGAGCCGTCGGCGCAGCGGTAGCGGTTCTCGAAGCCGAGCACCGCGCTCCCCCCCACCTGCGCCCGAAACGCCTCCCCGGTGGCTGCGATGTCGTCAGGGTGGACGAACTCCAGGTGCGGGCGGCTGGTCAGCTCGGCGCTGGTGTACCCCAGGATCGTCTCGAACGCCGGGTTGATGCGCACGAAGAAGCCGTCGCGGTCGACGATCGCCATGAGGTCGAGCGACAGCCCGAAGAAACGGTCGATCTCCGCCCGCGCCTGGGCCAGCTCCTGCTCGGCACGCTTGCGCTCGGAGATGTCCTCGACCTGGGAGACGAAGTACAGCGGGGCATCGTCCTCATCGCGGGCGAGGGACACCGAGAGCCGGGCCCACACCTGGTGCCCGTCGCGGCGCCGGTAGCGCTTCTCCATCTGGTAGCTGCGGATCTCCCCAGCCAGCATCCGGCGCACGAACTCGACGTCCTCGGCGATGTCGTCGGGATGGGTGAGCTCGCGGAGGGTGAGGCTCAGCAGCTCGTCGGCGTCGTAGCCGACGGTGTCGCACAGCGCTCGGTTGACCCTCAGCAGCTGGCCGTCGGTGGAGACGAGCGCCATCCCGATCGGCGCGTCGTCAAAACCGCGGCGCAGGAGCTCCTCGGCCTCGTGGCGGGCGCGCTCGGCGCGTCGCAGCTGGGTGATGTCCTGCCAGTGCACGAGCGCGCCGTCGATCCGGCCGTCGCTGCGCCGGTACGGGGCGAAGTTCACCGCCAGCGGCCGCCCCTGGCGGTCGGCCTCGAGCACCGCGGGGGCCGCGGTCTGGCCGGCCAGGGCGGCCTGGATCCCGGGCAGGATGAGCTCGAGCGTCTCCGGGGCGGCAAACGCGTCCAGCGGGCGCCCGAGCATGCCGGTGAGATCGAGGTCGGCGAACAGCTGGCCCTCGCACAGGCACAGCCGCAGATCACGGTCATACAGGGCGACCGCGGCCGCCGGCAGGTGCTCGACGATGAGCTGCAGGCGCCGGCGCATGGCGGCCTCCAGCGCGTGGTCCCACGACGCGTCGGTCTGGTCCAGGAGGGTGCCGTCCCAGACCGTGGAGCCGTCGGGCTCGCGCACGGGGTGAGCCGCCCCGCGCAGGTACTTCATGCTCCCGTCGGCGGCGAACACCCGGCCGAGCCACTCCCACGGCGCCAAATCCCGGGCGGAGGCCTGCAGCGAGTCGCGCAGGTCGGCCTGGTCCTCGGGATGCACGGACTCGATCAGATGGCACAGATCGCCGATCAGCTTCTCGGGCGCCACCCCGAACAGCTCGCGAGCGCTGGGGCCGGCGTAGCGCACCTCGACCGCTCCGGCGGCCGTCCGGACCAGGCGGAAGACGACCCCCGGCAACGACGCCGCCACGCGGTCCAGGCGCGGCGGCTCGATCGGCACGGGCGGTGTCGAGGCAGGGGCCGGCGAGGGATCCGGGCTCATCTCCCGGTTGATCGGCCGATCTGCGGCCGACCTGAGGCGGACGGTGCCTACCCGGCCAGCAGCGGGAGCAGCGCGCCGAGCTTGGTCTCGGTCTCGGCCAGCTCCGAGGCGGGGTCGGAGTCGCGCACGATGCCGCCGCCGGCGTACAGGTGGGCGGTGCGCCCCCGCAGCAGGGCGCAGCGCAAGGCGACGGTGAACTCACCGTCGCCGGTGGCGTCGATCCAGCCGACCGCGCCGGCGTACCAGCCCCGGTCCAGCCCCTCGAGGGCGGGGATCAGCCGGGCCGCTCGGTCGGCGGGCTCGCCGCCGACGGCGGGCGTCGGGTGCAGAAGCCCGGCCAGCGCGACGGCATCGAGCGGCCGGGCGAGCTGGGCCCGGATCGGTCGGGCAAGGTGCTGGATGTTGGCCACGCGCACCAGCGCGGGCTCCTGGGCGGCGGTCACCCAGACCGAGTGCGGCCGCAGCGCCCGGGCGATACGCCGCGCCACGATCGCGTTCTCCTCCCGGTCCTTGTCGCTGTGCAGCAGCTGTTCGCCGAGGTGATCGTCGACGGCGGGATCGGCGCTGCGGCGGATCGAGCCGGCCAGCGCGACCGTGCTCGCGCGCTGGCCCTCTCGCCGCACGAGCAGTTCCGGGCTGGCGGCCAGGAACGTGGCCTGGCCCCGGCCCACCGCGAACACGAAGCAGCTCGCGTAGGCGTCGCGCAGCAGGCCAATGACCGCCGCGGCGTCGTGGTCGCGCGGCGCATGGACCTCGACCTCGCGGGCCAGCACGACCTTCTCGATCTCGCCGGCGCGGATGCGGTCCACCGCACGGGCGACGGCGTCCTCGTAGTGGGCGGGCGGCATCGGGCTGAGGACCCGGTAGGTGCCGGTCGGGGCGGGATCGAACAGCGGCAGCGCCGCCCCCGGGGTCAGGCGGGCGAGTTGGGCCAGGGCCAGCCGCTGCAGCTCGGGGACCGTGTCGTCGGGCGCGGCCGAGACGTTGACCGTCGCGGTTACGCGCTCGTCGCGGCGCGCGATCGACAGCGCCGGCACGTGCAGCGATGCCGACGGAAAGCCGTCCCAGCGCGGGGAGTCGGCCCCGTCGGGGGCGTGGGCGAATCCGCCGACGGCCACCAGACCGGATCCGGGCGGTCCGTCGTCCGGCTCGGCCACCGCGTCGGCGACGAGCGCGCGCCACTGGCCGCCGACATCGGCAAACCGCCGGGCCCCGGCGGACTCCAGCTGCGCGACCTCCCCCAGCGCGGCCAGGACGCACCGGCGGCGGTCGGGCTGCTCGAGGCAGAACCACGGCTCGTCGGCCGTGCGGGCGGCGACGATCATCGCCGTGGGATCGCTGGCCGCCGGCAGCGCGACCGTGTGGCTGGCGATGACCGGGCGCCCGAGCTGGCGGGCCCGGCGCAGCGCCGTCTCCACGGCCCGGCGCAGCCGCGCGTCGACGGTGACGGCGGCGCGCGAGGCGGTGTCACTCATGCCCGGCGGCCGGGCCTCAGGTCTCGCCGCGACCACGCGAGATGGCGATCTCGCCGGTCCGGGCCATCTCGATCAGCCCGAACGGCCGGACCAGGCGCTCGAACGCGTCGATCTTCTCGCACGTCCCGGTGACCTCGACCACGACCGAGCGCTT
Organism: Actinomycetota bacterium; assembly: GCA_040414855.1. Lineage (GTDB taxonomy): Bacteria > Actinomycetota > CALGFH01 > CALGFH01 > CALGFH01 > DASVXQ01. The sequence continues at coordinate 3,714 of JBEDUQ010000147.1, forward strand.
GGTCACGTCGACGATCTTGGCCCGGAAGATCTCGCAGATCTGCATGACCTCGGTGCGGCTCGCGCCATCGGCGGCGATCTTGAACATGGCCAGCTCGCGGGCCAGCGTCTCGTCGGGCTCCAGGTCGCGGATCTTCAGGACGTTGATCAGCTTGTGGAGCTGCTTGGTCACCTGGTCGATCGGGTGCACGGCACCGTCGAGCGTCAGCGTGATGCGCGAGAAGCGCTCGTCGTCGGTCGGTCCGACCGCGAGCGTGTCGATGTTGAACCCCCGCCGGGCGAACAGGCCGGCGATCCGGGTCAGGACGCCGGGCTTGTTCTCGACCAGGATCGACAGCGTGTGCTTGCGGCCGGTGCGCATGCCCACGGCCGCTTCGAGCTGGTCGAGCGAAAGGGGCTCCTTGGTGGCTGGTTCACCCACTGCTCAGCCCACCATGTCGCGGGCCGCCTGTCCGGCAGGCACCATCGGGTAGGTGTTCTCCTCGCGGGTGACTCGGACGTCGACCACCACGGGGCCCTCGGTGGCGAGCGCCTCCTTGATGTCGGACAGCAGCGTGGTCTTGTCCGCCAGGCGGATGCCGGTGGCGCCGTGGGCCTCGGCGAGCTTGACGAAGTCCGGGTAGGTGCCCATGTCGACCTGGCTGTAGCGCTTGTCCCAGAACAGCTCCTGCCACTGTCGGACCATGCCCAGGTAGCCGTTGTTGAGGATGAACACCTTGACCGCGATGCCCTCCTGGGCGCAGGTCGCGAGCTCTTGGGCGTTCATCTGAATCGAGCCGTCGCCCGACACGCACACCACGGTCTGATCGGGGCAGCCCACCTTGGCACCCATCGCGGCCGGCAGGCCGAAGCCCATCGTGCCCAGTCCGCCGGAGTTGATCCAGCGCCGGGGGCCCGGGAAGTGGAAGTACTGGGCCGTCCACATCTGATGCTGCCCGACGTCGGAGGCGACGATGGCATCCCCGCCGGTCGCCTCGTAGAGGGCCTGGATCAGATACTGCGGCTTGATCTCGGAGTCGGCCGAATCCTCGTAGCCGAGCGGATGGCGCTCCTGCCAGACCCGGATCCGCGACCACCACTCCTCCAGGCGCGCGGGCTCGGCGCCGAGCGAGCGGTACTCGGCCACCAGCCGCGGCAGGATGTTGTGCGCGTCACCGACGATCGGGATGTGGGCCGGGACGTTCTTGGAGATCTCGGCCGGGTCGATGTCGATGTGGATGAACTTGGCCCGCGGCGCGAACTCGGCCAGCTTGCCGGTCACCCGGTCATCGAAGCGCGCCCCCACGGCGATGATCAGGTCGGCTTCGTCCATCGCGTAATTCGCCGCCCGGGTGCCGTGCATCCCGAGCATGCCCAGCCATTGCTCGTGGGGAGCGGGGAACCCGCCCAGTCCGTTGATCGTGCAGGTCACCGGGAAGCGGTCCGCGGTGGCCAGTTCGA
>JBEDUQ010000148.1:0-2819 GCA_040414855.1 Actinomycetota bacterium
CGCATGCTGGTCTACAACCAGGGCTACGGCGACCTGGCCTTCGCGCTCGACCACTACCCGGCCGCGGCGGCGCGGGTGCGGGCGTGGATGTGGGGCGGGCGCTTCCCGGGTTACGCGCCCGAATGGGGCTGATTCGCCTGGGGGCGAATCAGCTTGGGAGAAAGGCTCCACGCTCGCAGTTTCGCGAGCCGGACCGTGCCTTTCTCCCGGCTGCGGGTCACTCAAACCAGGCGACGGTGGCAAGCACCACGAACGTGGCGATCAGCGCCGCCCCTTCGAACATCGTGGCCTCGCCGTCCCCGGTGATCTGCCACACGATCACCGCGGTGCCGAGCAGCGCGCCGATGTACACCGGCGCGATGGTGAACGTCAGCGTGGTGGCGGTGAGCAGCGAGGCGAGCACGAGCACCGGGTACAGAAACGCGGCGATCTGGGCCACCGAGTTCTTGACCACCGAGATCGCCAGCTCCGCGCGGCCGCGGGCGGCGAGCACGATGCCGGTGACGTTCTCGACCGCGTTGCCCGCGATAGCCACGATGACCAGGCCGGCGAACGCCTGGGAGATGTCGAGCTTGCCGATCGTCGGCTCCAGCGCGTGCACGAACCATTCAGAGACGAACGCCGAGCCCAGACCGGCCACCAGCAGTAGCCCGGCGCTGAACGCCGCGGTCAGATGCGGCGGCTCGGGGTCATGTTCGCGCGCCGGCTCGGTGCTGAGAAGCTGGCGCACCCAGGTCGCGTAGACGATCAGCAAGGCGACGGCACCGATGATCGAGATCGCCTTGGAGTGGTGGCTGGCGGCGTCGCCGGCCCCGCGCGTGAGCCCGATCAGCACGATGATGAACGACGCGATCAGCAGCAGCGTCGCGGTGTCGTTGGGCAGACGCGGGTTGAAGCGCATCACGCCGTCGTGCGCGCGCCGTGCCCCGGCCACGATCACCAGTCCGAGCACGAACAGCGCATTGACCAGGATCGAACCCAGAATCGCGGTCTCGGCCACGACCCGCTGGTGGGCCTGCAGCGCGAAGATGACCACGAAGAACTCCGGCAGGTTGCCGAGCGTGGCGTGCATCAGGCCGGTCGCGCCGGGGCCGAGGCGGCGCCCGAGCTCCTCGGTGGCGAACGCCACCATCCAGGCCAGCCCGGCCAGCGCGATGCCCGAGACCACAAACGCGATGACCGGCGAGATGCCGCTGACGTAGCGAGTGACGCCCGCGAGCACGGTGGCGAGCGCGACCGCGCCGAGGATCCAGCGCTCTGACCGGCTCAGGGCGCTCAGGTCAGCGTCCCGTCATCACGGTGTCGTCATCCGAGTAGGCCGGCACGCAGCAGCACAGCAGCACGAGCGGCTCGTCGCCCGTGTTCCAGAGCTTGTGCGGCGTGCCCGGCGGGATGACCACGCAGTCGCCGCGCGCGACCGACTGCTCGTCGTCGGCCAGGCGCATCCGGCCGGCCCCGCCGACGAAGTAGTAGATCTCCTCGGTGCCGGGGTGAAAGTGCTCGGCGGTCTCGCCCCCGGGGTCAAGCGTCGCCTCGGCCAGGCTCTGGCGCTCGACCTTGGACCAGGCCGGGCCGGCCAGCTCGCGGATGGTCGAGCCGTCGCGGGTGATGAACGGCTCGCGGTCGTCGCGGGCGGAGGTGCGCATCGGCGCCACTATCGCACGCGTTCGAACTCGCCCGTCTCCACGTCGCGGCCGACCTGATCGTCGATCTCGTGCTCGCTGGTCTCGGGATCGCGACGGCGCAGGTCGAGCGCACGCAGGCTGCGGAACTTGAGGATCTCCAGCACGTAGACGAGATACACGCTGGCCGCCAGGGCGATCAGACCGATGGCGATCATCACCAGCAGCCAGCCGAGGTGATAGTGCGGGTGTGGCCCGGTGTGGTCGTGATAGGGCACGAAGCGCAGCGCGACGGCCACCCCGGCCAGCAGCGCCGTCCACGCGTACAGGTAGGCGACCGTCTTGCGCTGGGAGAAGCCGATCCGGGCCATCCGGTGGTGGAAGTGATTGGCGTCCGCCGACCACGGCTTGCGGTGGTACTTCAGGCGCTTGGCCACCACGAAGCCGGTGTCCAGGAACGGCACGGCGAGGATCACCAGCGGGACGACCAGGGCGACGACGGCGTTGGTCTTGACCGACCCGATCACCGCGACGACGCCGAGCAGGTAGCCCAGCAGGTTGGCGCCCGAGTCACCCATGAACACCGACGCGGGATGGAAGTTGTGAAACAGGAAGCCCAGCGCGGCGCCGGCGGTGAGCGCGGCGAGGATGCCCGCGCCGTTGACGCCCAGGCTGAACGCGATGATCGCGAAGGCGATCCCGTCGATCGTGCACAGGCCGGCGGCCAGTCCGTCGACCCCGTCGGAGAAGTTGACCACGTTCATCATCCCGACGAGCCAGATCACGCTCAGTACGCCGCCGGTGTTAGGGAACTGCAGCGCGCCGACGAACGGGATGGTCACGTCGCTGACCAGCACGCCGCCGTGCACGGCCAGGACGGCGGCGGCGATCTGGCCCAGCAGCTTGACCAGCGGTTTGAGTTCGATGATGTCGTCGACCGCCCCGACGAGAGCGATCAGGCAGGCGCCCGCGATCACCCAGCCGACGTGCACGGGCGGCGGAGGCCCGTGGCCGGCGTGGGCGATCGGGTGAAGGTGCATGACCGACGGCATGAACAGGACGCTGGCTAAAAGCACGCCGAGCAGGATTGCCAGGCCGCCGAGCAGCGGCGTGGGGCTTTCGGCCAGACCGCGAGCGCGCGGGACCGAGACCGCGTTCAGACTGCGGGCCAGGCGGGCCGCCAACGGGGTGAGCACG
>JBEDUQ010000149.1:0-5737 GCA_040414855.1 Actinomycetota bacterium
TCTACGACCCCGAGTCCCCTCGCAAGGGCGAGGCCGACCTCATCGTCGCCAAGCACCGCAACGGTCCCACCGACACGGTCACGGTGACGTTCCAGGGCCAGTACTCGCGCTTCACGCCTATGGCCGCCCGCAGCCTCTGACGCGTGTAGCGCAGCGGTAGACCGCCGCGAGTGCCGCGCGCGCCGCGAACCCTCGGGCCGGGCTGAGCGCCAAGCCGCCAGGGCGATCCCCTGCTGCGCGCGATCGCGCCGGCGGACCCATGCCGCCACGGTCCGCTCCGTTCGGCCCCGCACCGCACCACACCACACCAAGCCCTCACCTGGGCCTTGCTCGGGCCTTGGCCAGCACCGCTGTTGACAATGGTTTTCCAGTATGCATACTGGAAAACCATTGCTGAGTAACCATGGGAGAGGGATGTCGCTCAAGTTCGGGATTCTCGGGCTCCTGGCCGAGCAGCCGCTCCACGCCTACGCCGTGAAGACGCGCTTCCAGGACCTCCTCGGCGGCTCATGGGAGGTCAACATCGGGCAGGTATACACCACGCTCCAGCGGTTGGAGCGGGACGGGCTCGTCAAGCCCGCCGAGCCGCGAGGCGATCGCGGCAGGGTGCCCTACCGCCTGACCGAGATGGGTCACAAAGCGCTCGAGACGTGGCTGGCCGAGCCGGAGTCGGAGCCACAGCAGCTGAGAGAGGAGATCTACCTCAAGCTGCTGCTGGCAGCCAGGGTCGCCAACGGCGACTTGGCCGCGCTTCTCTCCCGCCAGCGCCGGGTCTACCTCCAGCGGCTCAAGGACCTGGGCGTCCTCGAGGAACAGGCCAGATCTCAGGGCCGTGACGACCTGGCCCTGCTGTACCAGGGGGCCCTCCTGCATACGGAAGCGGACCTCAAGTGGGTGGACGCCTACGCGCAGGCGACCACGACAGGAAAGGGCGAACGATGACGCTGGTGGAGCTGACACAGGTCAGCAAGACCTACGCCGGGGCCGGCGGCCGGGCCGCTCTTGACGATGTCAGCCTCGATGTCGACGGCGGCGAGCTGACGGCGATCATGGGGCCTTCGGGAAGCGGGAAGTCCACCCTGCTCAACCTCGTCGCCGGCATCGACCGGCCCACGGGTGGGCGGGTGCGGGTCGGAGGCGAAGACCTGGGCCGGCTCAGCGAAGGCCGTCTGGCGCGCTTCCGGCGCGCGCGACTGGGATTCGTCTTCCAGTTCTTCAACCTGCTCGGCAACCTGACCGTGCTCGAGAACGTCCTCCTCCCCGCCCAGCTCGAGGGAACCCGACCCGCCCCGGCCAGGGCCCGAGCCATGGAGCTGTTGGCCCGGCTCGGCATCGCGGAGCTCGCCGGCCACTACCCCGCTCGCCTCTCGGGCGGTCAACAGCAGCGGGTCGCGATTGCCCGGGCCCTGATCAATCGGCCCGCCATCCTCCTGGCCGACGAACCGACCGGCGCGCTCGACACGCACAACGGAGCGCAGGTCATGGAGCTGCTCGAAGGGCTCAACCGGGAGGGCCAGACCGTGCTCCTGGTCACCCACGACGCCAAGCTGGCCACTCGCTACGCCGGCCGGATCGTGACGCTGATCGACGGCCGCGTCCACGACGACAGCCGCCTGGATGGTGCCAGGCCGCTGCCGGAGACCATGGTCACGGTCCGCATCAAGGAGGAGCAGCCATGAGGGCCAGCTTCACCGTGGCGTGGTCGGAGGTGCGCCGCCGGCGGCTTCAGTCGGTGGTGATCGTGGTCATGGTCGCGCTCGCCAGCGGCACCATCACCCTCGGCCTCAACCTCCTCCAGGAAGCCACGAGCCCTTACGACCAGGCCTTCGATGCGCAGAAGGGCGCCCACCTCAAGGTCTTCTACGACGCCCGCCACGTGACCACCAGCCAGCTCGCCTCCACGCCGGGGACGATTGGAGCCAGCGCATCCGCTGGGCCATGGCCCAACGTGTACGTCACCCTGCTGGACCGCAAATCGCCCAACGGGGAGTCGCGGCACCAGCTCGATCTGGTCGGCAGGGCCAGCCCCGAGGGCCCGGTCGAGCTGCTCCGGATGACCTCGGGGCGCTGGGTCCAGGCGCCGGGAGAGATCGTCGTCACCCGAGCCTTCGCCCAGTCGAACCGGATTGGCCTCGGCGACCACCTGGTCTCGAACCACACCGGTGACAAGCCGCTCCTTACAGTGGTCGGCGAGGCCGTCGACGTCAGCCAGACCTCCGCGGGCGGCAGCATCGCCACCACCCAGCGGGCCTGGGTCCTGCCCTCGCAGGTGGCGGACCTCGCGGGAGGCAGCGGCCTCGGCTACGAGATGGCCTACCGGTTCCGGTACGCCCCCAGCCAGGCCCAGCTTCGGGACGACATGGGCCGGCTCCAGGGCGGCCTGCCCGCGGGAGCCGTCAATGGATCGCTCAACTACCTGGCGATGCGCGACGCCTACAACGTCACCAACCAGTTCCTGCTCGTCCTGCTGCTCGCCTTCGGCGTCATCGCGCTGGTCGCAAGCCTCGCGACCATCGTCAACCTGGTCATGGGAACGGTTCTGGCCAGCTACCGCGAGATCGGGATCAGCAAAGCGCTCGGCTTCACCCCGCTCCAGGTGGTCGTATCGATCGTGGTCAGTATGGCCATCCCGGCGCTGGCCGGATGCGTGGCCGGCATCCCGGCGGGAGCCGCCCTCAGCATTCCGCTGATCAAGCAGGCGGCAAGGGGCCTGGACCTTCCTTTGGATGCAGCCGTTTCGCCCCTCGCCGATCTTCTGGCCCTGACCGGCATCCTCGCCTGCGTGGTGGTGGCGGCCACGCTCCCCGCCCTGCGAGCCGGACGGATGAGCGCGGTCGAGGCGATCGCCGCCGGCGGTGCGCCTCGCTCGCCACGGGCCTGGCGGCCATCCCGGGTCCAGCGCCTCCGGCTGCCCCGGCCGCTGAGCCTGGGCGCCGGCGATGCCTTCATCCGTCCGCTGCGCGGCGTCCTCACGGTTCTGGCGGTTCTGGTCGGGGTGGCCACGATCGTCGTCGCGTCCGGCCTACGCGAGGCCCTACCCAAGAGCCTGTCGACCACCTCCGGCCTCAACGGGGACGTGTCGGTCTCGCGCGGGAACACCGTGAGCGACAACGGGGTCATGGCCATCCTCAACGGCCAACCCCAGACCCAGCAGGTGGTGGCGGCCACCCAGGGCGCGGTCGTCGTCCCTGGCCTCGCCGACCCCGTCGACGGCCTCGCCTTCCGCGATGACCCCCGCGGCCTGGGCTGGTCAGCCTCCCTGGTTCGCGGCCGGTGGCTGAGCGGGCGGCCCGGCGAGGTGCTGCTGCGCCGAAGCGTCCTCGACCAGGCCAAGCTGAACGTGGGAAGCACCTTCGACGGGGTCATCGCCGGGCGGCAGCTCCGGCTCCACGTCGTGGGAGAGACCGCCTCTCTCAACTTCGGGGCGCTGTTGGGCTGGTCCACCCTCATAGCCGCCGAGCCGGATGCCCAGCCCGACCGTTATCTGGTCCAGCTTCGGCCGGGCTCCAACGCCAATAGCTTCGCCGCTGCGGTTCAGGCCCAGGAACCGGACTTCCTGACCGTGACTGCGAACCGGCGAGTCGCGTCGGATTCGAGCAGCGACGCGATCAACACGATCATGGCCATCCTCGTCGTGGTCCTGGGGCTGATCGCGGCGGTGGGCGTGTTCTCCACAATGCTGCTCCACGTCCGCGAGCGCTCCCGCGACATCGCCATCATGAAGGCGGTCGGGATGAGCCCGCGGCAACTGCTCGTCATGGTGATGACCTCCAGCGCGGTCCTGGGGGTGACCGGCGGACTGCTCGGGATGCCGGCGGGCGTCCGGACCTACCACGGGCTGGTGACCCAGCTCGCCCGGGGAATCGGCCTCAGCCCTCCGCCATTCGCGTTCGATGTCCTCCACCCCGTGACGCTCTATCCGCTGGGCTTGGCAGGGCTTGCCATTGCCCTCGCCGGCGCCTTCCTACCTGCTCGCCGAGCCGCCAGGAGCCGAACCGCCGAGATCCTGCGGTCGGAGTGAGGCGGTGTGGCAGGCTACGGACCCGACTCGAAAGAGGTGAGTGGACGATGCCGGAGGACAGCTTGGAGCGGCGGGCCCGCGAGCTCTTCGCCCCGCTCGGGCCGACCTACGACCGAGTTGGCGCCGCGCTCTCGCTGGGACAGGACCCGCTCTGGCGCCGCTTCCTCGTCTCGCGCCTCCCGCGAGGCGGTCACGTTCTCGACGTGGCAACGGGGACGGGGCTGGTCGCCGCGGAGCTCCGACGGCAGGGATTCGTGGTGACGGGAGTCGATCAGAGCCTCGAGATGCTGGCGATCGCACACCGCCGCTTCGGCGACGAGGTCGAGCTGATCGATGCGTCGGCGGAGGCGCTTCCCCTCGATTCCGAGTCCTTCGACCACCTCACGTTCACGTACCTGCTCCGCTACGTCGCCGATCCGGCGGCGACCTTGGCCGAGCTCGCGCGTGTGGTGCGTCCGGGTGGGTTCGTCGCCTCGCTCGAGTTCGGTGTCCCCCGAGGTCCCGCCCGGCCGCTCTGGGATCTCTACGTCCACGCGGTGCTGCCGCTCGCCGGCCGCGTCCTGCGGAACGGCTGGCGGGAGGTCGGCGACTTCCTCGGTGGGTCGATCCGGGACTTCTGGGCGCGCCACCCGCTCGAGCGCCAGCTCGAATGGTGGCACGCGGCGGGCATCGACGGGGTCGAGGTTCGGCGGATGAGCCTTGGCGGCGCCGTCGTCATCTGGGGACGGAAGACATGACCCCGCCCGACCGCGCCGGGGGCGTCATCAGGCGGGCGGTTCAGCCCGTGGTCTCCCGTCCCGCCTGGTACGCGCTCGAGCGCGGGGGGTGGCGGGACTATGTGACGTTGCTCCATCCTCCCTACACGGCCTGGCATCTGTCGTACGTCGTCATCGGCGGCTGCCTCGCGCCGGTCGTCGCGTGGGACCGGCTCGGCGCCGCCGTCGTCGCGTTCGCGCTCGCCGTCGGACTGGGCGCGCACGCCCTCGACGAGCTGAACGGGCGGCCGCTGCGCACCAAGATCTCCGATCGGGTCCTGGTCGCGCTCGCCGCCGTCTCGATCGCGGGCGCCTGTGCGATCGGGCTCGTGGGCGCGTTCACCTTCAGGGCCTGGCTCGTGTTCCTCATTCCGCTCGGTCTCTTCCTCGTGCTGGCGTACAACCTGGAGTTCGCTCGGGGGCGCTTCCATTCGGACCTCTGGTTCGGGCTCGCGTGGGGCGGCTTCCCCGTGCTCAATGGCTACGCGGCCGTCGCGGGCGACGTCGGAGGCGTGACCGTGGTCGCTGCGGTCTTTGCGGTCGTGCTCTCGCTCGCCCAGCGCGTGCTCTCGACCCACGTCAGGTACGTGCGACGCCAGGTGATCGCGGTTCGCGGCGAACTCGAGCTCGCCGACGGGCGCAGAGAGCCGCTCGACGCCCGGCGATTCACAGCTCCCGCCGAGGCTGGATTGCGGCTCCTCTCGCTTGCGACCGTCGTGCTGGCGGCCACCCTTGTCGCCTTCCGCATGTGAAGGTCGCGAAGGAGGGCGACGCTGAAATCGTCTGGCGAAAGGCGGATCTGCGTGATCGGCGCGGGACCCTGCGGTCTGACCGCGCTGAAGAATTTGCTTCAGGCGGGCTGCCGCGACGTCGTCTGCTACGAGGAGAGCAGCGGTATCGGTGGCAACTGGGCGTTCACCGACGATCCCCGTCGGATCTGCGTCTACGAGAGCTCGCACAC
>JBEDUQ010000150.1:0-11513 GCA_040414855.1 Actinomycetota bacterium
CGGTCCCGGCGAGCGGCCGCGACCTCGCGGTCGCACCGGACCGGGCCACCAGCAGCTCGGGGCTCGCGCCGACGAACCCTCCGCTGGCGTAGAGATAGGCGCCGGAGCCGCGGGCCGCGAGACGGCCGAGCAGAGAGGCGCGGCCGAATGGCCGGTCCGCCTCCAGCAGCACCTGACGGGAGAGCACGGCCTTGTCGAGCCGGCCGGCGGCGATCTCCCCCAGGATCGCCTCGACCGCCGCTCGCCAGCCGGGCCGCTCCCAGCAGGGCGTGACCTCGATCCGCGGCGGCCAGCCCGCCTCGCCCGGCCGGGTGCGGGCTGTCGTGTGGACGCTGGACGCCGGCGGGCCGGGCACCGGGCGGCCGAAGTCAGCGGTGGCGGCGACCAGCCGCCTGGCCAGGTCGGCCGGGTCGGGTGGGTCGACGCCGGCGGCGATGCTGGTGGCGACCACCGGGCCGCCAGGCGCCTGCTCCAGGACCAGCGCGGGCACCACCAGCTCGCCAAGCGCCCGGTCGTCGAACGGCAACGCCCCGACCACGATCGGCGCCACGCCGGCCCAAACCCCGCCACCGGCGTTGCCCGCGCCATCGGCGCCACTCTGGCCATCGGCGAACCTGGCCCCACCCCCGCCACCCGGGACACCCACTCCACCCCGACCACTCCGAACCCCGGCACCGCCGGCCCCACCCTGGCCACCCCGCGCGGCTCCGATATCGCCATCCGCATCGGCGAGTAGCGTGCCGGCGACCTTGGCGAGGCGCTCGAGGCGGCGGGGACCGGGCGGGGCTGGGATTCGGGCGGCGACGCCGGCGGTGACGAGCGTGCGGGTGGGCGAGCGCCAGGCGAAGCCGGTCTCGCCGGCGAGGACGAGCAGGCCGGCCGGTTGGTCGAACTGGAGATCGAGGATCGCGCGGCGAGTGCGCAGGGTGGAATTCAAGATCGCGCGGTCACGCTCCGGCGCCGGGCAGGCTCAGCCGGCCGGCGCCGAGCTCCCTGGACAGGCCGCGCGCGGCCTCCCTGACGGCGGCGAGCAGGTCCCCGGCCACGCCTTCGGGCAGCAGGTGCTCGACCGCCCCGGCGAGCCCGATGCCGCCGACGACGGTGCCGGTGTGGTCGAACAGGGGCGCGGCGATCCCGGCCTCGCCGACGATCGCCTCCTGGTCCTCGACCGCGACCCCGTCGCGGGCGGCCCTGGCCAGGACCTGCGCGAGCGCCTCGGGGTCGGTGATGGTCTGGCCGGTGAGGCGCGGCAGCGCGCCGTCGAGCAGCTCCTTGCGGGCGGGCGCGTCGAGGTAGGCGACCATGGCCTTGCCGAGTGCGCAGGCGTGCCACGGGATCGAGGCGCCGACCTCCAGGATCTGCACGGAGTCGTCGGGCCTGAAGACGTGGTGCACGATCAGCACGCTGGGCCCGTAGAGCACGCCGACCAGGACGGCCTCGCGGGCCCTGCCGGCCAGCGACTCGGCCCACAGCAGCGAGCGGGCGCGCAGCTCGTGGTTGTCGAGGAAGGCGTTGCCGAGCTGGAGCAGCGCCGGCCCGAGCCGGTACTTGCCGGTCTCGAGGTCCTGCTCGACGAACTGCTGCGCCTCCAGGGTCCGGAGCAGCCCGTACACGGTCGCCTTGGCGAGCCCGAGCCGGTCCGCGAGCTCGGTGACCCCCAGCCGCGCCTGCTCGGAGCCGAGCGCCTTGAGGATGCGGGCCGCGCGGTTCACCGACTGGATCATGATCGGCTCACCGCTCATGGCGATCCCCGAGGAAGATGGGCTGGCCGGCGGCCGCGCGGTGGGAACGCTGGGCGAGCACAGCGTCCTCGAGCGCCGCGAACAGCAGTGCGGTCGAGGTCGCGCCCGGGTCCTGGTGGCCGACGCTGCGGGGGCCGAGGTAGGAGGCGCGGCCCTTGCGGGCCTGGAGCGGGATGGTCGCGCGAGCGCCCTCCACGGCCGCGGCGCGGGCGCCGCGGGCGGCGCTCTCCAGGGTGCCGGTGCGGATCCCGTCCTCGAACGCGCGCAGCCCGGGGGCGAGCGCGTCGACCATGGTCTTGTCGCCCTCGACCGCGGCGCCGATCCGCTGCACGCCCGACAGCGAGGCGTGCAACGCCTCCGCCAGCCGCTTGGGCCCGAAGCCTCCGTCGTTGCCGAGCGCCTGGCCGGCCTGGACGAAGGCGGTCCCGTAGAGCGGCCCGGCGGCGCCACCGACGATCGAGACGAAGGTCCGGCCGGCCTGACGGAGCAGGTCGCCGGCGCTGGCGTCGCCGAGTCCGTCAAGCCTGGTCAGGACCGCGCTGAAGCCTCGGTGCATGTTGATCCCATGGTCGGCGTCCCCGATAGCTGCGTCGAGCTGCGTGAGGTAGTGCCGCTCCGACTCGATCCGCGCGGCGGCGACCTCGAGCCAGCGGCGAACGCACGCGGCGTCCACGATCCGGCTCCCCCTCCGATGTGGTGTGGTGACGGGTGCGCCCATCCTACAGGGCAGCCGGGGTCATGCCTGCTTCACCTTGCGCATGGTTGCGGCGCCGCGTGCCGCCTCCTCCACCTCGTCCAGCGTCGAGCCGGTGCTTGCCTGGATCGCCCCGATCACGGCGCCCTCGACCAGGGGCGCCTCGGCGATCCGGACCCTGGCGCGCTGATCCTCGGCGACCAGCTCGTCGATCGCGAGCTGGGCGGACAGCACCGCCGAGCCGAGGTCGGCGAGGACCAGCACACCACCACCGTCGTCAGCGGCCGCGATGGCGTCGGCGATCAGGGTCGCGTCGGTGCCGATGCCGCCCTCGTCGGTGCCGCCCGCCGCGTGCAGGCGCACCCCCGGCGCCATCTGCGCGGCCATCTCGACGACGCCCTCGGCGACCTTCGCCGAGTGCGAGACGACCACCAGCCCGACACTCACCGGACCGCTTCGGCTTCCGCTAGACGCCCCACCGCAGGCCGGGCGTGTTGACCGGCTGGTCCCACAGGTGGGTCAGCTCGTCGTCGAGCTTGAGGATGGTCACCGAGGCGCCCTGCATCTCCAGCGAGGTGATGTACGGCCCGACCAGGCTGCGGTCGACGCGCACGGCGCCCTCGTCCAGGAGTTGCCGGACCCTGCGGTAGACCACGTACAGCTCGGCGAGCGGAGTGCCGCCCATCGAGTTGACGAACACCAGCACGCGGTCCCCGGAGCTGAGCCCGAGGTCCTCGATCACCGGCCGGGCGATCCGGTCGGTGAGCTGGTCGCCGGTCTCCATCTTGATCCGCTCGCGGCCCGGCTCGCCGTGGATGCCGATGCCGATCTCGACCTCGTCGTCCCCCAGCTCGAAGGTCGGCGTGCCGGCCGCCGGCACGGTGCACGAGGTGAGCGCGAGCCCCATCGAGCGGACCCGGCCGATCACCTTCTTGGCCACGTCGGTCACGCTGGCGAGGTCGGCGCCCTCCTCGGCCTTGGCGCCGGTGATCTTCTCGAGCAGGACGGTGCCGCCGACGCCGCGCCGGCCCTGCGTGTAGGTCGAGTCCCGGACCGCCACGTCGTCGTCGATGGTGACGCTGGCGACCTGGCTGCCGCCGTCGCGGGCCAGGTCGGCGGCCATCTCGAAGTTCATGACGTCGCCGGAGTAGTTCTTGACGATGTGCAGGACGCCGGCGCCGCTGTCGACCTTGGTGGTCGCCCACTCCATCTGGTCTGGCGTCGGCGAGGTGAACACCGCGCCGGGAGCGGCGGCGTCGAGCATGCCGAGCCCGACGAAGCCGCCGTGGAGCGGCTCGTGCCCGGAGCCGCCGCCGCTGATGATGCCGACCTTGCCCGGACGCGGAGCGTCGACCCGGTAGACGACGGCCGGGTCGAGGTTGACGGCGACCAGGTCGCTGTGTGCCAGCGCCAGGCCCTCCAGTGACTCGGCGACGAAGTCGTCGACCGCATTGATGAGCTTCTTCATAGTTCGCCTCCCGCTCGGGGCGGAAGCCCCCGGACCCCCCTTCGCCGAGCACACGGGGACTTCCACCACCAGGCTACGGTTCCCGTGCTCGGCAACTTGGGAACCGAGCGCCGCTCCGGCCCTGCATTGGCACGGTCTGCGGGCCGGAGCGGCACGTCGTGCGCGCCCCGCCGGATCAGGTCGTCTCTGCTCGCGGCGTTGCGTTCGGCTCGGAGGCGCTCCCCTCGGTCGTCCGGCCCACCTCGGGTTCCGCCACCGGCAGGAATCTCGAGATGAAGCCGTCATAGACGAACGCGCCGAGGACGCCTCCGACAAATGGCCCAACGATCGGCACCCACGCGTAGAAGCTGCCGTTCTGGTCGTTCCAGGCGTTGGACCAGCCCGTGATCCACGAGGCCAGGCGCGGCCCGAGGTCACGTGCGGGGTTGATGGCGTAGCCGGCGTCGGCGCCAAGCGCCATGCCGATGCCGACCACGACCAGGCCGATGATGAACGGCGCCAGGTTGGCACCCGGCGCGCTGTTACGTGTATCGACAATTGCCAGGATCAGCATCACCAGGACGGCGGTGCCGATGATCTGGTCGCGGAACGCTCCGAGGTGGCTGACCGGCAGGACACCGTTGCCGGGGAGCGTCGAGTAGACGACCTGGCTCTTGGCGGTCTTGCCGGGGTCGAACTTGTTGAAGGCCTCCCAGTAGTTCCACCTGATGACCAGTGCCGCCAGGAAGGCGCCGACGAGCTGCGCCCCCCAGTAGGGCAGCACCTTGCCCCATGAGAATCCTCGCCGTACGGCGAGGGCGAGCGTGACCGCGGGGTTCAGGTGCGCCCCCGAGATCCCTCCCGCTACGTAGACACCCATTATCACGCCGATACCCCATGCCCAGTGGATCGACTGGGCTCCGGCGGTGAATGGGGTGAGCACCGTCTGTGCGACGACGCCGACGCCGAAGATGATCAGGGTGAACGTCCCGAGCACTTCGGCTGAGACTTCGCCAAGTAGGGTGTCGCGTTTCATCGAGGAGCGCGCCTCCTTGCGAGCGGCTTGCGTTCGACGATGCCGAACGGCGTTTGCAGCATTAGGCACCTATACCGGAACCGTGTCAAGAGAGACCCAAGAGGTCAGGGCCGACCGGTCGCGGGAGGAGACCGGTGCCGTTGACCGGCAGGTGGCGGCTAGGTAAACGCCGCCGCGAACCCCGCCGCGAACCCCGCTGCGAACACCGCCGCGAACGCCGCTGTGAACGCTGCTGAGGGGGCCCTCAGGCGGCGGCCTCGTCGGCGCCGAGCCAGGTGCTGACGAGCTGGACGAACAGACGCGGGAACTGCACCTGGGGCACGTGGCCGGCACCCTCGAGGACGTGCGCGGTCCAGCCAGGCTTGGAGCGGACCAGCGCCTCGATGCTCCCAACCGGCACCAGCCGGTCCGCGGCGCCGTGGATGACCAGCGTGGGCGCCTCGACCTTGGCGATCTGCTCGAGGTAGCGGCGTGGCCGCACCACCAGGCCGCCGATCAGCGAGCGGGCGGCCTGGAGGAACGCCGGGTCGCGCCAGCCGGACGCGACCCGCAGGGTGGCGGCCTCGCGGAGCGCGGCGACCAGCTCCTCGGAGGTCGCCTCGGGCTCGGCGCAGCAGACCTGGAGCACGTCGGAGACGGCCGCGGTGGTTCCGTTGCGAGCGCGCCGCCGCGCCAGGAACCGGCGGTCCAGCCCAGGGAGCACGTAGCCGGCGAACAGCAGGACCGCCTCGGGGTCCAGGCGCACGCCGCGAGGCCGGGGCACCGCCGGGTCGACCAGGACGAGCTGGGAGACCATCTCGGGCCGGTCGGCCGCCTCCATCAGGGTGATCATCCCGCCCATCGAGTTGCCGACCAGGATCGCCGGCTCGCCGACCACCTTGTCGAGGAAACGGCCGAGCAGGCGCTGGTTGGCGCGCACGCCGGCCGAGCGACCCGCCAGCGGCGTGCGGCCGTGGCCGGCGAGGTCGACGGCGAGGACCCGCGACCCGGCCGCGAGCCTGGGGGCGACCGCCAGCCAGTCGACCGCCGAGCCGCCGAGCCCATGGACGAGCACCATGGCGGGACCGTCGCCGCCGTGGTCGGCAAAGTGAACGGGGCCGTCGAGGTCGACGAATCGTGACTCCAGCGCTCCCCCTCTCGAGAACCCTTGTGCGGGCAAGTGTCCCGTCCAGGTCGCGCGAGCGCCAATCGGCCGAATGCCGGTCTCCCCACCTCGACGTTCTTGGGGCAGCATAGACCGAGATCGACGATCGACGCTGTCGAGCCGACCGAAGCCCGGAGGCCGCCATGTCAGAGCTGGGGATGACCGACCAGGTCCGCGAGGCCCGCGACCGGGTCAGGGCCTTCATGGAGGAGCACGTCTACCCGAACGAGCGGCTCCTGGCCCGCGAGGACGGCGAGGCCGAGGCGCTCCTCAAGGATCTCCGCTCGCGGGCGAAGGCCGCCGGCCTGTGGGCGCCGTTCATCGGGCCCGAGGCGGGCGGGACCGGCCTCGGATTCCTCCCCTACGCCTACCTGAACGAGGTCATCGGGCGAAGCCACTTTGCGCCGCTGGTCTTCGGCTGCCAGGCCCCCGACGCGGGCAACGCCGAGATCCTCCACCAGTTCGGCACGGCGGCGCAGCGGGAGCGCTGGCTGTTGCCGCTGGTCGCGGGCGAGATCCGCTCGTTCTTCGCGATGACCGAGCCGGAGGTCTCGGGCGCCGACCCGACCGGGCTGCGCGCGACCGCGGTGGCCGACGGCGACGAGTGGGTCATCGACGGGCACAAGTGGTTCAGCTCGGGCGCGGAGGGCGCGGCGTTCGCGATCGCGATGCTGGTCACCGAGCCGGACCAGCCGCCGCACCGGCGCATGTCGCAGATCATCGTCCCCGCCGGCACGCCGGGACTGGAGATCGTCCGCGCCATCCCGGTGCTCGGCCACCGCGGCAGCGGCTGGAACACCCACTGCGAGGTGCGCTTCAACAACGTGCGGGTGCCGCTCTCCAACCTGCTCGGCGGGCGCGGCGACGGCTTCAGGATCGCGCAGCGGCGCCTTGGCCCCGGCCGCATCCACCACGTCATGCGCTGGCTGGGCCAGATGCAGCGGGCCTTCGAGCTGCTGTGCACCCGCGCACTGGAGCGCGAGGCGTTCGGCGGCAGGCTCGCCGACAAGCAGACGGTCCAGAACTGGGTGGCCGACTCCGCCGCCGAGATCCAGGCCTGCAGGCTGTTGACGCTGGACGCCGCCGCCAAGATCGACCGCGGCGACGAGGCGCGCGTGGAGATCTCGGTGATCAAGTTCTACGCGGCCAAGGTGCTCCACGACGTGATCGACCGGGCGATCCAGGTCCACGGCGCGATGGGCCTCACCGACCTCACACCGCTGTCGGAGATGTACCGCCAGGCGCGCGCGGCGCGGCTCTACGACGGTCCGGACGAGGTGCACCGGATGGTGGTCAGCCGGCGGATCCTGCGCGCGTTCGAGGCCGGCACCCCCTGGGACTTCGAGGCGGGAGGGCCGGCCTCGGGGTAGTCGCGATGATGGCCGGTGGTCGCGGCGGTCGCTGTGGTCGCGACCTAGGTCACGGCAAGGTCACTGGAGGGCGCTGCCCTGCAGCCACTGGGACCAGGGCAGGTTCCAGTCGACGGTGCCGAGCGCCCAACCGTTGTTCTGCTTGGGCGAGCCGACCACCTGGACGATGTCGCCGCGCTGGCTGAAGTTGTAGAACCAGGTGGCGTTGGCGACCGACAGGTTCACGCAGCCATGCGACACGTTCGACGAGCCCTGCGCCCCGACCGACCACGGCGCCGCGTGCACGAACTCGCCGGTGGTGGAGATGCGCACGTTCCAGTGGACGGTCTCGAAGTAGCCGTCCGGCGAGTTGCGCGGGATCCCGACGGTCTGGGAGTCCATCACCACCGTCTTGGCCTTCTCGAGGGTGAAGTGGATGCCGTTGGTGGTCGGGAACTTGGGTCGGCCGGCGCTCATCGGGAAGTTCTGCAGGGTCTGCCCGTCCGAGGTCACCTTCATGTTGTGGCTGTTGACGTTGACCACGCTGATGTGGCGCGCGCCGATGGTGAAGCCGATGGTGCGGTCCCGCACGCCCCACACCCCGGCGCCGGCG
Organism: Actinomycetota bacterium; assembly: GCA_040414855.1. Taxonomy (GTDB): domain Bacteria; phylum Actinomycetota; class CALGFH01; order CALGFH01; family CALGFH01; genus DASVXQ01. The sequence goes on from JBEDUQ010000150.1 coordinate 8,026, forward strand.
TCGACGCCCTTGAGCGGGACGCGGAGCGAGACCTTGGTGCCGCTTGGCCAGTAGTCCTTGGGCCGGTAGTGGATCTCCTTGTCGTTGAACCAGTGCCAGGCGCCGACGACCTTTGGCGTGCTGGTGACCTTGAGCCGCTTCTCGATCGCCGCCCGGTTGGCGACCGGCTGGCTGAAGAAGATCCCGATCGGCATGCCGACGCCGACCCGCTCGCCGTCGAGCGGCATGATCGCGGTGCCGAGCTGCGCGGCCGGCCGCAGGGTGGTGAAGCTGCTGACCTGGCGCGTCGCCACGCCCGCCGAATTGGTGCCGACCACGGCCAGCTTGTACCTGGTGGCGGGTGCGAGCGGGGCGATGCTGGTCCAGCCGGTGCGCGGCTGGTTGTACGCGCCGGTGACGGCGACGCCGTCAGGACCGGCGAGCCGCACCGAGCTGAGGTTGCCGCCGCTGGCCAGGACCTTGGCGTGGGCGTCGAGCCGGATCTTGCCGGCCTTGTTGGCGGGACTGAAGGCGAACGCGACCGGTGGCACCACCTTGTGCGTGCCGGCGCCGAGCAGCCCGGGCACGCCCTCGCTGGAGAAGGCGCCCGCCAGCGTGGCGCCGCCGAGCGCAACCACCGCAACGGTCAGCAGCGCGACGCTGAGCAGGAGGGGTCGCCGTGTGAGCTCTTTGGCGTTTTTGGCGATGAGCGTGAGTCGTTGCCGTGTGAGCTGGCTGAATGCCCTGGAGGTACTGGAGAACTGGCCCGGCAGGCCCATGACGCTCGTCTCCCCCCGGCGGCAACCCACGGGAACCCCGACCAGGCGATGGTAGCCACCGAGGCTGGTTCGTGATCTTCTCGTGGCGGAAGGTTTGCGGTCGCGCCTGGCTCGTCCACAGTCCGCCGTAGGTCTTACTTTAGGCCCCTTGGTCCGGGTAGGCTCCCGGCTGTGCCGGACGAGGTCGCCGTGTACCCGTTGGAGGGTCCTGCCTGGGAGCCGGCCGGAAGGGGCCGCAACGATGCGTCGCGCCGTCATTGCCGCGCTCGTCCTCGTCCTGCTCCCGTTGGGCGCGCTCGCCCAGGACAGCAACCAGCCTAGCGCCGCCGCGCCGAGCGGCGGCACGGCAGGCGGTGACCCGCCCGGCGTGACCAGGGACCGGTTCGGCATCGCGCACGTGCACGCCGACAGCGCACACGACCAGTACTTCCTCCAGGGATGGGTGCACGCCTCCGACCGGCTGTTCCAGATGGACACCAGCCGGCGGCAGGCCAGCGGCACGCTCGCCGAGCTGCTCGGTCCCGCCGCCCTGCCAAGCGACGTGCAGCTGCGCACCATCGGGCTGCGGCGCGCCGCCGAGCGGTCGCTGGCGGTCGTCTCGCCGGAGGCCCGCGCCGCGCTGGAGGCGTACGCGGAGGGCGTGAACGCATGGGTGGACGGCCATCCGCTGCCGCCGGAGTACGCCGCGCTGCACCTCACCCGGTTCCAGCCGTGGACGGCGGTCGACAGCGTGACGGTGGGCAAGCTGATCGCCTTCGGGCTCTCGTTCGACCTCGACCTCGGCCGCACCCAACAGCTCGCCGCCTACCAGGCCGCTGGCGCGGCCGGCGGCTTCGACGGCGCCAAGCTGTTCTTCGACGACCTGGAGCGCAGCCAGCCGTTCACCTCGGCGTCGACGGTGCCGGACGCGAGCGGTCCACCGCCACGGCGAGGCGGCCCTGGGCTCGACGGGGTGCGGCTGGACGCGCGTGAGCGCGGCGACCTCGAGGCGGCCGCCCGCCTCGGCGCCGACTACCTGCGGCTGGCGGGCAAGGTCCCGGCGCTGCGACAGGCGGTCGACCGCTCGACCGCGATCGAGGGCTCCAACGAGTGGGGCGTGTCGGCGCGCAACAGCGCCACCGGCGGCCCGCTGCTCGCCAACGACCCGCACCTGGCCCTGGACCAGCCGTCCACCTTCTACCCGATCGAGCTCCAGACGGGCGGCTCCGACGTGATCGGCAGCGGCTTCGCCGGGATCCCCGGGGTGATCGTCGGCCACAACCGGTTCATCAGCTGGGGTGCGACCACCAATCCGATGGACGTGACCGACACGTATCTCGAGCAGGTCCGTCCCGACCCGTCGTCGCCGAGCGGCCTGGGGACCGTGCATGACGGCAAGCTCGAGCCGGTACAGGCGATCCCCGAGGTGTTCCGGCAGAACAACCCGGCCTCGGGCGGGCAGGACGACGTCACCGTGGTGCCGCCGGGTGGCGGCGTGCCGCCGGCGACCCTGATCGTGCCGCGCCGTAACAACGGCCCGATCATCCAGCTCGATGCGGCCAGGGGCCAGGCGCTCAGCGTCCAGTACACGGGGTTCAGCGCCACCCGCGAGATCGACACCTTCCTGGCCTGGGACAACGCCCGCAATCTCGACGACTTCCGAAAAGGCCTGGAGAACTTCGACTTCGGCAGCCAGAACTGGGCCTACTCCGACGTCCACGGCAACCTGGCCTACTTCACCAGCGGTGAGATGCCACTGCGCGAGGACCTCCAGGCCGGCAGCGTCCACGGGCTGCCGCCGTTCTTCGTCCGCGACGGCACCGGCGGCAACGAGTGGCTGCCGGTGAGCCACCCGCTACCCGGTCAGGCCGTCCCCTACGAGATCCTTCCGCCGGACGAGATGCCGCAGGTCGTGAACCCGCGCGCCGGCTTCTTCGTCAACGCCAACGACGACCCCGCCGGCCTGACGCTCGACAACGACCCGCTCAACCAGCTCCGGCCGGGCGGCGGCATCTACTACCTGAACCCCGGCTACGACGGCTTCCGGGCGGGGCGGATCACTGAGCTGCTGCGCGCCAGGCTGGCGCACGGGCCAAAGCTCACCATGGCCGACATGCAGCGGATCCAGGCCGACACCGGACTGATCGACGCCGAGTTCTTCGCGCCCCGGGTGGTCGCGGCGCTGCGGCGGGCGCGCGGCTCGGCCGACGCGAAGCTGGCCGCGCTCGCCCGCGACCCGGCGGTGGTCGAGGCGGTCGGGCGGCTGGCGCGCTGGGACTTCTCGACACCGACCGGCATCCCGGAGGGCTACGACGCCAGCGACGTCGACGGCCGGCGGCTGCCGCCCACCCGTGGCGAGATCGCCGACAGCGTCGCGGCCACGGTCTACGCCGTCTGGCGCGGCCAGATCATCCACGACGTGATCGACGCCAGGGTCGACGCGATCGGCATCCCGCGTCCCGATGACGACCGCGCGCTCGGCGGCATCCGGCACCTGCTCGAGACCTTCGGGTCGAGCGGCGGCGTTGGCGCCTCCGGGATCGACTTCTTCCAGGTCCCGGGCGTGACCTCGGCGGCCGACCGTCGCGACCTGCTGCTGCTCGGTGCGGTGCGCGAGGCGCTCGACAAGCTCGCCGGCCCGGCGTTCGACGCCGCCTTCCACGGCTCGACACGGCAGGACGACTACCGCTGGGGACGGCTGCACCTGCTCACGCTCGACCACCCGCTGGGCGGGCCGTTCAGCGTGCCGCC
>JBEDUQ010000151.1:0-28902 GCA_040414855.1 Actinomycetota bacterium
GGCGCCACCTGCCTCCAAGAAGCCGCGTTCGTCGCCGGGACGGTGGCAATGCTGCTCACCGGGCACGGCGCCAACGGCGTGATGGTGGCCTATGTGCTCTCGCGGGCGCTCGGCGCGCTCGCCGGCTGGGTGATCGCGAGCTGGCACCTTCGCGGCCCGGTCGCTCCCAAGCCGCCACTTGCGTTTCTGCGCGCCACACTCCGCCGGACCGTTCCGTTCGCGCTGGACGACGCGCTCTCGCTCACCTACATCCGCATCGACGCCGTGCTGCTGGGGTTCATCAAGGGCCCCGACCCGGTCGGCCTCTACCAGTCGGCCACCAACCTGGTTCTGTATCTGAACATCCTGGCCAGGGTGCTGAACACCGCGCTGTATCCGCGGATGAGCAAGGCCTGGCCCAACCCGGCCCGGCTGGGACGCTGGCGGGACGCATCGCTCCAGCTTCTCGGGCTGATCTCGATCCCGGCGATGGTCGGGTCGCTGCTGCTGGCGCACCAGACCTTCGACTTCATCTACACCTCGAAGTTCGACGCGGCGGTGCGGACCTACCAGGTGCTGGCGTTGGTGATCGCGATCCGGATGCTCGGCCACACGCTTGGCACCTCGATCACCGCGGCCAACCATCAGACCCAGCGGACCATCGTGGTCGCCGCCGCGGCGTTCACCAATACCGCGCTGAACCTGTATTTCATTCCGCGCTGGTCCTACCTTGGCGCGGCGATCACCACCGCGATCACCGAGACCGGCGTGTTCGTCGCCTACGTGATCCTCGCCCGCCGCTTCATCAACCGGTCCAAGCTGCTCCAGGCGGTGGCACTACCCGCCCTCGCGTGCCTGCCCATGGTCGCGGTGGTCCTGGGGTTGCGGAACCACGTCAACCTGCTGGTCACCATCGCCGCCGGCGCGTGCTGCTACGCGGTCGGGCTCGCCGCGGTTGGGGCCGTGCTGATCCCGGCCTCGGCGCGGCGGCACCCGCGGACCGCCATTCGCGCGCTGATCGTGAGGTCCGCGGGATGACCGCGCCCGCGAACCACGGCGTGACGGTTATCGATCACCGCCTCCTGAACTGGCGGTTCGTGGTCCCGAGCGTTCCGGACGGCCTGCTGCTGCTGGCCGCCGCCGACGAGGCGGCCGACCTCCCGGAGGCGGTCGCCTGCGACCCGGAGCTCGCCGCGTTGCGCTCCGGGCCCTACCCCGCGGTGGTGGTCTCGGACCTGGGCCGCTGGAGCACGGCGGCCACTGAAGGCGGAAAGGACCTGCTGCGCCTGGCGGCCGAGGCGGTCGCGCCGGGCGGCTGGCTGTACGCATCGTTCGCGAATCCGCTGTACCCGATGCGGTCCCGCTCAGCCGTGGCATTGACGCTGGGGGCGGCGAGCCGCGTCGTCCGCCGGGCCGGGCTGCGTCCCGCGTCGCGCTGGCTGGCGTTCCCGGACCAGCACACACCCGCCTACCTGGTGCCCGCGCGCGGTGGCTCCGAGCTGGAGTACTTCATGCGCACGTTCTTCTTCCCCTATGCGACCGGGGAGTCCGCCCGCAAGGCCCGGCTCAAGCAGCGCGCCCTCACCCTGATGCGCGGCTGCGCGCTGCTCGCGCCGCGGCCGCTGCGCCCCCGCTTCGCTCCCGCCTTCGCGATCGTCGCGGAGCGACCGCGATGATCCCCGCCCTCACCAAGGTGTTGCAGGCCCGCTGGGGCGACCTCCGGCCCGACCGTCCACCGGTCTCCTCGGCGATGGTCGCCGGCGTCGACCGGTCCCCGGCCGCCAAGGTCACCCTGGTGTTCTTCGACCGGGCCCGCGCGCCCGCCGCGATCGCCAAGGTCGCCAGGACCCCGGACTCGGAGCCGGCGCTGGAGCGCGAGCACGAGATGCTCAGCCACCTGTGGGACCTCGGCCCGGCGACGGTGCGGGCCCAGGTGCCCGAACCGCTGCTGCTGGAGCGGGTGGATGGCCGTCTCGTCCTGGTGATGACGCCGCTCCGGGGCCGGCCGATGACGGCCTCGTACTACACACCCGGCCACGTCACCGACCATGCCGTGGTCGCCAAGGACTTCGCGGTCGCGGGCAACTGGCTGCTCGACTTTCAGCGCCAGACGGCCGCCGGGTCGGGCGTGTTCGACGAGGGCGCCCTGGAGGAGTGGGTGACCTCGGTGGTCGGCGCCTACCGCGAGGAGGTCGGCTGGGACGGGGTCGAGGCTCGCCTGTTCGACCAGGTGGCGCACAGGGCCAAGGAGCTGCTCGGCCAGCGCGTCCCCGCGGTCGCCATCCATGGCGACTACTGGATGGGGAACCTGCTGCTCGACGGTATCCGGCTGGCCGGGGTGATCGACTGGGAGCGGGGCCGGCCGCGCGGTCCGGCGCTGCTCGACGTGTACAAGTTCCCGACTTCGTACGCGCTCTACCTGGACCGGGGGTATCCCGGTGGGAGGGTCCCCGGCCATGACGGCATGGGCTGGTGGCGGGAGCGGTGGCGCCGGTTCGGCGGCTGGGAGCACCTCGCCGGGTTCGGCTACGCCTACTTCGGCGACGGCTGGTTCCCGCACCTGGTTCGGGACTTCATCCTCGAGCACCTGGCCGGGATGGGGGTTCCCGCCGAGGCCAACGCCGTCTTCTTCCCGCTGTTCGTCGCCGAGCAGGCGCTGTTGCCCGGCCACCCGCGCACCCGAGCCGCCAACCGGGCCCTGCTCCACGCGTTCACCGAGGAGCCGAGCCCGACCTGGCTGCGCTCGTCCAGCGGCTAGCGTGTCCTGTCCCGCTTTGGCGTCGCTCACAGGAACGACGGCTCCACCAGCACCAGGAACTCGCCACCCGGCGACCGCCCGACCTCCATGTCGCCGCTGACGTCCTCGAAGCAGGCTTCGCACAGAGAGGCGCCCCGACCCACCGGCGCGCCGTAGGGCGTCAGCACCACGTCGTACATCAGCCCGCTCGCGATGGAGTTCTCGCAGCCGTCGCAGTAGGCGCCGTCGCCGCCGGCGTCGGTCACGTCGGTTACCTTGCCCGTTCCCCAGTCCACGACCTCACAGCCCTCCGGAAGGTCCCGGCCCGTCCTCGGCTCGCTGTTTGATGTAAGCGTTGCGGGACTCGATCAGACGGCGCAGGTACCAGCGTAGGACGAGGACCTCCGCGAGCCGGCCCAGCGGACCGAGAGGAGCTCGGAACTCCACCAGGTCCACCATCAGCGTGACGCCGGTGGCTGGTTCACCGTCGAAGCGGTGCTCGTGCCGGAAGGCGGCGAACGGTCCGCGGACCTGCTCGTCGACGAACATCTTCGGCGGCTCGAACTGGCGGATCCGGCTGCTCATCCGCCACCAGATCCCGAAGTGCCGCGCCCGCCAGGTCACCTCCTGGCCCAGGCCGATGGAGCCGGTGGTCACCCCGGCGACGGCCCGCTCCCGGGAGCGGCGCATCGAGTCCATGTGCGCGTCGATGCTCCGGGAGAGGTCGAAGACCACGGCAGCCGGCGCGGCGATCTCGGTCGCGCACTCGAACCGGACCACGATCAGCGGCCCCATCGAGGGTCAGACAGTTCGGCGCCTCACGGCTGGAACTCCAAGGCCCCACGGTCGTCGTACGTCCTCGGACCGTCCCCGGTGTTGGGAGTTCCGGGGTCGTCGACACGGCCATGGCCCTCGAGGTCGGTGGCGGTCTCGCCGCTCACGCCGGAGTCGGCCGAGTCGATCGCGGGCGAGCCCGACTGGAGATGGAAGTTCGAGCCCGCCGCCACCCATTGCGGGTCCCCCTGGATGCCGTGCGCCTCCTGGCCGGTGGCGGCCTGGAAGGCGCCCAGCGAGGTGTAGCTGGTCTTCCCCCAGACGTACATCGTGTCCGGCGTGGTGAGGAACACGACGTTGTAGTCGACGGTGGTGCCGGTGGTCGAGTTCGAGTCGACCCTGATGTTGCTGTGCGTGCGCGGCGAGTTGATGCCGTTGTTGACGCTGATGTTGTTCTCGATGGTCGCCCCGGTCGAGGTGCCCTCCACGTTGATCCCCGCCGCCACGTTGTCGTAGACGGTGTTGGAGATGATCCGCTGGTTGGTGGAGTTGAGGTCGTCGATGCCGTGGTCGCCGTTCCCGTAGGTCAGGTTGTCGACCACCAGGTTGTCATGCGAGCCGGTGTAGAACTGGAGCCCCGAGTCCTCGTTGTCGTGGCTGATGTTGCGGTCGACCGTGTTGTTGAAGCCACGCACGTCGATCCCCGGCGCCGCGCGGGCGTAGCCGCGGGCGTTCCCGAAGGTGTGGTTCTCGGTGACCCGGACCTCGTTGGTGTCGGCGTCCAGGAACACGCCAGCCTCGCTGTTGTCGTGCGAAACGTTCCCGGACACCAGCGAGTCGGTGGTGTTGGCGAGCTTGATCCCGTACTTGGTCAGGCCCGACGCCCGCTCGCCGGCGCCGCTCACGTCGTTGTCGTTCACCGTCACGTCGGACGACGAGTTCACGTGGATTCCGTAGCTGGAGGTATCCGAGACCGTGTTCCCGCTGACGGTGATATTCGAAAGCGTGTTGACGTAAATCCCGTAGCCCGTCGCCCCGCTCACCGTATTTCCAGTTACGGTCACGGCGGTCGACGTAGTGGTCAGGTAGATACCATGGCTGCCGGTATCGGTGACAGTGTTGTCGCTAATGGTCACGTTCGAGGAACCGCTGGCGACGTAGATGCCGTAGCTGGTCGTGTCGGTCACGGTGAACCCGTCCACGGTGATATAACTGCGGGCGGACACCTTGAAGCCGTTGGCCATCCCCCTGACGATCACGTTGGCCCCGGGCGCCGCGGTCAGCACGATCGGCGAGCCGGGCGTGCCGGAATTGGCGAAGGTCACCAGCTCTTGGTACGTGCCGCTGGCGACCTGGACGGTCTGGCCCGCGACCGCCACGGTGGCGCCCTTCTTGATGGTGCAGAACGGAACCCCTTGGCTGCCCGGGCCCGTGTCTGAGCAGCTCGGGTTGCCGCCGTCGACGTACAGGACCGACGGCACCGCCGAGGCGGGCCGGACACCGAGAAGCAACAGCGCCATGGCCGCCAGCACGGCCACGGCCAGGCGTATGCGGAGAGATCGATCGCCCCGCACCACGAGCGAGAGCATGCGGCCCCCTCCTGCCGAGAAATATGGTGGCTTCGATTTCGCCTCGAGTACCAAAGCAGGGACCCTCGGCTCCTTGACCCTGAAATGCAGGAACAAAGACCAAACCGAGTCCCCATCAGCTTTGAACAGCAAGCAATCCAAGGTAATGGAAGAGTGCGGTAATTTGCCGTCATCCAGTTGAATGACAGCTTTGCTCGGCGACATACTCCATGTGCAGTATCGTCGCTGGGGCATTCCGATAATTTCACGACGCGCCATAGAAGGTGCCGGCTCCACGGAATCGGCGGCCGCCCCAGCGGGCCGTTTCCTTTGCGCTGTGTAGCCGTACCTACGTCGGCTGACGGTGGTTGGACGACTCCCGCGGGCCTTTACTCCATGCGTTCGGCCGCCCGGAGCCCTGAAGGGAGCTCGATTGAGCCTGTCGAGCGCGGATGTCACCCACCTCCTGCTCGCGCTGGTGCTGCTGCTGGTCGCCGCCCACGGCTTCGGGCGGCTGTTCGTCCTCTTGCACCAGCCGAAGGTCGCGGGCGAGATCCTCGGCGGGCTGCTGCTCGGCCCGACCCTGTTCGGGCTGCTGCTGCCGTCGTGGCACCACGCCGTCTTCGTCACCGGCACGGCGACGCCGCTCGCCCTCGGCGTCTTCTACCAACTGGGCCTGGTCCTGCTGATGTACTGCTCGGGCGCGGAGCTGCGGTCGATCCTGGCCCGCCGCGAGCGCAAGGCGACCCTCGGCATCGCGTTGCTCGCCAACGCCGTCCCGTTCGCCGCCGGGGTGATCTTCCTCAGGTTCTACGACGGCGAGGGCTTCCTCGGAGGCGCCCACAACCGGACCGCCTTCGTGCTCGTGTTCGCCCTTGCAATGGCGGTCACCAGCATCCCGGTGATCTCGCGGATCATGGCGGACCTCGGCATCCTCGGAACCCGCTTCGCGCGCATCGTGCTGTCGGTCGCGGTGCTCGAGGACCTGCTGGTCTACGTCGTGCTCAACTACGCCCTCGCGCTGGTCGCCCCGCCGCACGCCGACACCTTCACGGTCCCGTCCCTGCTGTCGCTCGGTCCCGCGAGCGTGGCCGGCAGCGTCTACTACGTGCTCGTCACGCTGGCGTTCGTCGCCCTCCCCGCCGTCCTCGGTCCAGGATTCGTCGGCCGGCTGGCGGAGCGGCGCGGCAACCTGCTGCATCGCGCCAGCCCGATCGGGTTCCAGCTCACCGTGCTGCTCGCGCTCACCGGGCTGGCCAGCTTCGTCGGGGTGTCGCCGATCTTCGGCGCGATGCTGGCCGGGATCCTCGCCGGCGACCTGCACGGCGCCGCCGAGCAGGCTCGCCAGACCATCCAGGGCTTCGCCTACGCGTTCTTCATCCCGGTGTACTTCGCGGTCGTCGGCCTCCGGCTCGACCTGGTCCACCACTTCGCGCCGCTGTTCTTCGTGTTCTTCCTGGCGTTCGCCTGCCTGACGAAGACGCTCAGCGCCTACGCCGGCGCGCGCCTCGCCGGTGAGGACAAGCCCGGCGCCCGCAACCTGGCCATCGCCCTCAACGCGCGCGGCGGCCCGGGCATCGTGCTCGCGTCGGTCGCCTTCGACGCCGGCATCATCGACCTGTCGTTCTACACCTGCCTGGTGATGCTGGCCCTGGTCACCTCGGTGCTCGCGGGCTCCTGGCTCGGAGCCACCCTCCGCCGCGGCCAGACCCTCCTTGCGGGTGCCGACCCGCGCCTCGAGCCATCCGGCTCCGACTGAGCGCCCACGCTCACCGCTCGGGCCTGGCCGGGTCCTCGGGGACGTCGAGGAGCTGAAGGGTGCGGTAGGGGACCAGCTCCGAGAGGGCGATGACGCTGTTGGAGCGGACCACGCTGGGGGAGCGGTTGATCTGGATGAGCACGTCCTGGAGCTGCTCGTGGGTGCGGGCGACGACGCGGCAGTGGACGTCGCCGGACCCGGTGATGCCGTGGGCCTCCAGCACCTGGGGCACCGCGCGGAGCATCTCGATCACGTCGTCGAGCCGGCCCTGGGCGATCCCGAGGGTCACGAACGCCTGGACCTCGTAGCCGAGCTCGCGCGGGTCGAGGTCGGGACCGAAGCCGGCGATCACGCCGCGCCGCACGAGCTTGGCAAGGCGGGCGTGGACGGTCGCGCGGGTCACGCCGATCCGGCGTGCCAGCTCGAGGTGGGAGGCGCGCGGCTCCCGCGCCAGCTCGCGGATCAGCTGGACGTCGAGCTGGTCGATCGCGGCGCTGCGCAGGTTGCCTCCTCGGATCCCCGGAGCGATCGATACAGTCGAGCAGAGTGCACAACATTCTGGCACACCATTGCCCGGATCCAGCCTGGTGATCTTCAATCAGTGCACAGAATGCGCGAACGACAAGGAGGTCGGTCGCATTGAGCGCTTCGAGCGACACCAGTCGGATCCGTGACGATGAGTTCCCGATCGACGGCATCGACGCGATCGTGTTCCACGTCGGCAACGCACGGCAGGCGGCGCACTGGTACTCGACCGCGTTCGGCATGCGCTGTGTGGCCTACGCGGGCCCCGAGACGGGCATGCGCGACCGCGCGGCCTACGTGCTGGAGTCGGGCTCGGCCCGGTTCGTGGTGCAAGGGGCGGTTCGCGCCGACTCGCCGGTGGCGGCGTCGACCGCCAGGCACGGCGACGGCGTGGTCGACGTGGCCCTGCGCGTGCCCGATGCGGAGCGCGCCTACGAGCTGGCGGTCGCCCGTGGAGCCCGCGGCGTCGAGGAGCCGCGCGTGCTCGAGGATGACCGCGGCAAGGTGGTGGTCGCGGCGATCGCCACTTACGGCGACACGCGGCACTCGCTGGTGGAGCGCTCCGCCTACAGCGGGCCGTACCTGCCCGGCTACGCCGAGCGGCAGCAGCTGGTGTTCCCGCCGCCAAGGCGCTTCTTCCAGGCGATCGACCACGTGGTCGGCAACGTCGAGCTTGGCCGCATGGACGAGTGGGTGGAGTTCTACCGGCGGGTGATGGGCTTCACCAACATGAAGGAGTTCGTCGGCGACGACATCGCCACCGAGTACTCCGCGCTGATGAGCAAGGTGGTCGCCGACGGCAGCCGCCGCGTGAAGTTCCCGCTGAACGAGCCGGCCGTCGGCAAGCGCAAGAGCCAGATCGACGAGTACCTGGAGTTCTACGGCGGTCCGGGAGTGCAGCACGTCGCGCTGGCCACCGGCGACATCGTCGACGCGGTGACCGGCATGGGGATCGCCGGGGTCGAGTTCCTGAGCACGCCGGAGAGCTACTACGACGAGCTCGGCTCCTGGGTCGGCGAGACGCGCGTGCCGACCGAGACCCTCCGCGACCTGTCGATCCTCGCCGACCGCGACGAGGACGGCTACCTGCTCCAGATCTTCACCAAGCCGGTGCAGGACCGGCCGACGGTGTTCTTCGAGCTGATCGAACGGCACGGCTCCATGGGCTTCGGCAAGGGCAACTTCAAGGCCCTCTTCGAGGCGATCGAGCGCGAGCAGGCCAGGCGGGGCAACCTCTGAGCCTCGAGGTGGGGCAACCTCTGAGCCTCCGCGGCTGAGCCACTCGCCTGGAGCCTCCGCCGCTGAGCCGCTGGGCCGCTGGCCCGCCCGGCACCGGTCCCCGGGCGGGCTCAGCCTGACGTGTCGAGCTCAGCCCGACGTGTCGCTGGTGCCGCCGCCTCCCGACTCGCGGGCCTGCTGGCCTCGGGCCCAGGTCCACGCGTACTCGGGGTCCTCGCTCTGGCGCGCGGCGGGGCCGAGGTGCAGCGGCCGGAAGGTGTCGACCATCACCGCCATCTCGTCGGTCCTGGGCTGCCCGAGCGAGGCCTCGACCGAGCCCGGCTGCGGCCCGTGGGTGAAGCCGCTCGGGTGCAGCGAGATGGAGCCGAGCCCGATCCCCGAGCCCTTGCGGGCCGAGTAGTCGCCGCCGACGTAGAAGAGCATCTCGTCGGAGTCGACGTTGTGGTGGTTGTAGGGGATCGGCACGGCCTCGGGATCGAAGTCGAGCGGCCGCGGGCAGAACGAGCAGACCACGAAGTTGGGTCCCTCGAAGGTCTGGTGGGTCGGCGGCGGCATGTGGACGCGCTTCACGATCGGCTCGAAGTCGTTGATGTTGAACGCGTAGGGATACAGGCAGCCGTCCCAGCCGACCACGTCGAAGGGATGGTTCAGGTAGGTGTAGCGGGTGAGCCCCGCGCGGTGGCGGACCAGCACCGGGGTCTCACCCTCGTCCACCAGCAGGGGCTCGGTCGGCCCCCGCAGGTCGCGCTCGCAGTAGGGCGCGTGCTCGAGGAACTGTCCGTGCTGCGACAGGTAGCGCCTGGGCGGGCGGACGTGGCCGCGCGCCTCGATCACCATGGCGCGCACCGGCGTGTCGCCGACCACCCAGCGGTGGGTGGTGGCCATCGGCACCAGCACGTAGTCGCCCTCGCCCGCCTCGATCGCGCCGTAGACGGACTCGAAGCGCGCGGCGCCGGACTGGAGGTAGACCAGCTCGTCGCCGGTGGCGTTGCGGTACAGCTCGCTGGAGCGGTCGGCGGCCACGAAGGACAGCCGCACGTCGTCGTTGGCCATCAGGAGCTGCCGGCTGTCGACGAGGTCGCCGCCCGCCGGCAGGGTCTGGGTCCGGAAATGGCGTGGGAGCAGCGGGTGGTTGGCGACCAGCTGGTCGGCCGCGGCCGGCGACTCGACCGCCTCGGCCTTGACGATCGCGGTGGGAAGATGACGGTGGTACAGCAGCGACGCGTCGGAGGAGAAGCCCTCCTGGCCCATCAGCTCCTCGGCATAGAGCGAGCCGTCCGGCTTGCGGAACCGCGTGTGACGCTTGCGAGGAACCTCGCCGACCGATCGGTAGAACGGCATCGGTGCCCCTTTCAGTCGACCGTCGTTCTCCGTCGAGCTTACCCGGCGGGCCGGCCGCCCAGAACCCGGCCGCCCAGAACCCGGTCCGGCCGCCGACCTGCGAGCTCAGCCCGCCGAGTCCCGCTCCAGTGAGCTCTGCAGCCAGGTCAGGCCCAGCTCGCGGGCGGTGAGGACGGCGGTCTCGCGGAGCGTGGCCGCCTCCTCGCCAGGACCCAGCACCTCCGCCAGGGCGGCCTCGGCGGCGACCACCTGCGGCCGGGCGCCGAGAGTCGCCCGCAGGTACAGCGAGCGGCGCAGCAGGGCGACGCCCATGGCGTGGTCGCCGGCCAGAGCGTGGGCGTGCGCGCCCTGGTGGCGGATGGCGTAGGACTCCAGCAGCGGGTCGTCGTGGTCGCGCGCGAACCGGAAGGCGTCGGCGTAGTGGACGGCGGCCTTGGCCGGGTCGCGGCGCAGGTTGTCGGTCATCGCCCCGAGCCAGACGGTCGCCCAGCCGGCCAGTCGCGGGTCCTCGGCGGCCAGCGCGAACGACTTCTCGGCGGCGTCGGTGTCGCCGCGGCCGGGCTGAAGGTCGAACAGCACCCTGGTGTAGGCGAGCTGGCCGCGCAGGAGCCAGGCGAGCGCGGGGTCGGCGCCGCTGGCCTGGAGCCGCTCGACCGCCGCCTCGGCGGCGTCCGCCTGGTCGAGCCGCCACCAGCGCCGGTCGACCAGGATCTCGGCCGCGAGCGCCATCGCCGGCGGGTCGTCGACGGCGGCCACCGCGCTGGTGGCACTCGGGACCGCACCGGCCGGGAGCAGCTCCAGGGCCGCGTCCCAGTAGCCGGCCTGGTACAGCCGCCGCGAGGTCTCCAGGTCCGGTCGCGCGATCGAGGTCTCCAACGCCATAGCTCCTCGCCTGCCAACGGGGGATCGGTGCGGCGATTGTGCACCACCCCAACGCTCCGGGCGGCGGGACCAGGGCCCCACGGCGGCTCCCGCTCCGCGGGGCCTCAGCGGCGTTCGCCGGCGATGGCGTCGAAGGCCAGCGCCGTGACCAGGCCGTAGATCGCGTGCGGGACGATGTCCGAGGTCCAGCCGACGGCGCCCCAGGTGCGCGGGTCGGTGACGCCGAGGGCGGTGGGCGGGAGGTCGCTGGCGGCCATCGCCGCCAGCCCGAGCCCGATCCCGGCGGCGGCCGTCGGCACGCCCCGCATGGACGGGCGCAGGAACCCGTAGACGGTGCCGACGCCGACCCCCACCCCGTAGCCGAGCAGGGCGCCGAGGGCGCTCTTGCGGTTCTCGGCCGCCTCGGGAGTGCCGCCGCCGAGGTCGATCCCCAGCCGGTCGGCGGCCGTGCCGGCCACCGTGGCGGGCAGGTTGCTCGGGCTTCGCGCCCGAACCAGCATGTCCAGGTAGGTGGTGAGGTCCAGCGCGATCGTCCCGATCGCCCCTGCGGCCACTCCGGCCAGCGGCTGCGCTCGCATCCGGCCTCCTTTCGGGACTTCTCTCAGCGGAGTTCCCGGCCTCGGGCACGCCTACGCACCCTGAGCGGGGAGCGGTCCCAGTCAGGCGGGCGCCGCTTACCGCCCTTTTCGGTGCCCGGTTGTGACAATGGGCGGGGCCGGGCGCGGTGCCGGTACCGTGGCGAGCGTCGGAGGAACGCATGACCTTCCTGGATCCTGAGCGGCTGTGGCTGGCGGTCGCCATGGTCGCCGTGGCCGTGGTGTACGTCGTCCTCCAGCGACGCAGAACCCGCTACGCGGCCCGCTACGCGCGGCCGGCGATGCTCGGCAAGCTCACCCCCGAGCGTCCAGGCTGGCGCCGCCACCTCGCCGCCGGCGCCTTCCTGCTGGTGCTCGCGCTGCTGATCACCGCGTTCGCGCGGCCGGGCGCCAACGCCCGGGTGCCGAGGGACCGCGCCACCATCATGATCGCGATCGACACCTCGGGGTCGATGGTCGCCGAGGACGTCAAGCCCGACCGCTTCACCGCCGCCAAGCGCGCGGCCGAGGCCTTCGTCGGCGAGCTGCCAGCCCGCTTCAACGTCGGCCTGGTCTCGTTCAACGAGAACGCCTCGGTGGTGGTGCCCCCGACGACCGACCACGAGTCGGTCCAGGCCGGCCTCGAGAACCTCCAGCTGCGGCCCAAGACCGCGATCGGCGAGGCGGTCTTCGCCTCGCTCGGCGCGATCGCCCACCTCGACCCGCAGGCGGCGGAGGACCCGCCGCCCGCCCACATCGTGCTGCTCTCCGACGGCGGCAACACGGCGGGCCGGCCGGTCGAGCAGGCCGCCGAGGCGGCGGTCGAGGCGCACGTGCCGGTGTCGACGATCGCCTACGGAACGCCGCAGGGCATGATGCGCACGACCCCGGTGCCGGTGGACACGACCATCCTGCGCCAGCTGGCCGACACCACCCAGGGGACCTTCTACGAGGCCGCGAGCGGCGAGGACCTACGGGCCGTCTACCAGGATGTCGGCAGCTCGATCGGCTTCCGGGACCAGTTCCAGGACCGCTCGCTCTGGTTCGTCGGCCTGGCCCTGATCGCGGCGCTGATGGTCGCGGTTCCCTCCCTCCTCTGGTTCGCCCGCCTGGCCTGAGCGCTTTCTCACCGGAACTGGAAGTTGGCGCGGTGGACGCTGCCGTCGCTCAGCTCGACCACCAGCTGCCGGCAGGTCCCGGCCCACGATTTGCTGGTCTGCCACGGGTAGGTGTACGTCCCGGTGTCCGGGTTGAACGTCAGGCCGGCGTTACCGGGGCTCGCGGTCGGCTCGGTGGCCGTGACCGGCGCGGTCGAGTCGCACGGCACCTGCCGTGACCGCGGGTAGCCGGGCGCGAAGACGTCGAGGCCCTGGTCGCCGTTCAGGCTGAACCGCACCGGCACGACCTGGCCCGCGTTCGCCGAGTTGCGCGCCGGCAGGTTGCGGACCGGCGACAGGAACCCTGTGAAGTCGAACAGCGGCCCGAGGGTGATCCGCACCACCTGCGGGTCGTGGTCGCTCGCCTGGTCGGCGAACTCCGAGTTCACGTGCACGGCGTCGTAGGTGAACGGCCGCTCGAACAGCGCGTGGCTGAGCAGGATGTGGTCGAGCGTCTGGGAGTTGCCCTCGAAGTCGTAGGTGTAGCGCTCGGCCTGCGGCAGGGTCTCGATCAGGTCGTGGAGCACGCCGGCCTTGAGGGTGCCAAGCGCCTGGGAGAACTCGAAGTCGTTGAGGTCGCCGAGCACCACCACGCCGGCGTCGGGGTCGGCCGCCTCGATGCTGGCCACGAAGTCGTGGACCACCTGCGCCTGCTGGGTGCGCTGGGCCACGGTCACCTGCGCGGGCGGCTGGAAGTGGCCGAACAGCGGCTGGTCGCCGCCCTTGGAGTTGAAGTGGTTGGCGATCAGGAACAGGTGCCTGCCGTCGAAGGTGAACTCGCCGGCGAGCGGCTTGCGGCTGGTGGTGAAGGCGGGGTTGGTCGGGTCGATGCGGCCGGGGCTGAAGGACAGGCGGGTGTCCGCGCCGGTGCCAACCACGCTGGTCGCGCCGGTCGAGGTGCCGCCGGGCCGGTCGATGAAGGCGAGGCCGCGGTCGGTCCGGAACAGGAAGCCGACCCGGATGTTGCCGCCCGGCTCGCCGCCGTCCTGGTCGTTGACCGGGTCGATCGCGCGGAAGTCGTAGCTGGGCCCGCCGGCCGCCTGGACCGCGGCGATCAGCTTGGCGAAGGTCGCGCCGGCGGTGACCACGCCGTTGTCGGTGGGGCCGTTGTCGTCCTGGATCTCCTCGACCGCGACCACGTCCGGCGAACGGAGGTTGTTGACGATCAGGCCGGCGAGCTGGTCGAACTTGGACTGCGGGTCGCCGGGATCGAGGTTCTCGACGTTGAAGGTCGCGACCGCGAGCTGGTTGGCCGCGGCGGGGTCGGTGACCTCGCGCTGGAGACCGCCGGAGGCCACTGTCGGCGTCGCGGTCATCTCCAGCTTGAAGTTGCCGAAGGAGTAGTCCATGACGCCGACGACCGCGCCGGGGAAGTGGTCCCCGACGTTCACCCTCGGCGTCGGCACGAGCTGGTCGTCGAGGAACACGCGCTCGGGGTTGAAGTCGCCGGGCCGGACCACGACCCCGCCCCGGTTGGTCCGGACGCCGGCGTTGGCGCCGTCGTCGCCGACCACGGGCGTCTCGCCGAAGCTGCTGGTCGGTCCGGTCGCGACCGCGTCGTTGAGCTGGACCCGCATGCCCTCGAGGCTCTCGTAGAAGTCGACGCCGTCGCTGGCCGGGTCGAAGCCGCCGCTGGTCTCGACGTCGCCGGTGGCGTCGTCCTCGATCACCTCGGTCGGCGGCACGCGGCCGCCGGTGCCGATCACGGCGGGAGCCGGCAACGGGTTGCCCGAGGAGACCACGCTGACCGAGGGGCCGGTGATCTCGGTGGTGGTCAGGTTGGTGGTGCCGCCGGAGCCGCCCGGCCGGAACTCGGAGACCCGGCCGCCGACGATCACCGCGTCGCCGGCGGCGACGGTCGGGGCCGACGAGGTGAACACGAACAGGCCCTCGGAGGTGGCGTCACTGGCGTCGGGGCTCGGGTCCTGGAACCAGAAGCCGTTGGTGGTGCGGGCGGTGACGATCCCCGAGACGCCGGTGACCGACTGGCCGTTCTTCGGGGAGAGGTGGGCCGCCCCCTGGATGTCGTGGATCGGCGTCGGCGTCACCACGTTGACCGTGAGCGTGCAGCTCGCCGACTGCGGCGTGGCGTCGTCGTTGCTGGCGCTGACGGTCACGGCGTAGCTGCCGACCGGGGTGTCGCCGTCGACGGTCACGGTCGCCTTCGCGGTGCCCGCGGGCCCTGGTGCGGCCACCAGCCCGCCGAGCGTGATCGAACCCGGGGCCGGCGATGGGCTCACGTTGTCGATCGCGATCGTGGTCACGGTGCCGTCGGGGTCGGAGGCGGTGACCTGCGTGCTGCCCGAGCTGCCCCGGAGCGCGGTCAGGGGGCCGTCGCAGCTTGCGACCACAGGCTGGTTGGTCGAGCAGGGGTTGGGCGTGGTGGCGGTGTTGCGCGGGGTCGGCGCCCCGGCGGCGAAGTCCGCGGCGTTGTCGTCGATGTCCTGGCAGCCGCCCGCCAGCCGCAGCACGGCGGTAGTGTTGCTGGCGGCCGGCGCGGCCCCGGAGCCCTCGAAGAAGTTGGCGCCGTCGTAGCCGACCAGGTCGAAGATGCGGGCCAGCGCACTGGGCGCGCAGGGGGTGGAGCCGCCGTTGCAGCCGAGCGAGGTGGTGCCGTCGACCAGCGCGACCTTCCCGCCGGTCGCGCTCATGTTGATCGGGGTGACGTCGGTGACGTCCGGCGCCGGCAGCGGGTCGCCGACCGTGGCGTTCGACGCTTCCTCGACCAGCAGGTACTGGCCGGGGGCGAGCGTGACCGCCGGCAGCTCGGTGAGCTGGGCGGCGTTCGCGCCGAGGTTCCCGGTGCCGGTCGCGCTGGTGTACTGGAGCGACCAGCCGGCCAGCGAGGCCGGCGCGGTGCCGCGGTTGAACAGCTCGATGAAGTCGTTGGTGAACGGCGCGCCGGTGTTGCCGCCGCCGCCGTAGACCTGGCTGATCGCCACGGTCGCGGGCGCCGCCGCCGCCCGGCCGGGCAGCCCTACGACCACGGCAAGCGCGAGCAGCGCCACGATGGAGGCCGCGTTCGCGCGGCGGCGTCGAATGGATCCGGCGAGCATGGCGGCCTCCCGTGCCGAGCGTTCCGTCGCCGACGCAGGGCGCGCGGCTTCCCGGTGGAGTATCTACATCGCCGACGAATCCGTAAATTGCGTATGCGTTCCGTCTACGTACCTTCGCCGGTTCGCCACCATTCGTTCGGCGCAGGGACGGCCTCAGGATCGGCATCACCGCCCGGGGAGCCGACCTCGGACCTTCGACCTCGGACCTTCGACCTCAGGCCGCCCGGCGTGGCCGCCAGCGGATCGGCAGGTGCTTGACGCCGTTCTGGAAGTTCGACCGCAGCCGCGACGGCTCGCCGGCCAGCTCGAGGTCGGCCATGCGGTCGAGCACCGCCTCGAACAGCGCGCGCATCTGCTCGCGGGCGAGGTGCGCGCCAAGGCAGAAGTGGGGGCCGTGGCCGAAGGTCAGGTGGTCGTTCGGCACGCGTCCGACGTCGAAGCGGTCGGGGTCGGCGAAGACGCCGGGGTCGCGGTTCGCCGACGAGAACCACACCACCACCTTGTCCCCGGCGGCGATCGGCACGCCGGCCAGCTCGGTGTCGGCCGTGGCCGTGCGGCGGAAGTGCATCACCGGCGTCCACCAGCGGAGCATCTCGTCGACCGCGACGGCGAGCAGGGCGCGGTCCTCGCGCAGCCGCCGGTACTGGTCGGGGTGCTGGAGCAGCGCCAGCATCCCACCGGGCAGGCCGTTGCGCAGGGTCTCGTTGCCGGCCACCGAGAACAGCCAGAAGAGGTTCTCGAACTCCTCGACGCCGACGCGGCCGCCGCGGTCGTCGACCTGGCGCATGAGGATCGACATGACGTCGTCGCCTGGGTTGCCGCGCTTGTGCTCGCCGAGCTCGTGCGCGTAGGCGTACAGGTCGGGCATGCCGCCGCGCGTGCGCGGGTCGGGCATGCGCCCGTCCGGCCCCGGCTCGGGCCGCAGCGCGACCGCCCGCCGCGCCATCTCGGTGCCGCCGCCGGCGTCGAAGGCGGCGCTGACGGCGTACTCCGGGTCCTGGTAGCCGATCACCCGGTTGCTCCAGTCGAACATCAGCCAGCGGTCAGAGGCCGGGATCCCGAAGACGTCGGCGAGCGTCAGCAGCGGCAGGTCGGCGGCGACCTCCTTGGCGAAGTCGGCCTCGCCGCGGTCGGCGACCGCGTCGACCAGCCGCTCGGCGTGGCCGCGGATGCGCTCGACCAGCAGCGCGACCGCCCGCGGGGTGAACGCCCTCGCCAGCAGCCCGCGCAGCCGCGAGTGGTCGGGCGGGTCCATGTTCAGCATCATGCGGCGGACGTAGGCGAGGTCGGCGGGCGTGGCGGGGTCGCGGATCTGCGTGGCGCCAAGGTTGGACGAGAACCGTCTCGGCGACCGCAGCACCTCGCGGACCTCGGCGTGTCGCAGCACCGCCCAGAAGCCCGGGCCGCCCGCCCACTGGCCGACCGGTGGCTCCGCCACCCGCACCACCGGCGACTGTTCGCGCAGCCTCTCCAGCGCCTCGTACGGCACCCCGCTCACATACGTGTCGGGGTCGTAGATCAGCTCGGTGTCCACGACGGTAGTAGACCGCGCGGGCACCGCGGTGTCGACGCCGGCCCCGCCCGGGTTACGCTCCAGTCCCCGGCGAGAGGAGCGGCCAGTGGACACGAAGCGACCGGTCCTGTGGCACGAGGAGCTCGGCGAGCCGGGCGAGCCCGGCGACGGGGCGCCCGTGCTGCTGTTGCTGCACGGCCTTGGCGCCACCGGGGAGGTCTGGCGCGGCACCGCCGAGGTCGCCATCGGCGGCGGCTGGCCGGGGACGGTCGTGCTGGTCGACCTGCCGGGCCACGGGCGCTCCGCGCCACTCGACCGCTACACCTACGAGGCGCACGCGGCGGAGGTCGCCTCCGCGCTGCGCGACGGCATCGACGGGGGCCACGACGGTGAGCGCGGCCACGTTGGCGACCGCCGAGGGCCGGTGGTGGTCGCGGGCCACTCGATGGGCGGCTTCATCGGCATCCTGCTCGCCGCCGAGCGGTTCGGGCTCCAGGTCGCTGCCGTGGTCGGCGTCGGCATCAAGGTGCGCTGGAGCGACGAGGAGCTCGACGGCATGCGCCGCCGCGCGGAGCAGCCGGCGCGTCTGTTCGGCACCCGCGAGGAGGCGGCCACTCGCTACCTGCGCTCGGTCGGGCTCGACGGCATCGCCGGGCACGAGGGCGCGCTGGTGGGCTCGGGCGTCGCCGAGACCCCGGAGGGCTGGCGGCTCGCCTTCGACCCGGCCGCGTTCGGGGTCGGCCGGCCCGACCTCGACGCCGCGCTGGCGGCCTCGCCCGCGCCGGTCACCCTGGCCAGAGGCGCTGGCGATCACATGGTGAGCGCCGACGACCTGCGCGCGATCGGCTGCCCGGTCCGCGAGCTGGATGGCCTCGGCCACAACGCCCACGTCGAGGACCCGGCCGCCGTGTGGGCGCTGATCGCGTCGGTCACACGGGCGGCCGGGCTCCCGGTCGGGCGAGCTCGCCAAGGCTCCGGCGAGGGCTGAGGGCGCCGGCCGACGAGCCAGGCGCGCCGGCGAACGCTGAGGGCGGCGGCGACCCCGACCGACCCCGACCGACCGCGACCGCTACGGGACCAGGATCCCGCGACCCCGCAGGCGGCCGGCGTCCAGGTCGTCCATGGCCGCGTTGGCCTGGTCGAGCGGGTAGGTCCTGGTGTGCAGCTGCACCTTGCCCTGGGCCGCGAGCACCATCAGCTCCGCCAGGTCGTTGAAGGTGCCGACCAGGTTGCCGATGACGTTCCGCTCGGTCGAGATGACGTCGATGGTCGGGACCTGCACGGTGCCGCCGTAGCCGACCACGAAGTGCGAGCCGGCCCGCCGGGTCATCCGCCAGGCGTCGGCCTCGGCGCCCTTCTCGCCGACGTAGTCGATCACCACGTCGGCGCCCTGGCCGTCGGTGAGGTCCATGACCTGCTGGACCTGGGTGCCGTCGGCGACGACCGTGTGGTCGGCCCCGAGCGTGCTGGCCAGCTCCAGCGCGCCCTCCGAGGGATCGACCACGATCTGGGTCGCCGGGGTCAGCGCCGCCAGCGACTGGATGCCGATGTGGCCGAGCCCGCCGGCGCCGATCGACACCACCGTCGCGCCCGGGTACAAGAGCGGCGCGGCCTTCTTGACCGCGTGATAGGCGGTCAGCCCCGCGTCCGCCAGCGCCGCGACGTCGGCGGGCTGCAACGACGGGTCGAGCTTGACGCAGGCCCGCGCGCCGGTCTTGAGCAGCCCGGCCATGCCGCCGTCGGAGTCGATGCCCGGGAACCGCCCGGAGGCGCAGTGCATGTCGTCCCCGGCGCGGCAGGCCCTGCACAGCCCGCAGGTGACCAGCGGATGCAGGATCACGGTGTCGCCCGGCGCCACGTTGGTCACCGCCGAGCCCACCTCCTGGACCCAGCCGGCGTTCTCATGCCCGAGCGTGTAGGGGAGCTTCACCCCGGAGCGGTCGGCCCACTGGCCCTCGACGATGTGCAGGTCGGTGCGGCACAGCCCGGCGCCGCCGATCCTGACGATGACGTCGAGCGGGTCGGTGATCTGTGGCTCCGGGACCTCCTCGACCACCGGGCGTTGCTCGTACTCGTGCAGCCGGACGGCCTTCACGGGGCACCTCCATCTTCAGGAACGGGCGCGGGCGGCTGCCCGCTGGGCTCGATCGGCACGAACCGGGAGCCGGGCAGGCCCCATTCGCGGAAGAACTCGCCGGTCTTGCGGCACAGCTCGACGTTGAGCGCGCTGGAGCTGCGGATCACCGCGTTGGCGCGGCGCCGCGCGCTGGCGACGCTGGCACGGCTCGGCGTGCGGCCATCCGGCCCGGCGACCAGCGGCGCCCCGGCGCCCACGTCGAGCCCGTCGCGCCGGCGCCGCTCCAGGTGGTCGACCATCGCGGCGCGCGCGGCGAACGACAGGAAGGTGATCCGCTCCGCCGGCCCGCCGCGGAGCTGCCGGTAGCGGACCGCCAGCGGCTCCGCGGCCGGGTCGGGGAGCAGCCGGCAGTCGCCGTCCAGCGAGCCGACGTCGCCGACCCGCAGCCGCAGCAGCTCGGCGACGTGGAGGCCGCTGCCGACCGGGGCGAGCAGCACCACCCGCTCGGCCCCGTCCGGCATCCCCTCGACCGGGAGCCGCCTCGACTCCGCCACGGCGGGAAGCTGCCGCCACGGCACCATCACCCCGCCGAGCCGGAACCACACCTTGGGCGCAATCGCCAGGCCTGCGACCGCGGCATCGGTGCGGCCGTGGAGCGCGACCGCGAACTCGCCGAGCGCGCGCTCGGCGACGGTCGGGTCGCCGCGGGCGCGGGCCAGCAGCCCCTCGAGGTCGCCGGTCCTGGTGAGTGCCCGGAAGCGGTCGAGCGCCGGGACCAGCGTCCGCACCCACGACGGCTCGCGACAGCGGGAGGCCAACAGGTCCGCCATGCGCCGGACGCTCGGCAGCTCCAGCAGGGACAGCTCGCGCCGGCCTGCGAGCACCCTGGCGGGGTCGGTCATCCCAGCACCCCCCTGGTCGCCGCCGAACGGTCACCCTCGTTGATCAGCTTGTGCAGCTCGGCGGCCATGAAGTGGTCACCGAGGACGACCTCGACCGATTCCACCCCCTCCAGCCGGCCCACCCGCCTGCGGATCTCCTGGCCGATGCCGCCGGCGAACTTGGCCGGGCACAGCGGCGAGGTGAGGTGGAAGCGCACCGTCACCCGGCCGCCATCCACCTCGACCCCGTCCAGCAGGCCCAGCTCGGCGATCGAGGTCCGCACCTCGGGGTCCTTCACCGCACCGGCGACGCGCAGCACCCGCTCCGGGTCGACCTCGACCCGGGCGGCCCTGCCCGCGCTCATCGGGACTCGGTGCCGGCCAGGCCCGTCTCGGTCGCCGGCCGGGTGGCCCGGTACTCCTCCCTGCGGACCGACAGTTCGTCCTTGGCGAGCGCGTTGAGCTTCTCGTCGACGTCGATGCCGTACAGCCGGGCGATGTTGCCGCCGATGATCTTCTGCTTGGTGTCGAGGTCGAGGTCGACCCCGTACTGCTGCTTCAGGTCCTCGGGGAGCTCGAACGCCATGAAGTCGTCGAGCTGCCAGTGCGGGTACCAGATCGGGAAGTCGGTCCCGTAGACGATCCGGTCGGGGCCGAGCCAGAACAGCAGGTTGGCCATGGTCTCGGCGAACCAGCGCGGACGGTTGTGGATGAACGCCAGCACCACCGCGAGACCCGCGTAGACGTTCGGGCAGCGGGTGGCGATCCAGCAGAACTCCTCGACCCTGGGCGCGCCGCAGTGGTCGATGATCAGGTTCATCTCCGGGTACAGCCAGGCCGGCTCGTCGATGTCGCGGACGTCGAACTTCTCCATCGACAGCGGCTCGACCGCCGGGCCCTTGTGGAAGAAGTGGTTGGTGACGCCAAACTCCAGCGCCTTCTCGTAGCAGGGGTAGACCATCGGGTCGTTGGCCTTCCAGCCGCGCGACTCGCCGCGCCACTCGGCCGTGTACCACTTGAACCCGCGCATCCCCAGCTCGGTGATCTGCCGCTCGACCTCCTCGACCGCGTTCGGCATCCGTGGGTCAACGCCGCCCAGCGGGATGATCCGGTCGGGATAGCGGCCGGCGAGCTGCGCGTTGCGCTCCGGGTTGACGAACCCCGTGTAGTAGAAGTCCGAGAGGACCTGGGTCGACAGGATCGACATGTCCGCGTCGCCCTTGACGAACATCTCCTCGAGGTACCACTCCGGGTCGACCTTCCGGAACTGCTTCTCGTAGTCCATGGTCCACTTCGGCTCGGGTGGATTCAGGCCGGTGTGGAACGCGTAGAAGGTCTCGATGAACGCATCGCCGAACCGGTTCTTGCAGTTCTCCGCGCTTGCGTCCCAGTAGCCGCTGTGTGCGTCGAAAACGAAGTGTCCGTCCTTCATCCGCCTCACTCCTCGGCGGCGCCCGCCCCGACGACTGGCGCCATTCGGCGGTTGTCCGGTCGGCCTGCCGGAAGCAGCGAACCTCCCTTCTCTCCATATCGGCAGATCCGGGTCTGGTCGGCAGCTACAGGCTCAAGGCTAACTCGGCCGGTTCCGAATCGGAATGGTTCCGAGGGTCCGGGGGGGCTGGCCGGAAGTGACCAAGCGCTGACTATGCGACCTACGGGAACCCTGAGGTCCTGCTGGTCAGACCGTCCGCGCTCACGACGAGCGCCTCGTAGCCGTCGAGCCCGCGGAGCCAGTTCAGGGCGGCCGGTCCCATCGCGACCGCCGCGGTGGCGTAGGCGTCGGCCAGGGTCAGGCTCGGCCCCACCACGGTCACGCTGGCCAGCTCCACGGCGGGTTCGCCGCGAACCGGGTCGAGCACGTGCGCGCCCCGCTCGGCGATCCCCGAGGTCGCGATCCCCAGGTCGCTGCCCTGGATGGTGGCGATCAGCTCCCCGGGGCGGTGCGGGTCGGCGATGCCGATTCGCCAGAGCCGGTCTGGGCCGGGCTGGCCGCGCAGGCGCACGTCGCCGCCGGCGTTGACGTAGTGGTCCGTGAGTCCGGCCTGGAAGAGCAGGTCCGAGGCCCGCTCCGCCGCCCAGCCCTTGACCACCCCGCAGGGGTCGAGCCGGTCCGGTCCGGCGGCGTAGGCGTCGAAGTAGCCGCCGGTGTCGCGGCGCAGAAGCTCGCAGAGGGCGAGCACCTCGCGGACCTCGGGGTCGCAGTCCTCGAGCCGGATCGAGCCGTCGCGGAGGCGGCTGACCTGGCTCTCCGCCTTGAACGGCGAGAACCGCTCGTCGGCGCGCCGCAGCTCGGCGAAAGCCCGCTCGACCGCCGCGGCGACGGTCATGTCGTCCTGGTCGCACGCGCCGGGCTCGGTCCAGACGGCGATGCTGATCGCGGTGCCCATGATCTGCTCGACCCAGCCGCGGACGGCCCCCGCGTCGCAAAGGTCCCCGGCCGCCTTGCCCGCGCGCCCCCTGTCGCCCGAGGTGCCCGGAGCACCGAGGGGCCGGGGTCCCGGCTGGCCCCGGAAGGCTCCCGCGCGGTCAGCGGCTCGGGAGCGTGCCATGGACCATGTCCAGTGCGGCCTGGAGCGAGCGGAGGTAGGCGTCGCTGGTGTAGGTGGCGCCGGTCACCACATCGACGTCGGCGCCCTGGTCCTCGAGGACGCTGCCGCGCAGCCTGGCAACGGCAGCCTGGCTGCGGTAGCGAGAGACCGGGTTGGTGGTGGCCAGGTCGACCACGGCGACGTCCATGATGTGCGAGCCCTCGAGCGTGACCTTGACCTGCACGTGCCCGTATGACCAGCCGACCGGCGGCCCGATCACCTGGAGCTCGCCACGGTCCGAGAGCGCCCAGCGCGCGGGAGGCTCGCTGCTGGCCGGACTGGCGCCGGTGGGCTTGGCGCCGGCGCCGGCCGCCTTCGGCGGCGGGGATGCGGCGACCGACCGGTCGACCGGCGCGGCCAGCGGGACCTTGGGCACCCGGTAGGTGAGCAGCAGGACCAGGGCGCAGGCGGTGGCAACCAGGCAGAGCAGCGCGCGGGTCAACAGGTCGCCTCCGTCAGTAGTCGAACCGCTCGATGTGGATCCGGCGGCGAGGCACGCCCGCGTCGCGGAGCGCCTCGCGGGTGGTCTCCAGCAATCCCGCCGGCCCGCAGAGGTAGACGTCCCGACGGGCGACGTCGGGCACCAGCGTCCGCAGCCGCTTGGCGGACAGCGCGTCGTGCCGTGAGCAGCAGTTCACGCGCGGCCCGAGGACCAGGTGGACGATCGCCCGGCGCCTGGAGGCGAGCTCCTCCAGCTCGCGCCGGAAGACCACGCCCTCCGAGGAGGCGCCGCGGAACACCATCGCGATGTCGCCCGGACCGCCCGGCATCGCCTCAAGCAGGGCCCGCATCGGGGTGATCCCGATCCCGCCGCCGATCAGCAGGACCCGGCGGCGGGTCCGCTGTATGCCGGTGAGCGCGCCGTACGGCCCCTCGGCGATCACCCTGGTCCCCGGTCGCAGGCCCTGGAGCGCGCTGGTGTGGTCGCCGACCACCTTGACGGTGATCCTCAGCATCCGGCGCGTCGGCGCGGCGGAGAGCGAGAACGGGTGCGCCTGCACCCAGATGTGCCCGGTGAGGAAGCGCCAGCGGAGGAACTGGCCGGCCTCGGCCCGCAGCAGGTCGAGGCGGCGGCCGCTGATGTAGATCGAGATGATGCCGTCGGCCTCAGGAACCACGCTGTGCACCCGCATGCGATGCCGCAAGGTGAGCTTCAGCGGCCGCCAGATCCGAAAGTGCAGGAGGCACGCGGCGACCAGCACGTGCGCCCCGGTCCACACGACCCTGGCGTTGTGGTCCTGGAGGTCGGTGCCCAGCACCAGCTGATGGGTGAACGCCAGCGCCACGGCCAGGTAGGCGTACATGTGGATGAAGTGCCACGACTCGTACTTGAGCCTGCGGCGGATCGCCCTGGCGGAGGTCGACGCCAGCAGCACCAGCAGCCCGAGCGCCACGGTCGCCATCAGCACGTCGGGATAGGTCAGCACCACCGTCCCGGTCTCGACGGCGAACGGGACCTGGTCCAGCAGCGTCAGCCCGGCGATCAGCAGGACGGCGTGGGCGACCAGCATGGTCAGCAGATAGGTCCCGAGCCAGCGGTGCAACCGCGACAGCCAGTCCGAGCCGATGCGCCGCTCCAGCCACGGGACCCGGGCCATCAGCGCGACCTCGAGCAGCAGCAGGTAGCCGCCGAGCAGCCCGGTGATCCTGCCGCCGACGATCAGCCCGCCAGGGAGGCTGTCGATGCCGAGCCCCGGCTCGCCGCGCCACCACAGCCACAGCACCGCCAGTCCGCCGGCGATCGCCGGCGTCGCCAGCAGGACGGCGAGGACGAAGCGCGGCTGCCGCAGCAGCGGGCGGCGCCAGTCGTCGCTCGCTGGGAGGAGCGGCCGCCGGCGCGGCGGGACGACCGGCGCCTCATCGTCGAAGACCGGCGCGTGGACCGGAGCCGGCTCGCGCGTCCAGGCGTGGGGGCTCCGCCGCGAGACGACCGAATGACCGACCGGGGCTTGACCAGACACACTGCTCCAGTTACGGCGGAAATCGGGTCGCGAACCCAGGGGGAGTGGGCGAAGAAAATCGCGCCCGGGTACGCGACATTGGCCGGACGAATTGCGCTCGTTGACGCCGCAGGTGGGGACCTGTGGGGGATGCGTCAACGTCACTGGGGGATGACCCGGACACCCTAGGAGATAGACCAACCGTAGTCAAATCGTGATCGCATCGAGATCAATCCGCCCGCCTCGCCGTCACCGTCGCGGCGCGGCTCCGGGCTGGCAGCAGTCGGCTCACCATCATGCCGGCCATGCGCCGCAGGCCGATGATCCGCATCAAGTTGCCCGGCGACATGTACTCGCGCATCGGGATCGCGCCGGTGAGCGAACCGAGGAAGCGGTCGATCTCCTCCTGGCGCCCGGCGATGGCCTCGAACAGCGCGGCCGCCTCGGGTCGCGGCGGGGCCAGCGCCGCCAGCCCGGTGGTGAACTCGTACATCGGCAGCACGGCATGGTCCCGCCGGCGCTGGTAGTCCGCCATCGCCTCCTCGATCCGCCGCCGGCCGCCGAAGCCCGCCTCGACCGCCTCGGCGAGCAGTTCGGAGTCCCTGAAGGCGTCGGCGATGCCCTGCCCGGTGATCGGGTCCATCACCAGCCCCGCGTCGCCGACCAGCGCCCAGCCGGGGCCGTACGGCTCGCGGAGAAAATTCGGCAGGTCGGGGCTGCCACGGAACCGCTCGGCCCGCCTCCCGGACCGCACCCGCTCACCGAGGTCGCCGGCCTGGTCGAGCGTCCGCAGGAAATTCCCCTCGACGTCGGCGCGGAACCGCTCGAATTTCGCGACCGGCCACGCCACGTAGGTCATCGTCAGTCCGTCGTTGGTCGGCCACGCGCCGACCGCGCGGCCCGGCAATCCGTACAGCTCGCCGCCTTGGGAGTCGACGCCCTCCCAGTAGGTGTAGAAGGCCATCGACAGCGGCGGCTTCTCGCGGTACGAGGCCGCGCCGACCGTCCTGGCGACCAGCGAGCGCTTGCCGTCGGCGCCGACGACCAGTCGGGCCTCCTCGCTGAACCGGGTGCCGTCGCGGTCCCTGCCGCGGACGCCGGTGACCCGGCCGTCGCCGGCGACGACGAGCTCGTCCACGGTGCAGCCCTCGCGCACCTCGGCGCCGGCTTCGCGCGCCGCGTCGACCAGGATCGCGTCGAGGACGGTGCGGCGCGGGCTGTAGACGGCGTCGACGCCCTCGAAGCTCGGGAAGCGGCCATCGAGCACCACCTCGCCGGTGTGGAAGCGGACCCGGCGGGCGGGCGGCGTGCCGGAGGCGGTCACACGGTCGAGCAGGCCCCAGCGCCGCAGCCTGGCCGACCCGGGGAGCTGGACCTGGTGGGTCGACAGGGTGTCGCTCGGGAAGCTCGCCCTGTCCGTCACCAGCACGTCAAGGCCCTGCTTTGCCAGCAGCATCGCCGTGGACGAGCCGGCCACCCTGGCCCCGACGACGATCACGTCGCGCATCCGGTCCTCCCGTCTCCATTGCCGCCCGCCGCGGGCGTCCTCGTACGGGAGGGCGCTACAGATCGCCAGAAGGTGCCAGGCCGGCTACAGCTCCCAGTCCACCGGGGCGGCGGGGGAGTAGGCGCAGCGCCCGCCGGTGGTGACCGAGTACCGCAGGTGCGCGCCGAGCCCGGGATGGGCCCGCTCGATCCGGTCGATGGCGTCGCGGATCCGGGCGGTCACCGCCTTGCGCGCGCGCTCGGACTGGTCGCCGAGGCGCCTCGACCTGCCGCCGAGCCCGGTGGCCGCGGCCAGCTCGTCGACCAGCGCGTCGCGCTCGGCCCGCGCCCGCGAGGCCCGCTCGGGGTCGCTCCAGCTCTCGGCCTTGTCGATCTCCGCCTCGAGGTCGGCGAGCCGCTCGCGCACCTGGCGGCGGGCCCGCTCGTCGAGCACCTGGTCGGCGCCGAGCGACAGGTCCGCGGTGGCCGCCTCGGCGGCGCCCGACGCGGCCACCAGGTCGGCGGCGCTGACCTCGCGGCCGGGGCGGGCCAGCAGCGTGGCGATGTCGGCCAGGCCCTTGGCGTCGCGCATGCGCACGCTGTCGCCGTGCAGGCCCAGCGTCCACAGCGACCCGTCCCGCCGGAAGGTGCCGGCCGCCCGGCCCGGCCGTCGCGCGTCGGCCGGCCGCGCCTCCACGGGCCGCCCTTCCACGGGCCGTGCCTCCAACGGAGGCTCGGTGGGCTCGGTGGGTTCGGCGGCGGCCCTTGCCAGCCCGGCGAGGCCGAGGCCCATGCGCTCGGCGGTCGCGGCCACCTCCGCGAGCATCGACCGGCTCCGCTCCGCCGTCTCGGGAAGCTCGCCGAGCAGCCGCCCCAGCTCGTAGGCGCTGCGCAGCGCCCACGCCCTTGCGCCGAGCGCCTCCTGGACCTCGACCGCGCGCTCGAGATGGGCGATCGCGCGGTCCCGGCGCCCGACCGCGGCGGCCAGCAGACCCAGGTGGTGGCCGACCGCGCCCTTGAAGGCGACCGCGGCCCCGATCACCGCCGCGCCGCCCTCCAGCGGGGCCAGCGCCTCGTAGACGCGGAGCCGAGCGGGGATCTCGCCGAGGACCGCGAGGAGCTCGGCCGCGTACGCGAGCTGGACGGTCCAGGCGTAGTCGCGGGGAAGCTCGTCCGGCCGCAGGTCGTCCGGCGGGCCGATGACCGCCGCCGCCTCCTCCAGCTCGCCGAGCTCGACCAGCGCCAGCGCGTGCATCCCGCGGGCCTGGAGCGAGTCCCGGGCCGGCAGCATGGAGAGGTCGAGGTCGTGCTCCAGGTCCGCTCGGCGGCCCTGGACGCTGCGCAGCTCCCAGCGCTGCTCCAGCTCCACGCCGATGCGGTCGGGCTCGCCGATCTCGGCTCCCAGGGCCGCGGCCTCGGCGATCAGCCGCTCGGCCTCGGCCAGCTCGCCGGACATGATCGCCAGCGTCGCCCGCCGCGAGAGCGCGAGGTAGCGCAGCCGCGGCTGCCGCAGGCCCTCGGCGGCCGCCAGGAACTCCGCCATCGCGGTCCGGTAGGCCGGATCGCCCAGCTCCAGCAGGTCGGCAACCCGGAGCAGGCGCGCCTCGACCACCAGCTCGCCGTCCCCGGCGCCGCCCGCGAGCTCGATGACCTCGTCGGCGAGCTGGAGCCGCTCGACGGCCGTCCCCGGTCCCCAGATCACGTTGTGGAGCGCGAGCAGGCAGGTCGCGGTGGTGGCCCCCTTGGCCGAGTTCCTGGCGGTGAGGACCGCCTCCTCCGCGAGCGACCTGGAGCGCGGCAGGTCGTGGCCGAACCAGGCGAGCACCCGCGCGAGGCTGGCCAGCACCAGCGCGCGGAGCCTGCCGGCGTCCGCGTGCTCGGGGATGGTGGCGAGCGCGCTCAGCGACTCCTCGAGGATCGTGACCAGCTCGTCGGCGGGCTGCATCGAGCGGGTGCCGATGGCGTGCAGCCCGAGCGCCGCGTTGGCGAGCGCGGTCGCGCTCTGGGACCGGCGGGCGAGGTCGGCGGCGCGCAGGTAGTCGTCTCTCGCCGCGGCGACGTCGCCCGCTCGGCGGTGGGCAGCGCCGAGCTCGAGCAGGATCCCGACCCGCGTCGCCGGCCCGCCCGCCCGCGCCACGTCGAGGATCGCCAGCGCGTTGGTCCAGTGCAGCGCGGCCTCGTCGTGGGCCAGCCGGCGCGACGCCTCCGCGGCGGCGCGCCTCGACCAGCGCACCGCCGCGCGCGGCACGACCGGCTCATGGCTCCCGGCGCCGGCCGCGAGCAGGTAGTGCCGCGCCAGCCGCGCCGCCGGGACCGTGCCGCCGGCCTCGCGGACCGCTTCCAGCACCAGCGCGATCTCCAGGTGGATCGCTGCCCGGGACGCGGCGTCGAGCCGCTGGTCGATCGCCTCCCGGAAGAGGTCGTGGGCGAACCGGTAGGGGGCGAGCGGCTCGCTCGGCGCCACCAGCACCTGCGCGCGCACCGCCTCGTCGAGCAGGTCGGTCGCCGCGCTGTCGGGCAACCGGACGACCCGGGCCAGCAATGAGGCGGGCACCTCGGTCCCGATCAGGGCCGCTGCCCGCAGGGCATTGCCGACGTCGGGACCGAGCCGTTCCAGGCGCCGCTCCACCGCCTCGGTGACGCCGATCGGGAGTCCGGCGTCGGCGCCGCGCGCGAGCAGCAGCCGCGACA
Organism: Actinomycetota bacterium; assembly: GCA_040414855.1. Lineage (GTDB taxonomy): Bacteria > Actinomycetota > CALGFH01 > CALGFH01 > CALGFH01 > DASVXQ01. The sequence goes on from JBEDUQ010000151.1 coordinate 28,768, forward strand.
GCTCGCGCACGAAGAACGGGTTGCCGCCAGCTCGCGCCCGGATCTCCTCGACCAGGCCGGGATCGGCGTCGCGACCAATGGTCGCCGCGACCAGCTCGCCGACTTCGGCGTCCGACAGCGGTGCCAGCGGGACCA